>NZ_JAICZA010000028.1 GCF_025933915.1 Mycobacterium sp.
ACCGGCCGCCAGCGTGGCAGCGGCCCAACGCAGCCATCCGGGGCCACCGACCAGAATCAGCAGGGCGATCGCCGACGACACACTGGCCTGAACCAGAAATCCGATGCCGATGGTCGGGATATGTTGGTAGCCATGGACATAGAGGTAGGCGTGGCCAGCGGCGCTGATGGTCAGTGAGGTGACGAGTCCGAGCCGGGCCAGGATGCCGATCACTGCAACGTCCGCTCTTTCAGCGCAAGGGCGGTCTGTCCCCTGGTGTAACTGACCTCGCGGATGCCCAGTGCGTCGCGCAGCTTGCCGGCCGGCAGTGTCACCGGTTTGGGCGCCGGTGCGTCACCGGGGCGCGGCAGCGGGTAGGCGGTGGTGGTCCCGCTGTAGAAGGCCACGTTGCCTTCCGTTTTGGAAAACAGCTGGTGGACATGGCCGTTGAGGCACGTGACGGACGAGAACCGGCGCAGGTGGCTCAGCGCCTCGGTGGCATCATCGGTGCCCCAGCCCCACCGCGGGTACATCGCGAACAAGGGGATGTGACTGAACACGATGATCGGGGTATCGCTGGAAAGACGGGCGACGTCCTTCTTGACGAACTCCAACTGATCCACACCCAGGTGGCCCAGTTTGCGCAGGTTCAACGTGTTGACCAGCGCGATGAGGTGTACGCCGGCGACGTCCAGGCTGTACCAGCCGTCACCAACAGCGCCCGCGCCGAAGGTGTTTCGGTACTTCTGCCCGGCGTCATCGATCGAATCGTGTTCGCCGGGCACGGTGAACACGTGTGGTGTCTTCAGGCCACTCATCATCTGCTTCGCCTGGTCGAACTGTTCGGGGGTGGACAGGTGGGTCAGGTCGCCCGTGTGGAGGACGAAATCCGGTGTGTAGCCGAGGTTGTTGACACTTTCGATCGCGTGGCGAAACGTTGCGGCGACGTCCGGGTTGGGCGCACCGGTGAAACCGAGGTGACTGTCGCTGACTTGCGCGAAGCGCAGGGTTGGCTGGACGTGTGCGCGCTGAGCCACCGCGTCGCCGGCGACGTGCGAGATGACCTCGCCGCCGGCCACCGCGAACCCGACCGCCGCCCCGAACCACGCGGTGTGGCGCAGCAGCTGACGGCGACTCATCCCGTTCGGGTCGGTCATCCCGTCACCACCACGGTGCCGCGCATCATCGGGTGAATCGAGCAGACGTAGTCGAAAGTGCCGGCGGTGGAAAAGGTGTGGGCGAAGGTGGCTCCCGTTCCCATACCGGGTGAGTGAAATGAGCCGTCACTCGCCGCCACCGTATGGGGTTCTTCGTCGCGGTTGGCCCAGGTGACGGTGGTCCCGGCGGGCACCGTCAGGGTGGCCGGCGCGAACGCGAAGCCGTCGATGATGACCTGGTCGGCGCCGGCGGGTTGGGGCGGCGCGGTGATCGACCTTTCGGTGGTGGGTGCGACGGTGGTTGCCACGGGCCGCGACCGACCACAACCGGCCGACATCAGCACGCCCACGGCCAGCACCGCCGCCAAAAGCCTTCGAAGTACCGCGATATCCATGCCCAGAGATAGGGCGGTGGGTTACACCGCTAGGTGGGACGCGCCGGGCCGAACACCTCGATGACGCCGTTGTTCTCGCGAACCATCAATGCGGGCAACGGTTTTGGTGCGATCGGCAGCTGGTGGGTGAGCACCTTTCCGCTGGGGGAGAACGATGTGGTGTGGCAGGGGCAGCGCAGCGTGTCATCCGGTGCGTCGAACCACAGCTTGCACCCCTGATGGGTGCACACCCCGGATATCGCCTGAACGTTGCCGTCGACGCGCCGGACGAATCCGGTCACCGAACCCAGATCGAAGGGATGCATGACGCCGTCGGGCACGTCCGAACTGGCCGCAACGCGCTGCCAGCTTCCATCATTGGGGGTGAGTTGCCCGGCAGGGCCATCCGGGGCGCGCTCTTCGCCGTATCGACCGGCGATCACGGCCCGATCGATGGAAACGGCCGCGACCGCGGCCGTCGCGGCGGCCGACGTGCCGACGATGACCTGGCGGCGCGTGCTACCGCGACCGGGCGCCGTTTCCGTTGGCGCGCCTGACATCTGCTCGCCGAGCCGACGGTGCAGATCGGAGAGGAATTCCGGCCGCGGTTCGTCATTCCCGCCGCGAGCCGCCCGCAACTCGATGGCCGTGCGGAGCTGCGCCGCTTCGAAGTCGTCGGGCGCGAACGACCTGGGCCGGCGCCCCCGCAACAGATCGTCGACATAGCGTCGCAACCCTCGCGCGTTCATGGCTGGCCCCCATCGTTGACCTGCGCCGCCAGCCGCAGGGCGCGGTGCTGGAGCACTTTGGCATTGGCCACGCTGATCCCGAGTTCCGCGGCGGACTCCTTGATCGAATTGCCCCGCAGAAAGCGCGATTCCAGAATCTGGCGATAGCGATCCGGCAGGCTGTCCAGAACCCGGGCCACGCGCCGCGGCGCGGTGCTGATCGCATCCTGGCTGTCGACTGGTTGTTCGATGTCCTCGATCGAGGTTATCTCCCGTCCCACGGTCTCGCGCCAGTGTGCGGCCAGCACCGTCCTGGCCGTGGCCCGCAGGTAGGCACGGACCTCCCCCACGCTCACGGTCAGGCGCAGCGGCCGCAGCGCGGCGAGGAACACCTCGGCGGTGAGGTCTTCCGCGTCGGTCCGGTTGCCGACGCGCGCGAACAGCGTGCGGTACACCCAGCTCACGTTGTCGCAGTACACGGCTTCCCAGTCCGGGTAGCCGGCCTCATGGCCATCGCCGGGTACCGCGCGCAGGGCTCGCGGCCCGACGGGTTCGTTTCTTGCCGCCACATGCCTCCTTCACCCGATCTATATCGGCTCGGGTTACACGGTCAGGGCGCAGCGAGTGCGGCTTCGTCGGCCATCAGCCGGTCGAGCTTGGCGGCGGTGGCGGAAAAGACGGACTTGGCGATGCTCAGTACCCGGTCCCGGACCCGGGGCTTCGCGGACGCCGACGGCAGCAGGTGGCCGACCAGGTGACCGAAAAGGTCCAGGCGCGCCGCGGACAACCACGACATCAACTCCGGGTCGTCGAACCAGCGCAGCTGGTTGCGGTAGTCGGACAGCGCCAGCCGCAGCCAGTCGACGTCGGTGTCGGGATGCGGCAGGGGCACGCACAGCTCGTTTTTCAGCGAGTCGTCGCGGTACGCGGCCTCCACGTGGGCGATCAGCGCCGCGCTGAAGATCTGCTGGCAGCCGCGCACGCTTTGCAGCGTGATGTGCCCCGGATCGAAAATTGGTGTGGCGGGCCGCTTTCCGGCGCCGTCGGCGGTGCAGTCGATGTAGAGCTCGCGGCCGCTGACCGCCACCGCACCCCGGTCGAGGACCATTTTGTCCGCCTCGATGGCCAGCAGGTGGCCCAGGCGGACCACGTCGGTGATTCGTCGCAGCTGCTCGAGTTCGAGCCGGGTGACGGTCGCACAGCGATACATGGCGGGCCGGGTCGCCGTATCGATCCGCAGCAGCAGGCCGGCATCCTCGAGGCGGGCGAACAGATCGGGCACCGACGCCGCGTCGTTGATGGCGCGCAGTTGCGCGGTGAAGCTGGCCTTGATCTTCTCGGCGAACAACGAGCCGGGCTGCATCGTCTCGCGGTCCAACAGCCAGGGATCGCGGGGCATGATCCAGGTGAGCCGGTCCGGTTCGACGCCGTGACCCAGCAGCCACAGGCAGGTGTCGATGCCGGTCTTGCCGGCCCCGACGACGACGTAGCGCTCGTAGGGGCCGCGCCGCGCCAGGTCGCCGGGCGCGACGCAGTCGATGCCGGTCGCCACCCGATACGGTGGCGGGCGCATGGCCGGAACCATGACACGCATGTAGGTGGCGTCGACGACGCGGCGCGCCACGCGGACGGTGTAGTCAGCGCCGGCGAGCGTACGAAACCGGCCTTCACCACGGTTTTGGCCGAGGTATTCGCTCATCGGGAAGTAGCTGACCCGACCGGTCGGCAACAGCTGCCGGCGCATGATGTGGTCGTAGTACGCGCAGATCTCGCCGGCGGTCGCCAATTCGTAGAGGCCCCGGTTCCAACCGACTTGGTCGATGGAGTCACCGCCCAGCCGCAGCGAATTGACGCCGTAGAACGCCGACGGCTGGTGCAGCCGCACGAAAGGGTAGGCCATGGTCCAGTGCCCACCGGGCGCGTGGTTGCGGTCCACCACCACGATGCGGGCCTGAGACGGTGAGGGCGCCGAGGTTGCTGAGGTCACCGAGGTTTCCGTGACCAGCGCGTCGATGAAGGCCATTCCCATGGCGCCCGCGCCGACCACCAGGTAGTCGGCCTCGATGGTGTGCATACAGCTGTCAGGCTAGCCCGCCACCCACCTTGCCAAGGCCCTAACCGAGTTACTAGGATATGCAAGTAACCACTCGCCTCCGCGTCCGCGCCGTCAACCACATTCGAGGGCCCCATGACCACACAGATTCCGCACTTCATCGATGGGCAGCGCACCGCCGGCCGGTCCGGCCGCACCGCTGACGTCTTCGACCCCAGCACCGGGGGCGTCCAGGCGCAGGTGCCGATGGCCGGCCAGGCCGACATCGACGCCGCGGTGGCGTCGGCCGTCGAGGCCCAAAAGGGTTGGGCCGCAACGAACCCCCAGCGTCGCGCCCGGGTGATGATGCGTTTCATCGAGCTGGTCAACAAGAACATGGACGAGCTGGCCGAGCTGTTGTCGCGCGAGCACGGAAAGACGGTCCCCGACGCACGCGGCGACATTCAGCGCGGCATCGAGGTCATCGAGTTCGCCGTCGGCATCCCGCACCTGCTCAAGGGCGAGTACAGCGAGGGCGCCGGACCGGGCATCGACGTCTACTCGCTACGCCAGCCGCTGGGCGTGGTCGCCGGCATCACCCCGTTCAACTTCCCGGCGATGATCCCGCTGTGGAAGGCCGGCCCGGCGCTGGCCTGCGGCAACGCGTTCGTGCTCAAGCCCAGCGAGCGCGACCCGTCGGTCCCGGTGCGCCTCGCCGAACTCTTCGTCGAGGCCGGCCTGCCGCCGGGCGTGTTCCAGGTCGTGCACGGCGACAAGGAGGCCGTCGACGCCATCCTGAACCACCCCGACATCCAGGCCGTCGGGTTCGTCGGCAGCTCCGACATCGCCCAGTACATCTACGCCGGGGCCGCCGCGACCGGCAAGCGTTCGCAGTGCTTCGGCGGCGCCAAGAACCACATGATCGTGATGCCCGACGCCGACCTGGACCAGGCCGTCGACGCGCTGATCGGCGCCGGATACGGCAGCGCCGGCGAACGCTGCATGGCGATCAGCGTCGCGGTGCCGGTCGGTGAGCAGACCGCGGACCGGCTGCGGGCCCGGCTCATCGAGCGGATCAACAACCTGCGCGTGGGCCACAGCCTGGACCCCAAGGCCGACTACGGTCCGCTGGTGACCGAGGCCGCCGTGGCCAAGGTGCGCGACTACATCGGCCAGGGTGTCGACGCGGGCGCCGAATTGGTTATCGACGGCCGCGAACGCGCCAGCGACGACCTGACTTTCGGTGACGCCAACCTCGAAGGCGGCTTCTTCATCGGGCCGACCCTGTTCGACCACGTCACCCCGGACATGTCGATCTACACCGACGAGATCTTCGGGCCCGTGCTGTGCATCGTAAGGGCCGAGACCTACGAAGAAGCACTGGCGCTTCCTTCTCAGCACGAGTACGGCAACGGCGTGGCCATCTTCACCCGCGACGGCGACGCCGCCCGCGACTTCGTCTCCCGCGTGCAGGTCGGCATGGTCGGCGTCAACGTGCCGATCCCGGTACCGGTGGCCTACCACACCTTCGGGGGCTGGAAACGCTCGGGCTTCGGCGACCTCAACCAGCACGGGCCCTCGTCGATCCTCTTCTACACGAAGACCAAGACCGTGACGCAGCGGTGGCCGTCCGGCATCAAGGATGGCGCCGAATTCGTCATTCCCACAATGGATTAGGGCCGGATACGCTATGGCTTCCTTTACCCTTGACGACGACGAACGGGTGATCACTGAGACGGCTGCGGCGTTCGCCGCCAAGCGCCTCGCTCCGTTCGCCCTGGAATGGGATGCGGCCAAACACTTTCCGACCGACGTGCTGCGTGAATCGGCCGAACTGGGCATGGCGGCGATCTACTGTCGTGACGACGTCGGCGGCAGCGGGCTGCGCCGACTCGACGGGGTCCGCATCTTCGAGCAGTTGGCCATCGCCGACCCCACCACCGCCGCGTTCCTGTCGATCCACAACATGTGCGCGTGGATGATCGACACCTTCGGTACCGCCGAACAACGCAAACTCTGGGTTCCGCGGTTGGCGTCGATGGACGTCATCGCCAGCTACTGTCTGACCGAGCCGGGCGCCGGGTCCGACGCGAGCGCATTGAGCACCCGCGCCGTCAAGCAGGGCTCAGATTACGTGCTCGACGGTGTCAAGCAGTTCATCTCCGGTGCGGGGGCCTCGGACGTCTACGTGGTGATGGCCAGGACCGGTGCCGAGGGTCCGCGCGGCATCTCGGCGTTTGTCATCGAAAAGGACACTCCCGGGCTGAGTTTCGGCGCGCTGGAGGAGAAGATGGGCTGGCATGCCCAGCCCACCGCGCAGGTGATCCTTCAGGGGGTGCGGGTGCCCGCGGACGCGATGCTGGGCGGCGCGGACGGCGAGGGCGCCGGATTCGGCATCGCGATGAACGGCCTCAACGGCGGCCGCCTCAACATCGCCGCGTGCTCACTGGGCGGCGCCCAGGCCGCCGCCGACAAGGCCGGAGCCTACGTGCGCGACCGGCAAGCATTCGGCAAGTCGCTGCTCGACGAGCCGACCATCCGGTTCACCCTGGCCGACATGGCTACCGGACTCGAGACGTCGCGAATGATGTTGTGGCGGGCGGCCAACGCGTTGGACACCGACGATCCCGACAAGGTCGAATTGTGCGCGATGGCCAAACGCTACGTCACCGACACCTGCTTCGAGGTCGCCGACAAAGCCCTGCAGCTGCACGGCGGCTACGGCTACCTGCGCGAGTATGGTCTGGAAAAGATCGTGCGCGACCTGCGGGTGCACCGAATCCTGGAAGGGACCAACGAAATCATGCGAGTGGTCGTCGGACGGGCCCAGGCCGCACGGTTTCGAGCTTCTCCAGCAACCGCATAGATGGGGTCCGAGATGACCGAGCACTTGACCGTGGCTTTCCTGGGGTTGGGCCATATGGGCGGGCCCATGGCAATGAATCTTGTTGCCGCCAACCATGCGGTACGCGGGTTCGATCCGGTGCCCGCGGCGCTGTCGGCGGCGGCCGCGGCCGGCGTCGCCGGTTTCGGCTGCGCCGCCGACGCGGTCACCGGGGCGGACGTCGTCATCACCATGCTGCCCAACGGCGAGTTGGTCAAACGCTGCTACGCGGAGATCCTGCCGAGCGCGCGATCGGGTGCGCTGTTCATCGACAGCTCTACGATCTCGGTCGACGATGCCCGCGAGGTGCATGCGCTGGCGGAATCGCGCGGCGTCGCGCAGCTGGACGCGCCCGTCTCGGGCGGGGTGAAGGGCGCCGTCGCCGGGACGCTGGCGTTCATGGTGGGCGGTGACTCGGAAAGCCTGCAACGGGCGCGGCCGGTGCTGGAACCCATGGCGGGCAAGATCATCCACTGCGGCGCGGCCGGGGCCGGGCAGGCCGCCAAGGTGTGCAACAACATGGTGCTGGCGGTGCAGCAGATCGCGATCGGCGAGGCATTCGTCTTGGCCGAGAAGCTCGGGTTGTCGGCGCAGTCCCTGTTCGACGTGATCACCGGGGCGACCGGCAACTGCTGGGCCGTGCACACCAATTGCCCGGTGCCGGGCCCGGTCCCGACCTCGCCGGCCAATAACGACTTCGCGCCGGGCTTCGCCACCGCGCTGATGAACAAGGACCTGGGCCTGGCGATGGATGCGGTGTCCTCCAGCGGTTCGGCCGCCCCGCTGGGCCGGCACGCCGCCGAGATCTACGCGAAATTCGCCGCCGATCACGGTGATAAGGACTTCAGCGCGGTCATCGAGACCCTGCGTTGATCTAGCCCCGAACGTCGACTTGTGATGGGAAATCGGCCGATTCGTCCCAACGACTCGACGTTGGACGCGCCCGGGAATCAGCTCAGAAGTCACCCGCGTTGCGGCGCAACGTCTCAATCGACGACGCCAAGTCCTGCGATTCGGTGTCGGTCATCCCGAGATCGGCGAACACCTGCTTGTTGAGCGTGACGGTGGCGTCCTCGACCGTCGAGCGGCCCAGGTCGGTGATCTGCACCAGCGTGGTGCGCCCGTCGGTGGGGTGCGGCACCCGCTGAACCAGCCCGTCGGCCTCCAGCCGGCGGATCGCGTGGGTCACGCTGGTGACGTGGACCTGCAGCCGGTCGGAGGCCTTGGTGATGGGCAGCGCCCCGGTCCGGCTGAACGCCAGCAGCCGCAGCAATTCGTATCGGGAGAAGCTCAGGTCGTAGGGACGCAACGCCGTCTCGACGCGGGCCAGCAGGATCTGGTGCGCACGCATCACCGATGTCACCGCGACCATGCCCGGCGCCACGTCACCCCACCCGGCGCGCTCCCAGTTGACGCGCGCCGCGGCGATCGGATCACGCTTGTCCGGTCGTGATTGCGCCACGCCCCTTCTTACCGCACTTGGAGCCCGAGCGTGGCCTTTCCCATCGCCGACAGCACCGCCGTCGTCGATGCCCGGCCGCCCACGGTAATCCGCGCGCCACCGTCCGCGTAATACCGCACCCGGGGCCCACTGTCGCCGAAAACCTCACGCCACGGCCGGCGCCGCCCGTCCCGCCCACCCGTCGGAGAAGGCAGATACATGAAATTCGCATGCGCGTCGGTCGTGTAGATCCCCATTGCGCTCAGCCGCATCCGGAGATAGCGGCGTTCGGCGGTGATCAACCGGATCCGTCGCGCCAGTTCGTTTTCCGCGTCATACGACGCCGCGACCGCAAGCAAACCGGTAATCGGGATGCCGAACGGCACCTGCTGGCTCCACAGCGTCGGTGCCAGCTCGGGAGACGCCGCCGCATAGCCGATCCGCAGCCCCGCCAGGCCGTAGGCTTTGGAGAAGGTCCGCACCACCACCACGTTGGGAAACCGCGCGACCAACGCCGCCACGTCGAAACGGTGCTCGGGAGTGGTGAACTCGATATAGGCCTCGTCGAGCAGCACGACGGTGTCGCGCGGCACCCGCCGCAGAAACCGGAAGACAGCGGCCGTGGGCTCCAGCGTGCCGGTCGGGTTGTGCGGCCGGCACAGGACCACGACGCGGGCGGCGGTGGCCGCGTCGGCCAGCGCGTCGAGGTCGTTGTGGCCGTGTTCGTCCAGCGCAACGAGCGACGAGTTCAGGCGTGCCAAGTGCGCGACGATCGGGTAACCGTCGAACGTCGGCGACGCCATCACCATCGTGTCACCCGGCGCGGTCAGTGCCTGCAGCGCCTGCAACACGACACCCGTCGCCCCGGCGCCCAGCACCACCCGGTCGGCGGGCACGCCGATGTGGCCGGCGATCACGTCGCGCAACCGCTCCGGCAGGAACTCCGGGTACCGGTTCGCCGCGCACACGGATCGGATCAACGCCGAACGTACCGACGGCAGCGGCGGAAACGGATTTTCGTTGAGCGACAAGGCAAGCGGATCCACCGCGTCGGGCAGCGCATCGCAGATCTCGCCAGCCACCAGGCATCCGGGTTGCATCAGTCTCGCCCGCCCCAGCGCACCGCGGCGGCGCCGGCGAAGTCACCGGCGTGCGCGAACGCCGCCATCATGACCACGTCACCGGCACCGAGCCGGCCATCGGAGATGGCGCGGTCCAGATTGATCGGGATCCCGGCACCGAACAGGTTGCCGCACTCGTCGAAAGTGTCGACGTGGCGCGATGGAGGCAACTCGAGCGCGTCACGCCAATTGCGCAGAAACGCCCTGTTCGGCTGGTTGGTGACCAGCAGGCCGATATCTTTGGCGGCCAACCCGATTCGATCGCACACCGCCAGCGCCACCTCGGGAACCTGCCGGTTGCCGCGGGCCAGCACCTTGGTGACCTTGCTCTCGGTGAAACCGATGCTGCCCTCGCCGGTGCCGGCCTGCCACCACTTGCGCGGCGGATCGTAGGAAAGCGTCATTTCGCCCGCATACTGTCCGTAGGTGCGGCACTCGACATCGAGAATCGGCGACCGCTCGCTCACCGCGACCAGTCCCATCGCCGCCCCGTCGCCGGGCACCGCCGACTGCGCCTTGCGGCGAATGGTCGGTTGATCGAAGAATTGTCCGGCCGCATTCTGCGCGATGGCGATAAGCGCGGTGCGCCCTTCGCCCGCCGACAACAATTTACGGGCCACGTTGAGCGCCAACACGAATGCGGCGCAGCCGCCGTTGTTCAGGTCGAGCACCCAGGATGGCCGCATACCCAGCCGGTGCGCGATGCTGCCACCTTGGCCGTAGAACGCCATGTCGGGTACCTGGGTGTGCGTGATCAGCACGTCGGCGCCTTCGATGACGTCGTGGCCGTGCCGCTCGATCAGGCCATGGGCCGCACGTTCGATCATGTCGACTGAACTCTCGTCGGCGCCGACGTGATGGCGAAACTTCGGGGCGCGGAACATCACGTTGTCGCGCAGATCGTCGGATTCGGCGTATCGCGCGTAGTAGTCGGCAGGGATCGGCTCGCCCGGCAGATACGTGGAGACGTCGATCAGGCTGACGCTTGGCTTACCCATGGTGCGCTCATCTCATCCATACCGGCGTCACCGGCAGACCGTTGCGGTGGCGGTACTCGGCGATCGCCTTGAGGTTGCGCATCTCCAGCAGATGGCCGGCTCCGAACATGTCCCAGAAGTCGCCGACCCATACGGGCCGGGAAGCCGGCGCGGTCTCCGGATACGGATTGCGGTCGTAGAACGGGTGATGGCAATTGGTCCACAGCACAACCGATCCCGGCTTGTCGAGGACGGGCTGGGCATCGATGACACGCATCAGGTAAATCATCCACAGATGCTTGCCTTGATCCCAGGCGCAGTGGTAGTCCACGGTCCGCGCCTGCGCGTTTACGACGGTGCGGGTGTAGATCTCGGTTTCCGAGCCGAGCCGGTCATACGCCAGCCATAACCCGGGCTCCTCGGTGGGGGTGAACCCGCGCAGGCTGTATGTCCACTCCTCCAGGCTGCGGGTGTCGGCCATGTACTCGTACAACTCGTCGGGTGGACAGTCGACGTAATCGTTGACGGTGCAGTACTGTCCGAAGACCTCATCGTGCGGGTACACCGACCGCATCATGTCCATGATGATCGGCGTGGCCTTCTCCCTGGGGCTGGTTTCGATGCGGGTGACCCCATCGATGAGGTCGGGAATATCCTCAAGCGCTGGCAACGACATTGGTCCGGTTCTCCTTGTCAAGTGAAATCTGTTTCACGGCAGCATCGTTTAAAGTCACAGCCGTGAGAAATGGTGCGAATGGCGGGATTTCGTCGGCGGCGCACTCGACACTGACCACCGCCGGGCCGTCGACGTCGAGCGCAGCGCCCATGGCCACCGCGAACCCATCGACATCGCTGACGTCGACCGACGTCAGGCCCGGGAACATCGCCGCCAGCCCGGCGCCCAGCCGGCTGGGACGAAAACGGTTATAGCTGTACAGGTCGTGATAGAACAGCTGCTCGCGGGTCACACACATGGCGTGCGCGTTGTTGTTGAACAGCACGAACGTCATCGGCAGCCGGTATTGCACGGCCGTGTGTACCTCCATGCCGTGCATGAAGAACGCGCCGTCCCCGGCGATCACCACGGTGCGGCCACCGGGCCGGCCACTGTTGGCCCGCCCCAATGACATTCCGATCCCGGCCCCGAAGCTGTAGCCCATGCCACCCATGCCGAGCGCGACGACGAACCTGCCTCCGCGCCGCACCGGCAGGTGGTGGATCGCCGACGCGCCGGTGTTGCCGGCGTCGACCACGATGTCGGCGCCGTCGGGCAAAGCGCCGTCCAGTACCGCCATGGCGTCGCGGTACCGCACACCAGAACCGGCGAAGGCCGGGGGCTTCATCTCGGTGCGCCGTACCGCGTCGGGCACACGCAGACCGGGCGGCCGACGAGGGCCGAGCAGCGCTTGGGTCAGCATATGCAGCGAGCCGCGCAGGTCGTCGGTATGCACATGGGTGCAGGCGAGATACGGCGGCATCGATCCGATGGAGAGCGTCCGCACCGCCGCCAGCGCGTCGTCGAGTCCGGTGCGCGCGGTGACCGTCAGGCGCGTGCCAACGATGAGACACACAGCGCTGGCGGCCACCTCGTCGGCCACGCTCGGGTGGCCCATGACCCCGGTGACCCCCAGCGAGGACGACGATCCGAAACCCGGTGTGCCGGCAACATCCTTCGCGTCCGGCACGGTGGCAACCCGCGCACGTAGCACCGTGCGCAGCTCTTCGAGCTCGGCCCGGGCGCCGTCGCGGGCCACCTGCTCGCCGGCGACGATGGTGACTCGGCCCGTGGCACGTCGCAGTTCCCGCACGATCGGATGCGGGTTGCCGACCGTCGGCCGCACGTCATCCTCGTCATCAGAGCCATGCTCGATGTCAATGCATGCCTGCTGAAAGTCCTTGGGCAGCAGCAGAACCGCTGGGCCGCCGGCGCGCGCCGCGGCGATGGCCCGAGGAAGTAGCGCGACGATGTCGGCCGGCCTGCGCAGCCGCTCGCAGAACACCGATACCGCCGAGAACAGCGCCTCGGCGTTCAGCGATCCGTTTGCGCCACTGGTGTCCTGGAAGCTGCCCCGGCCATCCATCGTGCTGGCGGGCTGGCCGACCAACGCCAGCACCGGAACCCGGCTCGCCAGCGACTCGCCCAGACCCGCGACGAGGTTCAGCGCTCCCCCACCCGAGGTCGAGGCCACCACGCCCAGGCCGGCCCCGCTTCGGCTGTACCCGTCCGCCATGGTGGCCGCGGAGAACTCGTGCTTGGCCAGCACCGCCTCGAGGTCGGGGCAAAAGTGCGCCGCGTCGTACACGTCCTCGATGTTGGCGCCATCCACACCGAAGACGTGATCGACTCCGATCGCCGCGAGGTGCCCGACGATATGGTCGACCACCCGGTACCTGCCAAGCATGCCTGAAGATACGAGGTAGGCGCGCGGTCGGTTCATCATCGTCAACGGCCGGCGAATGAACCGTTCGCCGCTCGACATCGTGGTGTCTGAATGACCATCGAGCTGCGCAACGTGGTGCGCGAGTACAGGGTCGGCGGTCAGACGGTGCGGGCACTCGACGACATCAGCCTGTGGCTGGCCGACGAGCAGTTCGTGTCGGTCGTCGGGCCCTCCGGCGCGGGCAAAAGCACGTTGCTGCACCTCCTTGGCGCGTTGGATTCCCCCGATTCCGGGTCCATCACCTTCGACGGCGAAGAGATCGGCCGCCTCGGCGACGAACAGCAGTCGCGGTTCCGCCATCACCGGGTGGGTTTCATCTTTCAGTTCTTCAATCTGTTGCCGACGCTGTCGGCCTGGGAGAACGTGGCGATCCCCAAACTGCTCGACGGTGTTCGGCTGGGCAGGGCCAAGCCGGACGCGGTCCGGCTGCTGGACCGGGTCGGGCTCGGCAACCGGACCCGGCACCGGCCGGCGGAGCTGTCCGGCGGCCAGATGCAGCGGGTGGCGGTGGCGCGCGCGTTGATGATGAACCCGCCGCTGATCCTCGCCGACGAGCCGACCGGAAACCTGGACTCCACGACCGGCGCATCCATTTTGGCGCTGCTGGCCGAGGTGGCGCACGAGGACGGCCGGGGCCGGCTGGTGGTGATGGTCACCCACAACCCCGATGCGGCCGCGGCCACCGACCGGGTGATCACTCTGCAGGACGGTCGGGTCGGGTCGGACGTCATGGCGGTCGCGGGGTGAAGCCCGGCGCCGCGATCACGGCCACTGCGAGCAGGTTGCGCGTGTTCAGTCTGCGGGAGCTGGCCGTACATCGGCGCCGCACGTCCGCGTCGATCGCCGTAATGGCCGTCTCGGCAACGTATTTGGTGGCGATTTTCGGGATCTTCGGGTCGATCACCGGATCGGTCAGCCGGCTGGCCGACGGGATCGCCGGGGTCGCCGCGCTCGAGGTGTCCGGCATCACCGACGCCGGATTCCCCGACTCGATCCTGGCCGAAGTGGCCGCCGTTCCCGGCGTCGCCACCGCGGCACCGATGATTCGGACGCCGGCGTCCACGCCGTCGGGGCCGGTGCTGCTGCTGGGCGCAGACGCGAGCACCGCCGCCCTGGGCGGTGCCCTCAAGGACGCGCTCACCCGGCCGGTGCAGGCGCTGTCCGCGGCGCCGTCCGGCGTTCAGGTCGGGCCCCGTGTCGGCTATGCGAAAGGCCAGGCATTTCAACTGGGTTCGGCTTCGGTCACGGTCACCGACGTGCTCGCCGGTAAGCAATACGCGGACCTGAACGGCGGACACTACGTTCTTGCGCCACTTGCTTTGGCGCAGAACGCCGCCGGCCGCCCCGGCCAACTCGACTCGATACTGATCAGCACGAAGCCGGGTGCGGACCCCGGCGCCGTTCGCGCCGCGGTCACCGGGGCCGTGAACGGCCGTGCGATCGTCGCGGCCCCGAGCTTCCGGGCGGCCCGGGCCGGCGACGGCGTCAAGCTGATGAACTACATGGCCCTGCTGGGTGCCGCGGTGGCGTTGGTGGTCGGCGCGTTTTTGATCTACACCACGATGACGATGGCGATCACCGCGCGCCGACCGGTCATCTCGATGCTGCGCGCGATCGGCGGCCGGCGCGCCACCATTGTCGGCGACATGCTCGCGGAGGCCGCGATTCTCGGGCTGATCGGCGGCGCCATCGGATCCGGCATGGGAATTGTGGCGGGCCACATCGCAATCGGCCGATTGCCTCCGGCGGTGACGCAGGGACTCGAGGCCCGCGTCGAGTATTGGCTGCCCGGTTATGCGATACCGCTGGCGCTGGCGGCGACGGCGCTCACCAGCGTGGCGGCGTCGGCGATGGCGGCACGGCAGGTGTACAAGGTTTCGCCGATCGAGGCGCTGGCGCCGATCGGGGCCTCGCCGGCCGATGTCGTGCCGCGGTGGCTGCGCATCGCGAGTGGGGCTGGGGCCGTGGCGGTATTCGCGGTCGCGACGTGGGTCGTCACCGGCCAGCGCGGCAGCCACGCGTTCATCGCGATGGCCGTGGTGTTGGGCGCCGAGATCGCCCTCGGCTTCGCGCTCACCGCGCCCATCGTCAATGCCACGGCGACGACGGCGCGCATGTTCGGATCGTTCGGGGCGCTCGCGGCGGCGACGATCCGGCGCGCGCCGCGCCGAGTGTGGGCGACCGTGATGACCGTGCTCATCGGGGTGCTCACCACCGTCGTGATCACCGGCACGAACGCCGACATGATTCGATCGGCAAAAGACATCTTTTCACCGGTCGCGGCTACCGACGTGTGGGTGAGCGCGGATCCGCCCGACAGCTACCCCGCCGACGCTCTGCCACAGGGGCTTTCCGCGAAGATCGCCGCCCTCCCCGGCGTGGCACGCGTGACCGAGGGCGCGTTCGGGTTCGCCGTCGTCGGGGGCACCCGCGTCCTGCTCGACGGGTTTTCCACCGGCAGCCACGATGCGCTCTTCCGCGCGCTCGACGAACGGGTGCGCACCGAGGTGCTCGCCGGACGCGGTGTGGTGCTCACGCAGAACCTGGGTGAGATTCTGCACGTCCGGGCCGGCGACCAACTGCGGCTGCAGACGCCGCACGGCCCGCGGTCGGTGGCGGTGCTGGCCCTGGTGCCGTTCTTTTCGACCGTCATCGGCAGCGTCGGAATCGATCTCGACCACATGCGGGCATGGTTCGATCGCCCGGCGGCGACGACCCTGCAGATCGCCGCGGCCCCCGGAGTGAATCGGCAGCGACTGTTGGCCGGCGTCCGCGAGGCGGTGCCGGCGCCGAACCACGTGTACGACGGTCGCGCCGCGCTGGAGGGGCTTCAGGCTCCGCTGCACCAGAGCATGTTCATCGCCAACGCGGTGTGGATCATCGTCGTGGCGGTGGCCGCGGTCGCACTGCTGAACACGTTGACGCTCTCGGTGACCGAACGCCGGCGCGAAATCGGTGTGCTGCGCGCAATGGGATCCAGCCGGCGGTTCACCTTGTGGATGGTGCTGGCGGAGGCGGCCGGAATCGGTGTCGTCGGCGGTGTTTTGGGGCTTGCGCTGGGGTTGACGGACCAGTGGCTGTTCAGCCGCATCAGCGGGGACATCATGAATTTTCAAGTCGGCTTCCGGTTGAGCCCGCTGGCGCTTGCCTTCACGCTCGGGGCGCTGGTGATCAGCCTGCTCGGCTCGGTACCGCCGGCACGGCGTGCGGCGCGCCTCAACATCATCGAGGCGGTCAGCGTCGAGTAGAGGTGGCGAATCCCTGCAGATGGGGTTTGCACGGAAAAGGCACCGGCGTGCGCGGAATGGTGCGCAGCGCGGTGGTCTCGAATCCGGCCGCGGCGATGGCCTCGAGGGTTCGCCGGTTCGGCTCGCAACCACCGGCGAGCCACGACCACGGCTTGGCGATCAGGTCTTGGAACCGGCCCGTCGCGCCGTCCCCGCGCACATGCTCGAGGACCACCAGCCTGCCCCCGGGGACCAGCACCCGCCGGATCTCAGCGAGGGTAGCCGCCACATCGTCGACCGAGCACAACACAAGACCGACATGCACCGAGTCGAAAGAGTTGTCCGGGAAGGGAATCGACTCGCCGGCTCCCCCGACGATGTCCACCGTGATGCCGCGGCGCCCAGCGAGCCTGGAAGCCATCCGCCGAAACGGCGCCACGGGCTCCACGGCGGCGACCGACGTCACCGCCGCGGGCAGAAACATCAAATCGGTTCCCGGCCCCAGCCCGAGCATCAACAGCCGGCCGGTGGCGTTACTCAGCGCGGCTCGTCGATACCGGTGGTAGAACAGCCGGTCGAAAACCGGCTGGCCGAATCGATAGACGTACGGGAACAAGAGGTTTCGCGGAGTCATTGGCCACCCAAATCCATTCGGAACGGCGGATATTCGTCGCGCATCAACGACACGTACGCCGCGACCCGGTACCGCCAGCGCACCATGCCCATGAGCAGATCGAATGTGGTTTGCGGGATCGTTCCGGTGAACAACAACGCCAGCGCGGCGATGAGACACAGCACCTGCAGCAGCGGCTCCATCGACCAGCACAGCAGAACCTGAGGGATCGCCAGCAGCCACTTCACCAGCACCGCCGGGCGTTTCAGCCGTTCCGGATAGTCGACCGCAAGGTCGGCGGGGTAGTCGGGCCGAGACGCAAGCGTGAAAGGCGGGTACTTGTCGGTGCTGTTCATCGGGAACCGGTAGTTCATGACTCGCCACGACCAGCGCAGCACCCCGACGTTGAATTCGAAGAGCGGCCGCGGATATCGCCCGGTGCACAAGACGGCCATGCCGGCGGCGACCGTCGAGAGCGGATACACCAGGTAGAGCAGTATCAATATCGGGTAGTGCGGCGCCGCCAGCACACACCACTTCACCAACCAGAGCCAGCGGGATGGCGCATCGAAATCGCCTCGCACTCTGACGGAATCGATCGGGTTGCTCACGGGCTTGACGGGACCGTCGCCGCTACCCCCAAGTTTCGGCTGATGTCAGCGGACATCCGGCGGTGACTCGTGGCGCGCAGAAACGCCGTCAGCGCGCAGGCCTGCAGCCGGTCGGAGATCAGTGCGGCCGGCCCCAGCACGAACTCACCGTGCGACACCGGCAGCGACGCCGCCCAGGACACGGCCATGACTTTGCGTCGGCGGGTCTTCTCATACCAGCGCAGTGCGCTCGAAACATCGGGGCCGCGCCGGCGTGTCCCACGACGGAAATCCGCCAGCGCCCGGCACAGGACCATCGTGTCGAGCAACGCCTGGTTGGTCCCCTGCGCGAGGGTGGGCGGCATCGTGTGCGCGGCATCCCCGAGCAACGTGACCGGTCCGGCGCCCGTGCGCGGAATCGGGTGCCGGAAATGCGGAAACGGTGAGTGGGCCAGATCGTCGTCGGTCAATGTCGCGAGCACCCGATCGACCGGGTCGGACCATCCGGCGAAATGGGACCGGATCATCTCGATCGGGCGTTGCGGTCTCACGAAGTCATACGACCACGGCAGGTCGAACCACCACTGCACGTCGGAACCGCCGGCCGGCCACAGGCCGAGGTTTCCGCGCGCCCCGATGATCATCAGCGCGGCACCGGAGTCTGTGATCTCCGGGATCTCGGGAAGAGTGACCAGTCCCTGCCAGCTACACCAGCCGGTGGGCTTCGCGCCGCGCGCGCCGACCCTCTCGCGCACGATCGAGTGCAGGCCGTCGGCCCCGATCACCACGTCCCCCTCGGCAACGGCGCCATCGGCGAACTCGACGCGGACCCGGTCACCCGCACCGGCCAACGCGATGACCCGCGAGTCGCACCGGATGCGCTCGGCGTCGAACCCCTCCAGCAGCCGTTCCAGCAGGACCCGGCGCGGAACCATCCGCACGGGTGCGCCCAGCCGCCGCACCATCGCGGTCACGTCGAGGGTCGCGAGCGGGCGACCCCTGGCCGTCACGGCCCGCACGGTGGCCAGCAGCTGACCGGCGCCGTCCATGTCGACACCCAGCTGGTTGAGGACCGTCTCGCCGTTGGACCAGATCGTCACCGCACCGCCGGCGGCCCGCACATCCGGCCGTCGCTCGAAGACGGTGACGTCATGGCCGTCCCGCAGCAATCCCCGGGCAACGGAGATGCCGGCCACGCCGGCGCCCACGACCAGCACCCGTAGCGGCGCGGTCGACCGGCCGTTCGGTGCTGCCGCCAGCTTCGTGGAACGCGCGTAGCCGAACACGCTGGCTCCGATCCTCTACAGCGAACGCTGCAACAGCACCTTGCCGCTGTCGACGGCCACCACTTGCACGGCGGCGATCTGGTCGACCGGGGTCGAGATCGCGCCCGCGGGGGTCGCGGTGTGGCCGGGCACGGCCACCCACGTCGCCAGCCGGGTTTGGCTGCCGTCGCGGCCGACCACGACCATCGCCAGCGTGTCATGGTGCGCGTTCAGCGGGGCCAGGCAGACACACCGCAGGTTGATGGATGTCCCCCAGTGCTGGCTGCTGACCTGCACGCTGGAGGTCAGCAGGCTGGTACCCACCTGCGCCATGGGCTCGGCCGACGCGGTCACCTGCTGGGCCGGAGCCGACGACCACCCCTCAAGGCCGACGAACACCCCGATAGCCAGCACCGCGGCCGCGGCGGCCGACGCAACCCAGGTCACCACCCGGGTGCGGCGCCGGCGCCACCGCACCGCCGCCAGCAAGGACGGCAACAACTTTTCAGACATCTCCGGCGCCGGGCCGGACTCGTCGATCGCGGCCACTTCGACGCGGTCCAGCTGAGAAAGCAGGGCCGGCACGCCACTGAGGTCGGCGACCGCCCCCCGGCAGGCCGGGCAGTGCGCCATGTGCGTCTCGAATTCGCGGCGTTCCGCGGCCGACAGCGATCCCAGCACGTATGCGGCATCCCACATCGCGTAGCGGTCTTCGGGAGGGCCGAGATCCTGCACCGGCGTCCTCATTTCATCCATGTCCGTCACCCCTCAAGTATTCGGAGCCCCTCATCGGGTAACTCCAAGTTCCTGCAGAGTGAGTCGCAACGCCCGCACGGCATAGTGTAGTCGCGACTTCACCGTTCCCTCCGCGATGCCGAGGTCTGCAGCAATCTGTGTGGTGGTCCACCCGCGGTAGTAGGACCGTTCGATCACGGCTCGGTGCTCGGCGGACAGCTGGACCATCGCGTCCGCTATCAGCAACCGGTCCAGCGCCGCGTTGACCTCATCCGGCGTGGACTGTTCGGGCGCCCCCGCTACGTCGGTCGAACCGACGACATTGCGGAACCGCGCGCTGCGCCGGTCGTCGATGATCATGTTCCGCGCGACCGTGAACAACCACGCCCGCGCCGAGCGCTCGGTGTCCCCGACGACTTCGGGATGTTGCCACGCCCGCAACAGCGTCTCCTGAACCACATCCTCGGACTGGCTCGTGTCCCCCGTCAGCCGCAGCGCGTAGCGCCACAGGACCGCGGCGTGTTCGTCGTAGAGCGCCTTCATCAGAGCGGCTTCCGCGACCCCGGACGCTCTCCCCGTGCCAGCCACACGAGCCACTCGATCACCTCCTGCCCAGGGAACGAGGCGAGTCGGCGGTCGGTTCAATGGCCTCGACCCGCTGCGCCCGGCTACGCCGCGCTGGCGATCGCGGCGAGTTCAGGCCAGGGTCAGGATCCGCGGCCCGGCGTCGGTGACCGCAACGGTGTGCTCCCAGTGTGCCGCACGCGACCCGTCGGTGGTGGTGACCGTCCACTGGTCGTCGAGCACCACCGTCTTGCCGGTTCCCAGCGTCAGCATCGGTTCGATGGCCAGCACCGACCCGGGGGCCAGCAGCGGGCCGCGCCCAGGAGAGCCCTCGTTGGGCAGGAACGGGTCCATGTGCATCTGCCGGCCGATGCCGTGGCCGCCGTAGCCCTCGACGATCCCGACGGCCCGCGCGTGGCGGGCCTCGGCCGCGTGCGTACCCATCTCGATGGCGTGCGATACGTCGGTCAACCGGTTACCCGGCACCATCGCCGCGATCCCGGCTTCCAGCGATTCCCGGGTGGCCTGCGACAGCGCTTCGTCGGCCGCATCCAGCGCCTCGACGCCGACGGTGATCGCGGCGTCGCCGTGCCAGCCGTCCAGCACCGCGCCGCAGTCGATCGAAACCAGGTCGCCGGAGGCCAAAACCTCTGCAGCCGAAGGGATTCCGTGGACCACCCGCTCGTTGACCGACGCACAGATCGACGCGGGGTAGCCGTGATAGCCCAGGAACGACGGCACCGCGCCGGCGTCCCGGATCACCGATTCGGCGATTTCGTCGAGGCTCAGCGTCGATATTCCGGACACCACGGCCGCGCGGACCGCCTGCAGCGCGGCCGCGACCACCGCGCCCGCCGCGGCCATCGCGTCGAGTTCACCGTCGCTGCGTTGCGGCACCACCTTGCGGCTCCGCAGCCGCGCCAGCGGGGTCATCGCTACTTGCCCAGCGCCTGCAGCGCGCGGGCGAACACTTCGTCCAGGGTGCCGATGGCGTCGACCGTCTTGAGTTCGTCGCGGTAGTAGTCCAGCAGCGGCGCGGTCTCGTCCCGGTAGACCTTCATCCGGTTCAGGATGACGTCGTCGGTGTCGTCGGCGCGGCCGCGCGATTTGAGTCGTTGCAGCAGCTCGTCCTGGGAGACACGGAACTCCAAGACCGCGTCGATGTCGGTGCCGCGGCGTTCGAGCATCTCGTGCAGCGCCTTGGCCTGCTGCAGCGACCGCGGAAACCCGTCCAGGATGAAGCCGTTGGCCGCGTCCGGATCGCTCAGGCGGTCGTCGACGAGTTGGTTGGTCAGCTCCGAGGGCACCAGGTCACCGGCGTCCAGGTAACGCTTGGCCTCCAGGCCGAGTTTGGTGCCGTTCTCGATGTTGCTGCGGAACAGCTCACCGGTGGAGATTTGCGGGATCCCGAGCTTTTCGGAGAGCTTCTGGGCCTGCGTTCCTTTGCCCGCCCCCGGCGGTCCCAGCAACACGACTCTCACTTGAGGAACCCTTCATAGTTGCGCTGCATGAGCTGGCTCTCGATCTGCTTGACCGTATCCAAGCCCACACCAATCATGATCAACACCGCGGGACCGCCGAACGGCAGGTTCTGAACCGCCCCCCCATTGCCGATCTCCAAGAACAAGTTGGGCAGCACCGAAATCGCACCGAGGTAGATCGAGCCGGGCAGGGTGATTCGGCTCAGCACGAAACGCAGGTAATCGGCGGTCGGCTTGCCCGGCCGGATCCCAGGAATGAACCCGCCGAACTTCTTCATCTCGTCGGCGCGCTCATCGGGGTTGAACGTGATCGACACATAGAAATACGTGAAGAAGATGATCAGCCCGAAATACAAGCCGATGTAGACCGGATCACCGGGGTCGGACAGGTAGCTGCCGACGAACTTGTCCCACCAGCTGTTGCCGACACCGCCGCTGCCGCTGCGGATCAGCTGGGTGATCAGGTGCGGGATATAGATGAGCGAGGACGCGAAGATCACCGGGATAACACCGGCCTGGTTGACCTTGAGCGGCAGATACGTCGAGGTGCCGCCGTACATCCGCCGGCCCACCATGCGCTTGGCGTACTGCACCGGGATGCGGCGCTGGCCCTGCTCGACGAACACCACGCCGACGATGATGATCAGCGCGGCGACGCAGACCGCGGTGAAGATCATGCCGCCGCGGCTGTCCAGGATGGATTTGCCCTCGGCCGGGATGCGGGCCGCGATGCCGATGAAGATCAGCAACGACATGCCGTTACCGACGCCGCGTTCGGTGATCAGCTCACCCATCCACATCACCAGCGCCGCGCCGCCGGTCATCACCAACACGATGACGACCAGCGTCAAGATGCTCTGGTCGGCGATGATGTCAAGCGAGCACCCCTGCAGCAGCCCGCCGTTGGCGGCCAGCGCCACGATGCTGGTGGCCTGCAGGACGGCCAGCGCGATGGCCAGATACCGGGTGTACTGCGTCATCTTGGCCTGGCCGGATTGGCCTTCCTTACGCAGCTCCTCGAACCGCGGGATGACCACCGTGAGCAGCTGCACGATGATGCTGGCGGTGATATATGGCATCACCCCCACCGCGAACACGGTGAGTTTGAGCAGCGCGCCGCCGGAGAAAAGGTTGATCAGCGAGTAGATCTGTCCGGCCGCGCCGCCGCTGGCCTCTTTGATGCACTGCTGGACGTTCGGAAAGTTGACGCCCGGGGACGGCAACGCGGCGCCGACCCGGTACAAGACGACGATGCCCAGCGTGAAGAGGATCTTCCGTCTCAGGTCGACTGTTCGCAGCGATGAGATGAAAGCGGAAAGCAACTCTTCCTCCTGCGCAGCCGGGGTTTCCTGCATCACGCGCCCAACACCCGCAGGCCAGGACGTACGGCCGACTTATCTACAGCGCGTCAAACCGTGTACGAGACTAACAGCTGATCCGGTCGGGTCCGGTCTGGGCCTTTCCAGAGGCCGTTAACCGGGTGTCGCCGCCGCGACCGCGAGTCGCCCGGAAAAGGCACAGGAAGCCGTAAGCCGAAGGGCGTAAAGTGCGTCTCGCTCGTTGCATCTGCTAAGTAACTTGGGGAGCAGCATGACACGCACTGACCAAGACAGCTGGGACTTGGCCTCGAGCGTCGGTGCCACGGCCACGATGGTCGCCGCGGCCCGCGCGCTGGCCAGCGGGGGGACCAATCCGATCATCAACGATCCGTTTGCCGCCCCCTTGGTGCGCGCGGTCGGCCTGGATTTCTTCCGCCGCCTGGTCGACGGTGAGATCACCGAATCCGAGGCGTCTGCGGGCGGCGGAACGGACCTCTCGCTGGAGACCGATTCGATCGCGGTGCGCACCCGCTTTTTCGACGACTTCTTCCTCAACGCCGCCCGCGACGGGATTCGCCAGTCGGTGATCCTGGCCGCCGGCCTCGACGCCCGTGCCTACCGGCTCGGCTGGCCGCCCGGAAGTGTGGTCTACGAGGTCGATCAGCCGAAGGTCGTCGAGTTCAAGAGCGCCACCTTGGCCAGCCTGGCCGCCGCCCCGGCCGCGGACCGGCGGACCGTCAGCATCGATCTGCGCGAGGACTGGCCGGCCGCGTTGCGCGGCAGCGGGTTTGACGTGACGCAACCGACGTCGTGGGCCGCCGAGGGCCTGCTGATGTATCTCCCGCCCGACGCGCAGGACCGGCTCTTCGACAACATCACCGCACTCAGCGCTCCCGCCAGCTTGCTGGCCACCGAATATCACCCCGACAACGGCACGTCGATTTCGCAACGCGCGCGGGAATTCAACGACAGGTGGGCCAAAGTCGGCTGCGACATCGACCTTTCGGGGCTGTTCTTCGACGGCGAGCGCAGCAACGTCGTCGACTACCTCACGGGCCGGGGATGGCAGGTGACCACCCGGCCGCGGCGGGATCTGTTCGGCGACTACGGCCTGGACTACCCCGACGACACCGAGGCCACTGACACGGCGCAATTCCCCAACATCGTCGCCGTCACCGCAATGTTGGGCTCGTAGCGCGATCCTGCGTGCTACGCGCTCAGCGGGGTTTGGCCGCGGGTGCGCGCACGACCATCGGGACCGCGGGGAAACACCACGCCATCTCGGAACGCGACTTGCGCAACGCGGCGGTGCCGTACCCCCGCTTGCGGTGGTCGGGGTGAATCCAGATCCGCACGTTGACCTCGCCGTGGACCAGCTCGCCGAACACCATGCCGACCTTCTCGCCGGAATCGATGGCCACGAACCACGCGGCCTCTTCGTCATCGACGCGCCCCAGCGCGGCGGTGATCTCGTCGTCCACGGTGCCGGCCGGCCCCCCGGAGCCGTCACCGGCCGCGCCGATCTCCTCGGTGCGCACGGCGAAGATGTCGCGATCACTCGCGGCGGAAAACGGCCGCAGCTCCAGCGTCTCCCCCGAGCTCGCCGGACGCTCGCCCAGGGTGAAGCTCAGCTGCTTGTTCAGGTCTTCGAGTTCGGCCAGGATCTTGCGGCGCGAGTCGATCGTGAGCTGATCGAACGACATCCCCATCACCGCTTCGGCGGCCAGGTGGGAGGTGTCGAGCAACCGGACGATCGCCTCCACCGCGGCCGCCCTGTTCTCTGATTCCACTATGGCGTCGGCGATTTCGTGGCGGCGCTCCACAGCTTTCGACAGGGCATCGGCGATTTCTCGGCGGGTGGCTTTGCGGTCGTGGTCGGTCATTGCACCAGCCTAGAACGGCGGTGGTGCCATTGCGCTACATCTGCGGTCCGCCATCTGTAGGAACCGCTGGTAGCGGTCTTGAACGGCGGCCGCCCAGGCGGGATCGGGCTCGACGACGCGTTCGGTGCCGACCCACCGGGCGGCGTCGGCGATCGTCGTTTCCAGACCGGCCGCCATGCGCGCCAGGAAGGCCGCCCCCAGCGCGGCCCCTTCCGCCACCCCGGACACCTCGACCGGGCGCCCGGTGGCGTCGGCGATGGCCTGCAGCCACGGCCCGACCCGGGTGCCGCCGCCGGTGGCCACGATGCGCGACACCGGCGCCGCGCTGAGCTCGATGAGCTGGCGGACCACGAAGCCGGACGCCTCGTAGGCGGCCCGCCGCAGCGCGGCGGCGTCGTGGGTCAGATCCAACGCCTCGAGCACACCGCGGCGGTCCGGGTCGTGGAACGGACTGCGCTCGCCGCGCAGGTAGGGTGACCACACCGGTACCCGGCCGGGTTCGACGGCCGTCGGGTCCGCCTGTGCCACAACGCGATCCACCCAACCGAGGAACAGCCCGCCGGCGTTGCTGGCCCCGCCGATCTGACTCTTGCCCGCCGTGGTGTGGGGAATGGTCCACAGGCCGGGCATCTGCCGTGCCTCCGAAATGGTCGTCCACACGATCAGCGTGGTGCCACACATCACCAGCACGTCGCCGTCGCGGTCGGCGCCGGCCACGATCTGTTCGCACAGCGCGTCGACGGCGCCGGTGGCCAACGCGGCGCCAGAGCCGTGCACCTGCCCGACGACGGCCCCCATGCTTTCCACCCGCGGCATCTGCTCGACGTTCGCGCCGCGCTCGGCGCACGCGGCGGGATCCCAGCCGGTCCCGTCGAACAACGGAAACGCCGTGGCGGCGGTGGCGATGTCGATCACCGCCTGGCCCGCCAGCGCGTGGTTGGCCACCGCCGGCGCGGGCCAGTAGCCGGCGGCGCCGGGCGCCCGCGCGGCCGTCCAGCGCAAGAACTCGGCGGACTCGCCCAGTGCGGGCAGCGGCTGCGCGTCGCCGCCGGGGGTGCGGCCCCGGCCGTCGCCGTAGAGCAGTCCGGGCGTGATCGGCGTGCCCGTGTGGTCGACGGCGGTCATCGACGGCACCATCGCCGAGACGGCCACCGCGGCGACGTCGGTCCGCTGGATCAGTTCGTTCAGGGCCGTCGAGGGGCCGCGTCGCCACGCCTCGTCGGCATCGTGCTCCAGCCGGTCGGCCGCCGGGACCCGCAGCTCATGGGGGATGCGCACCCGCGCGGTCACGTTGCCGTCGGCGTCGGCGGCTATCGCCTTGACCGCGGTGCTGCCGACGTCGATCCCGATTGTGACGTCTTTGCGTGACACGGGCGTCACCGTACGCCAGCATTGGCATTCGTGACGTCTAAACCGCGCGCCCTGGTGACCGCCCCGCTGCGCGGCCCGGGCTTCGCCAAGCTGTGTGAGCTGGCCGACGTGGTGTATGACCCCTGGATAAACCAGACGCCGTTGCGTATCTACAGTGCCGAGCAGCTGGCCGAGCGGATCGCGAGCGAACGCGCCGAAATCGTGGTGGTGGAAAGCGATTCGGTGCGCGGCCCGGTGTTCGGCGCGGGGGGCCGGGCGCTGATTGCCGTGGCCTCCACCCGCGGTGACCCCAACAACGTCGACATCGCCGGCGCCACCGCGGCCGGCGTCCCGGTGTTGAACACCCCCGCCCGCAACGCCGACGCCGTCGCCGAGATGACGGTGGCCCTGCTGCTGGCCGCCACCCGCCACGTGCTGCCCGCGGATGCGGATGTACGCAGCGGCAACATCTTTCGCGACGGCAGCATCCCCTACCAACGGTTCCGCGGCGGTGAGATCGCGGGACTCACCGCCGGACTGGTGGGCCTCGGCGCCGTCGGCCGCGCGACGCAGTGGCGGCTGCGTGGGCTGGGTCTGCGGGTCATCGCGCACGACCCCTACAACCCCGACGCGCGGCACAGCCTCGACGAGCTGCTCGGCGGGGCGGACATCGTGTCCCTGCACGCCCCGGTCACCGACGACACCGCCGGCATGATCGGCACCGGCCAGTTCGCGGCCATGCGCGACGGCGTGGTCTTCCTCAATACCGCCCGCGCCCAGCTGCACGACACCGACGCGCTGGTCGACGCCCTGGTCGCGGGCAAGGTGGCCGCCGCGGGGCTCGACCACTTCGCCGGTGAATGGCTACCGGCCGATCACCCGCTGGTGGGGATGGGGAACGTGGTGCTGACGCCGCACATCGGCGGCGCCACCTGGAACACCGAGGCGCGGCAGGCGCGGATGGTGGCCGACGACCTGGATGCGCTGCTGAGCGGCGGCGTACCCGCCCATATCGTCAACCCGGAGGTGCTAGGGCCATGAAGTTCATCGACAACGCGGAGACCGCGGTGCTGGACGCGGCCAAGGACATGCTGCGCCGGGGCCTGGTGGAGGGCACCGCCGGCAACATCTCGGCGCGCCGCGCCGACGGCACCATCGTCATCACCCCGTCGTCCGTCGACTACCGCGACATGCAGCTCGACGACCTGGTGCTCGTCGACGCGGGCGGCTCGGTGCTGCGGGCCGCCGAGGGGCGGTCACCCTCCTCGGAGATGCAGCTGCACCTGGCCTGTTATCGGGCCTTCGACGACATCGGCAGCGTCATTCACAGTCATCCGGTGTGGGCCACCATGTTCGCCATCGCCCACGAACCGATCCCCGCGTGTATCGACGAGTTCGCGGTGTATTGCGGCGGGGACGTCCGGTGCACCGACTACGCCGCGTCGGGGACCCCCGACGTCGGCACCAACGCGGTCACCGCACTCGAGGGCCGCGCCGCCGCCCTGATCGCCAACCACGGCCTGGTGGCCGTCGGGCCCCGGCCCGACAAGGCGCTGCACGTCACCGCGCTGGTGGAACGCACCGCCCAAATCGTCTGGGGCGCACGCGCTCTCGGGGGCCCGGTGCCCATCCCCGAGGACGTCAACCGCAACTTCGCCGCGGTCTACGGCTATCTGCGCGGCAACGCGTGACGCAGCACTTCCGGCTCGGCCGCGCGAGCTTGGCGCGGGTACTGGAACTCCGGTTCTCGTTGGGCGCAACGTCTTTTCCCCGAACCCCACCGTCGGGATGGCACGACAACGCCGACTTGCTGGTGCCCGACTTCTTCGATCCCGACACCGATCAGTGGCACATCGCGATTCAGAGCTGGGTCATACAGGTCGACGGCCTGACCGTCATCGTCGACACCGGCGTCGGCAACGATCGGCTACGCCCGCACATGCCGCCCCTGGATCACCTGAACACGGCGTTCCTGACCGCGCTCGGATCGGCGGGCATCGACCGCGACGCCGTCGACGTGGTGGTCAACACCCACATGCACTCCGATCACGTCGGCTGGAACACCATGCTCGAAAACGGCGCGTGGGTGCCGACCTTCCCCAACGCCCGGTATCTGCTGCCCGCCGCCGACTACCGCCACTTCGAGCCCGACGGGCCCGCTTCGCGCGCAACGCCGCACACCGAGGCCGAACAGGCCCAGCAGCGCGGCGATCAGCTGGTGTTCGCGGACAGCGTGCTACCCATCGACGCTGCAGGACAACTGATCCGGTGGTCGGACGACTACCGGATCAGCGATTCGCTGCGGCTGCGGCCCGCGCCCGGGCACACGCCGGGCTCCTCGGTGCTGTGGCTGGATGCGGGTCAATCGGCCGTGTTCGTCGGCGATCTCACGCACAGCCCGCTGCAACTGCGTCGGCCCGGTGACGCGTGCGCCTTCGACGTGGACGCCACCGCGGCCGCAGTTACCCGTCGTCGCGTATTCACCGAGGCCGCAGCGGCGAAGGCGACGGTGATACCCGCCCATTACCCCGGCCGCGGCGGCGCGACGATCCGCGCCGTCGACGACCGGTTCGAGGTCGGTCGCTGGTTGGACATCCCCTCCCTCCCGCCGCCTTCCGGCGCGCCACCTCACCGCTGATCGAAAGCGACCTTGACCGCGCCGCTCTCGCCCTGATTGGCGATCGCCAAAAACGCGTCGCGCCAACGCTGCAACCCGAACGTATGGGTGAGCATGGGACGCAGGTCCACCCGGCGAGCCGCAACCAGGTCGAGGTAGTGGGCGATGGCGTGCTTGCGCTGCCCGTCGACCTCTTCGACGCCGAAGGCGTTGGAGCCCACCAGAGAAATCTCTTTGAAGTAGAGCGGGCTGTCCTCCCACCGGCCGGGCGCGTGGACACCGGCCTTCACCAGGGTCCCTCGCGAGCGCAGGACCCGGACCCCCACTTCGAAGGTCTCGGGCTTGCCGATGGTGTCGTAGACGACGTCGACCGCGCCGGGGTGGGCCATCGGCAGACCCAGCAGCGGCTGACGCAATCGGCCGCCGCCCCATGTGGCGAGCTCTTCGATGATGGCCACATGCGGTTCGTGCGCAAGGACTTTGGCGGCGCCGAACCGGCGGGCCAGCTCGGCCTGGGCAGCGAAGCGGGCCACGACTGCCACGGCCACGTCGGGATACAGCGCCCGCAGGATCGCGACCGCACACAACCCGAGCGAGCCGGCCCCGTACACCAACACGGAGCCGGTGCGGGGCGGTGGATGGCGGGTGACCGCGTGCAGGGACACCGAGAACGGGTCGGCGAACACGGCCATCTCGTCGGGAATCGAATCCGGCACCACGAACAGCATGCTGTCGTGGGCGGGCATCAGTTCGGCGTAGCCGCCCGTCACATCGGCCGAAACACCGGTGTGGATGCCGGGCTTGATGTCGCCGTCGGTGAAGCTCCAGCACAGGCTGTAATCGCCGGCCTCACACGCCGGGCAGGGCGGCTCGATACCCCGCGGCCCGCAGGACAGCCACGGGTTGAGCACCACCCGCTGCCCCACCTGCAGGCCGCGCGCCCGCGGGCCGAGCGCCACCACGTCGGCGACCACCTCGTGACCCATGACTTGCGGGAACGAGCAGAATGCGGACATGGCGTTGTCGGCGTCGTCTTCGCCGAAATCCATCAGGATCTGCTTGGAATCCGACCCGCAGATGCCGGTCAGCCGCGGCCGGGTGAGCACCCAGTCCTGGTGTGGCAGTTGCGGATCCGGCAACTCGCGCAGGGCGGTCGGGGTGCGGGCCAGGTTCTGGGTCAGCGCGTTGGCGTTCCCGGGAACGTCGAACGGCTCCGGCGGTACGCCGTAGACCAGCGCCTTCATTGCGCCGCCATCCCCGCCGCACCGGCGATGAACGCGTCGAGGTCGGCATTTTTGGCGTCGCCCGCACCCAATCCCGACGAAGCGCCCGTGATCAGCACCCGCTTACCCGCCGGTTCGTACGCCATCAGTAAAGGTTGCCGCGAATCGCGGGAAGCGTACAGTGGGGAGAGCTTGTTATATTGGCTAAATATTAGATTACCTACCTCCGATAGGGGCACAACGATGACTTCCACCAGGTACGAGGGCGACACCTGGGACCTCGCCTCCAGCGTGGGCGTGACCGCGACGATGGTGGCGGCGGCCCGGGCGATGGCCACCCGCGCCGAGCGCCCGCTGATCAACGACCCCTTCGCCGAGCCGTTGGTCAAGCTGGTCGGCGTGGATCTGCTCTCCCGGCTGGCCAGCGGCGAGCTGGACCCGGCCGAGCTGAACGACGTCCACGACGGCGCCGCGGGGTCCGCCGGGGCGATGTCGCGCATGGCCGACAACATGGCGGTCCGCACCAAGTTCTTCGACGAGTTTTTCCTGGACGCCACGAACGCGGGCATCAAGCAGGCCGTCATTTTGGCCTCCGGGCTGGACGCGCGCGCCTACCGGTTGGCGTGGCCGGCCGGGACGGTGGTCTACGAGGTGGACCAGCCGCAGGTGATCGAATTCAAGACCCGCTCGCTGGCCGAGCTGGGCGCCGCCCCCACCGCCGAGCGGCGGGTGGTGGCCGTCGATCTGCGCGACGACTGGCCCGCAGCGCTGCGCGTCGCCGGGTTCGACCCCGCGCAGCCGACCGCGTGGAGCGCCGAGGGCCTGCTCGGCTACCTGCCCCCGGAGGCGCAGGATCGCCTGCTGGACACCATCACCGAGCTCAGCGCGCCGGGCAGCCGGCTCGCCACCGAGAGCGCGCCCAACCCCGAGCCCGGCGACGACGAGAAGCTGAAGGAGCGCATGCAGACGATCTCCGAGCGCTGGCGCGCGCACGGTTTCGACCTCGACATGGCTGGACTGGTCTACTTCGGCGACCGCAACGAGGCGGCCCCCTACCTGGCCGATCATGGTTGGCGGTTGAACAGCGCCAGCATCCGGGAACTGTTCGCCGCCAACGGGCTTGACCCGCTCAGCGACGACGACATGCGGATGGGCGAGATGCTCTACACCAGCGGCACCTATGAGTGAGGGACGCGCCGAGGGCGACAGCTGGGGACCGGCGCATAGCGTGGGAGCGACGGCCACCATGGTCGCCGCCTCCCGCGCGGTGGCCTCGAAGGGACCCGACGCGCTGCTCGATGATCCGCTGGCCGACCCGTTGGTGCGCGCCGTGGGGCTGGCTCCCTTCATCCGGATCATCGACGGGGAGCTCGACTTCGAGGACGACCCGCTGTTCAACCGGAAGGCGCGGGCCGAGCAGATCACGGTGCGCACCAGGTTTTTCGACGACTTCTTCACCGGCGCCACGCACGACGGTGTGCGCCAGGCGGTGATCCTGGCCTCCGGCCTGGACACCAGGGCCTACCGCCTGCGGTGGCCGGCGGGCACCGTGGTCTACGAGATCGACCAGCCCGACGTCATCGCCTTCAAGACCGACACGCTGGCCGGTCTCGGCGCCGCTCCCACCGCCGAGCGCCGCACGATCAGCATCGACCTGCGCGACGACTGGCCCGCGGCGTTGCGCGAAGGCGGTTTTGACGTCACCCAACCGACCGCGTGGAGCGCCGAAGGGCTGCTGCCCTACCTACCGCCCGACGCTCAGGACCGATTGTTCGACAACATCACCGCGCTCTCCGCGCCGGGCAGCCGGGTGGCGACCGAACACGTGCCCGACTCCGACGCGTTCTCCGATGAGCGCCTGCGGCGCATCTCCGAGCGGTGGCAACGCTTCGGCTTCGACCTCGACGCGGCCGACCTGTTCTACCGGGGTGAGCGCAACGTCGTCGTCGACTACCTGAGCGACCACGGCTGGCGGGTGCTCGCTCATCGCGCCCGGGAATTGTATGTCCGCAACGGGTTTGAGTTCCCCGAGGACGAGATGGCGGCCACATTCGGTGACCTGAGCTACGTCGCGGCGACCCTCGAGTAAGGTTCTTCTGATGCCACGCACTCACGACGACAACTGGGATCTGGCGTCCAGCGTCGGCGCCACCGCGACGATGGTCGCGGCCGGGCGCGCGATGGCGACGAAGGATCCGCGCGGTTTGATCAACGATCCGTTCGCCGAGCCGCTGGTGCGCGCGGTCGGCGTGGATTTCTTTACCAAGATGATGGACGGCGAGCTCGACATCGACGCGCTAGAGAACGCCTCGTCCGTGCGCGTTCAGGCGATGATCGACGGAATGACGGTGCGCACCAAATACTTTGACGACTACTTCATCGATGCCACCGGCACCGGGGTGCGTCAGGTGGTGATCCTGGCTTCCGGCCTGGACGCGCGCGCCTACCGGTTGCCGTGGCCCGACGGCACGGTGGTCTACGAGATCGACCAGCCGCAGGTGATCGAGTTCAAGTCGGCAACGCTGGCCGGCATCGGTGCCGACCCGGCCGCCGCCCGGCGCACCGTCGGCATCGATCTACGGGCGGACTGGCCCACCGCGTTGCAGGACGCCGGATTCGACACGACGGCGCCGACGGCGTGGTTGGCCGAGGGTCTGCTGATCTACCTGCCGCCGGAGGCACAGGACCGGCTGTTCGACAACATCACCGCGCTCAGCGCGCCCGGCAGCACCATCGCCACCGAATTCGTGCCCGGCATCATCGATTTCGACGCCGAGAGGGTGCGGGAGATGTCCGGCTCGTTCCGGGAGCACGGCGTGGACATCGACATGGCGTCGCTGGTCTACGCCGGCGAACGCAACCACGTCGTGGACTATCTGTCGAGCATCGGGTGGCAGGCCGAGGGCGTCACCCGAACCGAACTCTTCGGTCGCCTCGGCATCGACGCGCCCGCCCCGGAGAACGACGACCCGCTCGGTGAAATCGTGTTCATCAGCGGCAGGCTCACGGGCTAGCGGCTAGAACCGCCAGGGACCCGGCCACAGCGCACTGGCACCGGTGAAGGACCGTTCGACGTTGTCCAGGATCCCGCCGAGGGTGCGGCCCAGCAGCGCGCCCAGCGCGTCGGGCAGCGACGCGGCGGCCGGTTGCGAGGAGGTCCGGGGCCGCAGCATGTCCAGCAGCGAACCCCCCGGGTAGGTGACGATGCGCACGTCGGCGTCCTCGTCCAGTCCGGCAAGGATTTTCGCCCGGCGCAGCGCCGTTCGGAACCCGCCCAGCTCGTCGACCAGGCCCCGCTCCAGCGCGTCGGCGCCGGTCCAGACCCGGCCCCGGGCGACCCGGTCGACGGCATCGGTGGTCAGATTGCGGCCGTCGGCGACCCGCTCCACGAAGTCGGCGTACACCAGGTCGGCCTCGGCCTCCCGGTGGGCGCGCTGCTCCGGGGTGAACGGCGCGTCGATCGCCCAGGCGTCGGCATTGGCGTTGGTGCGCACCGTGTCCGACCCCACGCCCAGGCGCGCCAGCAGATCACGGATCACCAGCTTGCCGGTGATCACGCCGATCGACCCGGTGATCGTCGCCGGGCTGGCGACGATCGCGTCGGCCGCCACCGAGATGTAGTAACCGCCGGACGCGGCGACCGCACCCATCGACGCCACCACCGGTTTACCGCGTTTGCGGGCCCTTTTCACCTCGCGCCAAAGGGTTTCCGATGCGGTGACGGAGCCGCCGGGGCTGTTGACCCGCAGCACGATCGCGGACACCGAATCGTCGGCGGCGGCTTCCCGCAGCGCCGGCGCGATGGTGTCACTGCCGACGGTGGAGGCGCCGAACGGCAGGAATTGGGGCCCACCACGTCCGTCGACGATCGTGCCGTCGATGTTGACGACGGCCACCGTGGGCTTGGGCCGGCGACCGGGCACCGAGGGAACCGGCGGGGTCAGCCGTGACCGGGCGGCACCGGCGTAGCGCGACACATACAGCCGCGGCGGCCCGTCCCCATCCGAATCGTCTTCTGAATGGTTTTGCGGCCCGACCAATTCCGCGATGCGGGCGTAGGCCTCGTCACGGAATCCGATCCGGTCGATCAGGCCCGAGGTCACGGCCTCCTCGCGCAACAGCGGCGCGCGGTCGGCGAGCGCGTCGAGCACTTTCGCGTCGAACTTGCGTGATTGCGCGACCGCCTGCCACACCTGTTCCCGAATGCTCTCCAGCATCCGGGTGACGGCCTCGCGGTGGGCCTCGGTGAAGCCGTGCTCGGTGAAACGGTTTACCGCCGACTTGTATTCGCCGCGAGCGACGAATTCGGCCTCGATGCCGGCCTTGTCGAACGCGTCGCGCAGGAAGGTGACGTTGCTGGCGAAACCGATCAGTCCGACGCTTCCCGCGGGCTGCATCCAGACCTCACCGAACGCCGAAGCCAGGTAGTACGACAACGTGCCCGGATAGGTCTCGGCCCAGGCCAGTGACGGCTTCGCGGCAGTGAACGCGGCGATCGCCTCACGCAGCTCCTGCACCGCGGCCGACGGCGACGCCGCGAGTTGCACGCGGGCGATCAGCCCGGCGACCCGCGGATCCTCGGCCGCCCGGTGGATGGCGGACACCATGTCCCGCAGCGGTACCGGACGGTTCCCCCCGGTGATCATCGCCAACGGGTCGAAGCCCGACGTCTCCGGCGGCATGGAGCGCAGATCCAATTCGAGCACACAGCCGTTGGGAACGCCGTGATGGCGGGCGGTATCGACCCGGACGGCCAGCGCACGGACCTCGTCGACGCCCGGTATCGAGGGCAGGAAAGCGAACATCTCTGCAGACTACCGAGAGTCCACCGTACGGTGGTCCGGTGAGGTTCTCCATCGCCATCCCGCAGTTCGACTACGACGGTTCCGGAGACGGCTTCGACGGGGCGGGGCTCCGATCCTTCCTCGCCCGCGCCGAAGAACTCGGTTTCGAGGGCGGCTGGGTGCTCGAACAGATCATCGGGCCCGCGCCGCTGCTGGCGCCGCTGGAGCTGCTCGCCTATTGCGCCGCCTGCACGGAGCGGCTGCGCCTGGGCGTCGGCGTGCTGGTGACGTCGCTGCACGAACCGCTCCAGTTGGCCTCGGCGATCACCGCCGTCGACCGACTCAGCCACGGGCGCCTCGACATCGGTGTCGCCCCCGGTGGCGGTCGACGGAAATTCGCGGCCTTCGGCGTCGACAAGGACACCTTCGTCTCGTATTTCACCGAGGGCCTGGAGCTGATGAAGGCGGCCTGGTCCGACGAGCCCCGGGTGGCGTTTCACGGCCGGTTCCGCGACGTCGACGACCTGCCCATCGCTCCCAAGCCGGTGCAGCGACCGCACCCGCCGATCTGGTTCGGGGGCCTGGCCCCCAAGGCGCTGGCCCGCGCCGTGCGGCACGGTGATTCGTTCCTGGGCGCCGGCTCGTCGACCACCGAGGCGTTCGCCGGGGCCGTCGCCGTCGTGCGCCGCGAGCTCGACGAGCAACACACGGACCCCGCCGGCTTCACCATCGGCAAGCGGGTCTACCTGATGGTCGACGACGACGCCGCCAAGGCCACCGAACGCGTGATCGCCGGGCTGGACCGCATCTACGGGCGAATGCCCGGCGTGCAGGACGTGCCGGTATCCGGCACCCCCGAAGACGTGGCCCGCGGGCTGCGCGAGGTCATCGACGCCGGGGCGCAAATGCTGTTACTGAACCCCGTCGGCGCCGACGTCGCCGAGAACCGCGAGCAGATGGAACGTCTTGCCGCAGAGGTGATTCCGCGGCTGAGTTAGTTGCGCAGGCCTACAGCTCGGTGGCCGAGCCGCCGGCCGCGGTGATCTTCTCACGCGCGCTGCCGCTGAACTTGTGCGCGGTCACCTCGATCTTGACGGTCAACTTGCCGTCGCCGAGGACCTTGACCAGAGAGTTCTTGCGAACGGCGCCCTTGGCCACCAACTCGTCCACGCCGATCGAACCACCCTGCGGGAAAAGCCGATTGAGGTCGCCGACGTTGACGATCTCGTACTCGGTGCGGAACCGGTTGCGGAATCCCTTGAGCTTGGGCAGCCGCATGTGGATCGGCATCTGTCCACCCTCGAAGGTGGCCGGCACGTTCTTGCGCGCCTTGGTGCCCTTGGTACCACGGCCGGCCGTCTTGCCCTTTGAGCCTTCACCACGACCGACCCGGGTGCGAGCGGTCTTCGACCCGCGCGCCGGCTTGAGATCGTGCAACTTGATCGTCATTTCTTGCTACCTCCGGTGCCGGCGGCGCTCGCCTCGGCCGGCTCCACCTCGACGAGGTGGCTGACCACCGCGATCAGGCCGCGCGTCTGCGGGTTGTCCTCGCGGATCACCGAGTGGCGAATCCGTCGCAGGCCCAGGGTGCGCAGGGACTCACGCTGCTTCCAGCGGGCCCCGATGGTGCTGCGCACCTGGGTGATCTTCAGTTGACTGCTCATGGCCGGGTCCCCGAATTCTGCGCCTCGCGGGCCGCCGCACTGGCCAGCGCGTCACTTTCGCGACGCGCCTTGAGCATTCCGGCCGGCGCGACGTCCTCGATGGGCAGCCCGCGCCGGGCCGCCACCTCCTCCGGACGCTGCAGCATCTTGAGCGCGGCCACCGTGGCGTGCACCACGTTGATGGCGTTGTCGCTACCCAGTGACTTGGACAGGATGTCGTGCACCCCTGCGCATTCCAGCACCGCACGCGCGGCACCGCCGGCGATCACACCGGTACCGGGGCTGGCCGGGCGCAGCAGCACCACACCGGCGGCGGCCTCACCCTGCACCGGGTGGGTGATGGTGCCGCCGATCAGCGGCACCCGGAAGAAGCCCTTGCGAGCCTCGTCGACGCCCTTGGCGATCGCGGCGGGAACTTCCTTGGCCTTGCCGTAGCCGACACCGACCATGCCGTTGCCGTCGCCGACGATCACCAGCGCGGTGAAGCTGAATCGCCGACCACCCTTGACCACCTTGGAGACACGGTTGATGGCGACGACCCGCTCCAGGTAGTTGCTCTTGTCGCCGTCGCGGTCCCGATCACGACCGCCGCGGCCACCTCCGTCGCGCCGACCGCGGTTGTCGCGGTCACCACGGGAGTCGCGGCTGTCGCCGGCGCCTTGTCCGCCGGCGGGCTGCTCCGCCATTATGCGGTCCTTCCAGTCGTGTACACGTTCTCAGTCATCAGAATTGCAATCCGTTCTCGCGTGCGGCATCGGCCAGCGCCGCGATCCGTCCGCCGTAGGTGTATCCGCCACGGTCGAAGACCACACTGTCGATGCCGGCGGCCTTGGCGCGCTCGGCGATCAGTTGGCCCACCCGCACGCTGCGGGCTTTCTTGTCCCCCTGCAGACTCCGCACGTCGTCCTCGATCGACGACGCGGCGGCCACCGTGGTCCCGTTCTCGTCGTTGACCAGTTGCACGTGAATGTGTCGCGCGGACCGGTTGACCACCAGCCGCGGACGCTGCGGGGTGCCCTCGATCTTCTTGCGCAGCCGGGCGTGCCTACGCAGCCGAGAAACGCGCCGAGTCGCGGATACGCTCTGCCCCACCGGCTTTCGCGCGACAGTGCCAGCTTGTGATTGCGCCATGATTACTTACCTGTCTTTCCGACCTTGCGGCGGATCTGCTCGCCCTCGTAGCGCACGCCCTTGCCCTTGTACGGGTCGGGGCGACGCAGACGGCGGATGTTCGCCGAGATCTGGCCGACCTTCTGCTTGTCGATCCCGGTGATGGTGAACTTCGTCGGCGACTGAACGGCGAACGTGATGCCCTCCGGAGCCTCGATCACCACGGGGTGGCTGTAGCCCAGCGCGAACTCGAGGTGGGAGCCCTTGAGCTGCACGCGGTAACCGACGCCGAAGATCTCCATCTTGGTGGTGTAGCCCTGCGTCACGCCGGTGACCAAGTTGGACACCAGGGTGCGCGACAGCCCGTGCAGCGAGCGGTTGCGGCGCTCGTCGTTGGGCCGGGTGACCACGATCGCGCCATCGTCGTTGCGCGCCACGGTGATCGGCTCGGCCACCGTCAGATCCAGGGTGCCCTTGGGCCCCTTCACCGAGACGTTCTGACCATCGATCGTTACGTCGACTCCGGAGGGAACCGGAACCGGCTGCTTACCAATACGCGACATAGTGTTTCGCTACCTCCCCGGCCTTACCACACGTACGCGAGGACTTCGCCGCCCACGCCCTGTCTGGCCGCCTGGCGATCGGTCAGCAGGCCCGACGAGGTGGAGATGATCGCCACACCCAGGCCACCGAGCACACGCGGCAGATTGGTGGATTTTGCGTACACCCGCAAACCGGGCTTGGACACGCGGCGTAAGCCGGCGATGCTGCGCTCCCGGCTCGGCCCGTACTTGAGCTGAACGATCAGCGACTTGCCGACCCGAGCATCCTCGGTCCGATAGTCGCTGATGTAGCCCTCTCTCTTGAGGATCTGGGCGATGTTCGCCTTGAGCTTCGAGTGCGGCAACGTCACCTCGTCGTGATACGCCGAATTGGCGTTGCGCAGACGTGTCAAGAAGTCTGCGATCGGGTCCGTCATGGTCATCGAGCGCCACTCCTCTTCATCGCTGCGCTCTGCATCGTCGATGTCGCAGTCATGACAGTGTCTGTCACCTTCCTCGCGATGGTTCCCTGTCCGGGCCTATCGCGCACCTTTTCTGGTTTGGTCTTGGGGTTCTGGCTCTTACCAGCTGCTCTTTTGCACGCCGGGCAGCTCGCCCGCGTGCGCCATCTCGCGCAGGCAGATCCTGCACAGGCCGAATTTGCGGAAGACCGCACGCGGCCGGCCGCACCTGTTGCAGCGTGTGTAGCCGCGCACCGCGAACTTCGGCTTGCGTGCGGCCTTGTTGACCAGTGCCTTCTTTGCCATGGCTCAGTTCTCCTTGAAGGGAAAGCCGAGAGCTCGCAACAGCGCTCGTCCTTCGTCGTCAGTCGTCGCCGAGGTGACGACGTTGATGTCCATGCCGCGGACCCGGTCGATCTTGTCCACGTCGATCTCGTGGAACACCGACTGCTCCGCCAGCCCGAAGGTGTAGTTGCCGACACCGTCGAATTGCTTGGGTGAAAGGCCGCGGAAGTCGCGGATACGGGGCAGCGCGATCGAGGTGAGACGGTCGAGGAACTCCCACATCCGGTCGCCGCGCAGGGTGACCCGGGCGCCGA
>NZ_JAICZA010000198.1 GCF_025933915.1 Mycobacterium sp.
ACCGAGCGGGCTGTCATGTCCGGCATGGCTACACTCCGGACGCGCGACGGCCGTGGTCGCCGAACGGTTCGTCGCGATGCCGCACCGCCTCACGGAATCCGTGCTCGACCGCGTCGGCGACGAAGGCGTGGCCCTCGGGCGTGTGCCGTGCGACACCGTCGAACACCGTGCTGACCATCCTGCTGGTGGCCACACCCTGTTGCAGCAGAGCGGAATTCAGCGCGAGCTTGACCATGATCAGCTGGTTGACCGGCACCGCGGCGATCCGCTCGACCAGCCGCTCGGTGCGCTCGTCGAGGTCCGCGGGATCGGGCGCCTCGACCGCCCATCCCCACTCGGCGGCCTGCGCACCGGTGAGGCAATCGCCGGTGAACAGCAGCCGTTTAGCGCGCTGGTCGCCGAGGCGGTGCGCCCACAGGCCCGCGGCCGGAACACCCCACACGCGAGTCGGCGGGTACCCGATCTTGGCGTCGGCGGCGGCGATCACCTGATCGGCGTGCAGCGCGATGTCGGTGCCCCCGGCCACGCAGTAGCCGTGGATCTTGACCACCGTGGGCTTGTCGGCGTGCATGAGGCTGGAAAAGCCCCGCACGAAGCGGCTCATCATCTGATAGTCGGTCATCGGGTCCCACGGCTGATCCGCCAGATGGTTGACCGCCTGGGTCTTTCCGTCCAGCACCGTGCCCGCATACGCGCCAGTCCCGCCGGCGGAGCCCGTGCGGTCGGCGTAGGCGCTCAGGTCGAAGCCCGCGCAGAAACCCTCGCCGCGGCCGGACACCAGAATGACGTGGACGCCCGGGTCGAGATCGGCCCGCTCCACCAACGCCGAGAGCTCCAGCGGCGTGTCCGCGACGATCGCGTTGCCCTTGTCCGGCCGGTTGAACGTGATGCGCGCAACCCGATCGGTGACCTCGTAGGTCATCGTTTTGAGGTTATCGAAGTCGACGGGCCTGATCGCGTGAGTCATGTTGTGGCTCAGCCCTTTACCAGCGCCCGCTCCAGAATCGGGGCGAGGTCGAGTCCGTCCGGCATGGTGCCGAACGCACCGCCGCACTGGCGGTCGAGCCGGGTCGTCAGGAACGCCTCGGCGACGGCGGGGTGCCCGTAGCGCACCAGCAGCGAGCCCTGCAGCGCCAGGCAGATGTCTTCGGCAACCTTGCGGCCGCGGTAGGCGATGGTCTCCAGGTTGGCCAGGTCCGCCCGTAGCCGCCCGACGTGGTTGCCCAGGCGCGGATCCTGACCCGCGCTGTCGGCGATCTCGTCGAACAGGACCTCGATGCATTCGGGGCGAGTCGCCATGGCGCGCAACGTGTCCAGCGCGCTGACGTTGCCCGAGCCCTCCCAGATGCCCATCAGTGGCGCCTCCCGGTACAGCCGCGGCATGCCGGAGTCCTCGATGTAACCGTTGCCGCCCAGGCATTCCAGCGCTTCGGCGGCGTGCGGGGTGGCGCGCTTGCACACCCAGTACTTGCTGGCCGCCAGGCCGATCCGGCGCAGCAACGCCTCCCTGTCGTCTCCGCGCAACGCCTTGTCCGTGGCGCCGGCCATCCGCATCGCGACGATGGTGGCCGCCTCGGCCTCGACGGCCAGATCGGCCAGCACGTTGCGCATCAGCGGCTGGTCAATGAGGTAGGCGCCGAAGGCCTTTCGGTGCTGGGCATGGTAGATGGCGCGGGTCAGGCCGGTACGCATGCTGGTGGCGCTACCCAGGGTGCAGTCGAGCCGGGTGAGGTTGACCATCTCGATGATAGTGGGCACCCCGCGGCCTTCCTCCCCCACCAGCCAGGCGATCGCGCCGTCGTATTCGACCTCGCTGGAAGCATTGGCGTGGTTGCCGAGCTTGTCCTTGAGCCGCTGCAGGAACATCCGATTGCGGGTGCCGTCGGGCAGCACGCGGGGCACCATGAAGCACGACAGCCCCTGCGGCGCCTGCGCGAGCGCCAGGAAGATGTCGCACATCGGCGCCGAGGTGAACCACTTGTGGCCGGTCAGGCTGTAGGTCCCGTCGCCGGTGGGGGTCGCCTGGGTGGTGCCCGCCCGCACGTCGGAGCCGCCCTGCTTTTCGGTCATCGACATGCCCGCGGTGATGCCCGGTTTGGTGGTGGCCAGCCTGAGCTCCGGGTCGTATTCGCGGCTGGTCAGCAACGGCTCGTAGATCTTCGCCAGCTCGGGGTTGTAGCGCAGCGCGGGCACCACGGCGTACGTCATCGAGATCGGGCAGATGTGGCCCGGCTCGACCGTCCACACCGAGGTCTTCGCGGCGCGGACGACGTGCGCACCCGGCCGCTCGTCGGCCCAGGGCGCTGCGTGCATGCCGTGCGTGATCGCCGTGCGCATCAGTTCGTGGTACGCCGGGTCGTATTCGACCTCGTCGACACGATGACCGTTGCGGTCGTGGGTGTGCAGGATGGGCCGGTTGCGGTCCGCGAGCTCGCCCCACCGCTGCGCCTCGCGACTGGCCGACAGCGCCCCGACCTCGTTCACCTCGTCCAGGCCCCATTGCCCGCCCTCGCGGATCAGGGCCTCGATGAGCACCGCCGAGGTGGCCGGGTTGTGGTCTTCCAGGGGCGGGACCTGGTTGGTGACGACATGGGTATCAGACATGTCACCAATGTTACATTTTCTCGACAGTTGCACAAGAGCTGTAATGATCAGCGGGAGTGTGCGGCGAAGAACTCCCACAGATCTCGCGTCGCGAAGTCCGGCCACTCGTGGTCACCCTGGTCGACCGTGACGAGCACGACCCCGCGGCCCTCGGCGCAGCCCGCGCTCGACGTGGTAATCGGACCGCTGGTCGTCGCGGACGGGGCGCCGCACTGATCGACGTCGCGCCAGAACGCATTCACGTTGGGCACTGACGGGCCGTTGATGACGCTGTATCCCGGACCGCCGCCATAGGGCACAAGCCGATCGGCCGTGCCATGAATGTGCATGACCGACATTGGATGCGGGGTCCGGCATGCGTTCAGCTGGGTGCCCGCAACCGGACCGATCGCCGCGAAAATTTCGGTGGTGCAGGCCAGCGTGTAGGACATGATGCCGCCATTACTCATGCCGGTGGCATAGACCCTGGCGGCGTCGATGCCCAGGTTCGTGGCGATGTCGGCGACGGCCGCGCTGATGAAGCCGACGTCGTCGACGCCTTCCCGTCCAGACCGGCCGCAGCACGTCTGCCCGTCGACGTTCCAGGCTCGATCGAGGCCGTCCGGATAGGCGACGACGAACTTGCCCGAATCGGCCAATCCGTCCCATCGGTAATTTCTTTCGGCTTCCCCGGCGCTTCCCGACACACCGTGCATCATGACCACCAGCGGGGCCTTGGCGGGCAGACCCGCGGGCTTGTACAGCCGATAGCTGCGATCGAGCCCGCCGACGTTGATGTGGTGGACGCTGGTGCCGGTCGCGAAGCCCGACGGCAGGTTGGCGGCTCCCGGGAAGCAGCCCGCGACCACCAGGACAACGCCCAATAGCGTGGGCAGTCGGCGCAGCATGGATCAAAGGTAAGCGCTGGCGGCGTCTCAGCCGTTTGTTTTCTCCCGCAGGAACGCGATGTCGTCCTTGCGGCCCTCGTCGGCGGTTTCACAGATGACCGGCGCGTCGGCGGCGTTGACCACCGCGGCGAGCAGCTCGGGGTCGATCTGCCCGGTGCCGAAGTTGGCGTGCCGGTCGGCACCGGAGCCCGCCGCGTCCCTCGAGTCGTTGCAGTGCACCAGGTCGATGCGGCCGGTCAGCGCCTTGATCCGGTCGACCGCGTCGATCAGCTTCTCGCCCGCGGCCCAGGCGTGGCAGGTGTCCAGGCAGAACCCGATTCCCTTGTCGCCGATGTGATCCCACAGCCTGCCGATGGTGTCGAAGTGGCGGGCCATCGCGTGGTCGCCGCCGGCGGTGTTCTCCAGGTAGACCTGCACGTCTGTTTCCAGATAGTCCAGCGCCTTGACCCACCGCTCGAAGCCCGCGCCCATGTCGTTGTCGTCGGCGTGCCCGCCGTGCACGATCACCGCCGTCGCGTTGATGGCCGCGGCCGCATCGCAGGTGTCCTGCAGAATCTTGCGCGACGGGATGCGGATGCGGTTGTTGGCCGATGCCACGTTGATCAGATACGGCGCGTGCACGTACAGGGGAATGGTTGAGGCTTTCAGTGTTTCGGCGTCGTCACGCGGCTTGGGCTTCTTCCAGCTCTGCGGGTTGCCGAGGAAGAACTGCACCACGTCGGCGCCGTCCGCCTGCGCGGCGGCCAGGGGATCGTCTTGGTGGACGTGCGAACCGATGAGCACGGTGGCCAGTGTAGTGAGGGGTCCCGACGCGACGCGAGTGAGCGGCCGGCCGCACACTCGACGCCGAACGTGCGGCCGGCCGCGCACTCGACGCAGAGAAAAAGCCCCGGGCGGACCCGGGGCTTTTTCTCTGCCGAATTACCGGTAGTCGCTGTAGCCGTAGTCGTCCAGCGGAACCGCGGCGCCGGTGGCCTGGCCGAAGTCCGGGCTGTAGTACTGATCCTCGTAGGACGGGATCGTGTACGCGGCGGCCCGGGCCTCCTCGGTCGGCTGCACCTGGATGTTGCGGTAGCGGTTGATGCCGGTACCGGCCGGGATCAGCTTTCCGATGATCACGTTCTCCTTCAGACCGTTGAGCTTGTCGCTGCGGCAGTTGATCGCCGCATCGGTCAGCACTCGCGTGGTCTCCTGGAACGACGCCGCGGAAAGCCACGAGTCGGTGGCGAGGCTCGCCTTCGTGATACCCATCAGCACCGGACGACCGGCGGCGGGCTCGCCGCCCTCCGACACCACCCGGCGGTTCTCCGCCTCGAACCCCGCGCGCTCGATCAGCGAGCCGGGCAGGAACTCCGTGGCGCCCGAGTCGATGATGGTGACGCGGCGCAGCATCTGGCGAACGATCACCTCGATGTGCTTGTCGTGGATCGACACACCCTGGGCGCGGTAGACCTCCTGGACCTCGCGGACCAGGTGGATCTGCACCTCGCGCGGGCCCTGCACGCGCAGCACCTCGTGCGGGTCGGCCGAGCCTTCCATCAGCTGCTGGCCCACCTCGACGTGGTCGTTGTCGGAGAGCACCCGCTCGGAACCGTCTTCGTGCTTGAACACACGCAGCCGCTGGCGCTTGGAGAGCTTGTCGTACACGACCTCCTCGCTCCCGTCGTCGGGAATGATGGTGATCTTGTAGAAGCGCTCACCCTCCTCGAGGCGGACCCGCCCGGTGACGTCGGCGATCGGCGCCTTACCACGCGGGATGCGGGCCTCGAACAGCTCCTGCACACGGGGCAGACCGCCGGTGATGTCCTCACCGACACCACCCTGGTGGAACGTGCGCATGGTCAGCTGGGTGCCGGGCTCACCGATGGACTGGGCCGCGACGATACCGACGGCCTCGCCGATGTCGACCAGCTTTCCGGTGGCCATGGACCGGCCGTAGCAGGTCGCACACACACCGGTGCCGGTGGTACACGTCAGCACCGATCGCACCTTGATCTGCGTAATGCCCGCAGCCAGTAGGGCTTCGATCGACGGGTCACCCAGGTCCTCACCGCGCGCGACGACGACCTTGCCGGCCTCGTCCACCGCGTCGGCGCCCAGAGTCCGCGCGTACGCCGAGGTTTCGATGTACGGGTCGCGGATCAGGGTGCCGTCCGGCTGACGCTCGGCCAGCTCGACGATGATGCCCCGCTCGGTCTCGCAGTCGTGCTCGCGGACGATGACGTCCTGACTCACGTCCACCAGACGACGGGTCAGATACCCGGAGTCGGCGGTACGCAACGCGGTGTCCGCCAAGCCCTTTCGCGCGCCGTGCGTGTTGATGAAGTACTCCAGCACGGTCAGGCCCTCGCGGAACGACGACTTGACCGGACGCGGGATGAACTCACCCTTGGGGTTGGTCACCAGACCCTTCATGCCGGCCAGCGTTCGCGTCTGGGTAAAGTTACCCGTGGCGCCCGAGTCGACGATCGTGATGATCGGGTTGTCGGCCGGGTAGTGCTCGCGGAGCGCCTGGCCGACCTCGTCGGTGGCTTCCTTCCAGATCTCCACCAGCGCCTCGTTGCGCTCGTCGTGGTTCAAAGCACCACGCTGGAACTGCTTTTCGACCTTTTCGGCCCGCTCCTCGTACTGGTCGAGGATCTCCTTCTTGCGCGGCGGGACCAGCACGTCGGCCATCGACACGGTGACGCCGCTGCGGGTCGCCCAGTAGAAACCTGCGTCCTTGAGCTTGTCCACGGTCTGCGCGACCACGATCATCGGGTAGCGCTCGGCCAGGTCGTTGATGATGGCGGCCTGCACCTTCTTGTGCATCTGCTTGTTCACGAACGGATAGCCCACCGGCAGCAGCTCGTTGAACAGAACCCGGCCCAGCGTCGTCTCGGCCATCCAGGCGTCCCCCGGCCGCCAGCCGGTGGCGCCGAACAGCTCGGCCTCGATCTCGGCCGGCGGGCGCAGCTGGGTCAGCCGCACCTTGATCTTGGCCCGCACCGACAGCACACCGCGGTCCGAGGCCATGATGGCCTCGGCCGGTGACGAGTACACGCCCACCTCCGGCCTGTCCTTCGCGGCCGCAACGTATTCGCCCTTGTCACCGTCGACCTCGGTGGTCAGGAAGTACAGGCCGGTCACCATGTCCAGACGCGGCATGGCCAGCGGTCGGCCCGACGCGGGCGACAGGATGTTGTTGGAGGACAGCATCAGGATGCGGGCCTCGGCCTGCGCCTCGGCGGAAAGCGGCAGGTGCACCGCCATCTGGTCACCGTCGAAGTCGGCGTTGAACGCCTCACAGACCAACGGGTGCAGCTGGATTGCCTTGCCTTCCACCAGCATTGGCTCGAAGGCCTGGATGCCCAGGCGGTGCAGGGTCGGCGCACGGTTCAGCAGCACCGGGTGCTCGGCGATGACCTCTTCGAGGACGTCCCACACCTGCGGACGCTGACGCTCCACCATGCGCTTGGCGCTCTTGATGTTCTGCGCGTGGTTGAGGTCGACGAGCCGCTTCATCACGAACGGCTTGAACAGCTCGAGGGCCATCAGCTTGGGCAGACCACACTGGTGCAGCTTCAGCTGCGGACCGACCACGATGACCGAACGACCCGAGTAGTCGACACGCTTACCGAGCAGGTTCTGCCGGAACCGGCCCTGCTTACCCTTGAGCAGATCGGAGA
>NZ_JAICZA010000274.1 GCF_025933915.1 Mycobacterium sp.
GATGCAGCCCACCAAGTTCTGGGCTGACGTGTGCCAACATGTCGACCTGCCGGAGCTGGCCGACGATCCGCGCTTCGCCACGGTGGAGAAGATCGCCGCCAACACTGCGGATGCGGTGGAACTTCTGACCAAGGCCATCGCGACCCGCACGCTGGCCGAGTGGAGTGAACGCTTCGCCACGCTGTCCGGTCCGTGGGCGCCCGTGCAGGACACCCTGCAAGCCGCCGACGACGCGCAGATCCGCTCGAACGAGTACATGGTGCAAGCGGGTGAACTCGAGTTGGTTGCCAACCCGGTTCAGTTCGACGTCGCAGCGCCACAGACCGGGCCCGCCCCCGGGTTCGCCGAGCAGACCGACGAAATCTTGATGGAACTCGGACTCGATTGGGACCGCATCATCGAGCTCAAGACGGCCGGCGCCGTCACCTAGAACTGGAGCCGCCTGTAATGTCTCAGCCCGCCAACAAAAGTGACGCTGCCCGCCCGCGCGCCGCGGTCAGAGGTTGTCCGATAACGGTTCTGCGTTTTTGCTCCACCTGGACTCGGCATGGGTCATAATCTCCGGACGCTTCAAGACGCGGAGCTCTCTGTTTTGAGGTGTAAACTCACGCGATTGAACGGAGGGACCGGCGTGTGGATCCGAAGCGTTGCCACGCCGGCGAGAGACGCCGAATCTCGGCTGTCCGCTGGGCCTTTCGTGCTCGGCAGCGTCCACTCGGGACGGTGGGTTGAGCCAAATTTACCCCAGCCGGTGCGCAACAACAAGACTGTCGGTCTCGTAGCGCGGGAAGGGGCTGGCGTCGATGGCGACTAAGGGAGCAGACCACTGGTCAGCGGGATTGCCGCAGCTGAAACTGAAATGGGACATCTCGGGGCCCATGCACGCCGTCGGAGCCTTGTTCGCCATGTCGGCCGATGCGGTCAAGTTCCTGTTTCGCCGGCCGTTCCAGTGGCGGGAGTTCTTAGAGCAGTCCTGGTTTGTCGCGCGGGTGGCGTTGGCTCCCACCTTGTTGGTAGCGATCCCGTTTACCGTCCTGGTCAGCTTCACGCTCAACATCCTCCTGCGCGAACTGGGCGCGGCGGATCTATCCGGTGCCGGTGCCGCGTTCGGTGCAGTCACTCAGCTCGGACCGCTGGTCACGGTTTTGATCGTGGCAGGCGCGGGTGCTACGGCCATGTGCGCGGATCTGGGGTCGCGAACAATTCGTGAAGAAATCGACGCGATGGAAGTGCTGGGCATCAACCCGGTGCAGCGGTTGGTCACACCGCGCATGCTGGCTTCTGGATTGGTCGCCTTTTTGCTCAACAGCCTCGTTGTCATTATCGGCGTCCTTGGCGGCTACGTCTTTTCAGTATTTGTGCAAGACGTCAATCCCGGCGCATTCGCCGCGGGCATCACCTTGCTCACCGGCGTGCCCGAGGTGGTCATTTCGTGCGTCAAGGCAGCGCTTTTCGGCCTCATTGCCGGATTGGTCGCCTGCTATCGGGGCCTGTCGATCACCGGCGGTGGCGCTAAGGCCGTTGGCAACGCGGTGAACGAAACGGTGGTTTACGCCTTCATGTCCCTGTTCGTCGTCAACGTGGTGGTCACCGCGATCGGCATCAAGATGACGGCGAAGTAGGGCTGCAATGGCGCTGAGGGCCGTATATCCGCGATTGACCCGCCAATTCGAGAGGCCGGTCGCCTTAATGGGGCGGATCGGCGATCACACCCTGTTTTACGGCAAAGCCCTCGCCGGGGTGCCCTTCGCAGCTACCCACTACACGCGCGAAGTCGTTCGACTGATTGCCGAAATCAGCATGGGCGCGGGCACTTTGGCGATGATCGGCGGAACCGTTGTGATCGTCGGCTTCCTGACGCTCGCGGCGGGCGGCACACTGGCCATTCAGGGTTACACCTCGCTCGGCAACATCGGCATCGAGGCGCTGACGGGCTTTTTGGCCGCGTTCATCAATGTGCGTATCGCGGCACCGGTGGTCGCCGGGATCGGTTTGGCGGCCACCTTCGGCGCCGGGGTGACCGCTCAGCTGGGTGCCATGCGGATCAACGAAGAAGTCGATGCCTTGGAGAGCATGGCTATTCGCCCGGTCGCCTATTTGGTAAGCACCAGGATCCTGGCGGGCATGATGGCGATCACGCCGTTGTACAGCATCGCCGTGATCCTGTCGTTCGTGGCCAGTCAGTTCACCACGACCTTCTTGCTCGGCCAGTCGCAGGGTTTGTACCAGCACTACTTCAATACATTCCTGAACCCGATCGACTTGTTGTGGTCGTTCCTGCAGGCCATCCTGATGGCGCTCACCATCCTGCTGATCCACACTTACTACGGCTATTTCGCTTCGGGCGGGCCGGCCGGTGTCGGCAACGCGACCGGCAACGCGGTGCGTACCTCGCTCATCGTCGTGGTGTCGGTAACGCTGTTGGTCTCGCTCTCTATTTACGGTTCGAACGGCAACTTCAACCTGTCCGGTTAGCAGAGGAGGTGGAACGGTAGTGACGCAGAGTGTGCCAGCGGGTCGGGGCGCGGTCGCCGGCCGACCCGCGCGCACCGGCCATGCGCGGCCGCCGGCCGGACGGAGTTACCTGCCACCCCTGCTCGGACTGGCCACCGTCCTCATCATCGGCGTGGTTTTCGCCGTGGCGGTTGGCCTGTTTCGGGGCTCCTTCACCGAAACCGTGCCGGTGACCGTGATCTCGCAACGGGCCGGCCTGGTGATGAACCCGGACGCCAAGGTCAAGATGCGCGGCGTGCAGGTGGGCAAGGTTGCCTCGATCGACCCGCTGCCCAACGGGCTGGCGGCGATTCACTTGGCGATGGACCCGTCGCAGTTGCACTTCATCCCCGGCAACGTGCTCGTCGACATCGCGTCATCGACGGTGTTCGGCGCCAAGTCCATCCTGTTGGTAGAACCTGCCCAACCCTCGCCGCAGCGGTTACGCGGTGGCCAGACGCTGCAGGGTCAGCACGTCATGGTCGAAATCAACACGGTGTTCCAGCAATTGGTGTCGGTTCTGGCGCACATCGACCCGCCGAAGCTCAACGAGTCACTGGGCGCGCTGGCACAGGCGTTCAGTGGGCGGGGCGCACAACTCGGGCAATCGCTGAGCGACTTGGATTCGTTTCTGGTCAGGCTGGAGCCGAGCCTTCCCGCGTTCAGACACGACCTCGCGGTCTTGCCGGCGGTGTCCAACGCCTACGCCGACGCGGCACCCGACCTGGTGAAGACCGCCGCCAACGCGACCCGGATCAGCAAGACGCTTGTCGATGAGCAGCACAACCTGGACGCATTGCTGATCAGCGCGATCGGC
>NZ_JAICZA010000021.1 GCF_025933915.1 Mycobacterium sp.
CTCATTCTGGAGGAGGCCGGGCTGTCGGGGATCGACGAGGGGTTGATCGACGAGATCTTCGCCGTGCTGGTGCGCGACTTCAACGCCTACGCCGTGGAACTGTCCGACAAGCCTGCGACGACGGACGAACAGGCCCGGTTCGCGATGCGGATGATCCGCCGCCCCGCGCACGATCCCGCGCGCTACGACCAGATTTGGAAGGACCACGTGCTGCCGCTCAGCGGCGCCTACCGGATGCGGCCCTGACGTTCGCCGCTCGGCAAGCGAAAAGCCGCCCTGAGGTTCACTGGTCGAGTGTGCGGCTGGCCGCACATTCGATGGCCACTGTGCGGCTGGCGGCACACTCGTGCGCTGCGCCCGTAGCTGGGTAGTGGGTCAGTGTGGATCGCTATTCGGCAGCGGCCGAGAGCGCGTCCATGAGCGCGTCGACGTTGAGCTGGGGTTGGATTCCCGCGGTTCCGGCCAGACCGGGCGCGGGGGCCATGGCCGCCGGTGCCGCGGCCAACGCGCTCGACGAGCTGGTGGCGACGGGGGCGAAAGAGTAGGGGGTTGCGGTGACGGGGGCGGTGATGACGGTGCCGGCGTTGATGGCGGTGACGAGGCCTGTGCTGGTGTTGATGGTGACCTCGACGCCGGCGCTGCCGGCGGTGACGGCGCCGCTGGGAACGGTGAACCCAGCGCCTCCTACCCAGGGCGGGTACACGGTAAAGGTGCCGCTCAGGATCGTGAAGCCATAAGAGTACCTAAGCAACCCAGATCCATAGCTGCCGACGAGCTGTCCCTGGTACAACCAGGTGCCGTAGCTGTCGAGTGTGAACGCGGCGCCGTAGTCGACGGTGACGGGGTTGCCGGGGGTCACGGTGAAGGTCACGCCGGGCTCGATGGTGGCGCCGCCGGGTGCGATGTTGGCGGTGCTGCCTTGAGGCAGGGGCGGGTCGACGAGGTTGCCCTGCTGAGTGGCGAGGGATTGCGTCGTCTGAACTAGGGATTGGGTCCGGCTGGCGGTGGTTTGGGCCACCGACTGCGCTTGGGCGTCTTGCCCGGTCTGGTTGGTGGTCTGCGGTGGTTCGTCGAATGGCGTCATGGTGCTCGCGGTCGCCGAATCGGCGGCGTAGGCGTACATCGCGGCGGCGTCTTGGGCCCACATCGCCGTGTACTGGGCTTCGGTGGCCGCGATCGCCGGGGTGTTCTGCCCGAAGAAATTGGTGGCGATCAACGCCAGCAGCTGCGCCCGGTTGGCCGCGATCACCGGCGGTGGCACCGTCATCGTGAACGCGGCCTCGTAGGCCGCGGCCGCCGCATACGCCTGGGTGGCCGTGACTCCGGCCTGGGCGGCCGAGGCCTGCAACCACGCCACGTAGGGTGCGGTCGCGCCCGACATCGCCATCGATGACGGCCCGAACCAGGCCAAGCCGGTCAGGCCGGAGATTTGCGAGGAGTAGTCCGCGGCAGCGGATTCCAGCTCGGCGGCCACCGCAGCCCAGGCCGCCGCGGCGGCCAGCAGCGGCCCCGATCCTGGGCCGGCATACATCAAACCCGAGTTGACCTCCGGGGGCAGCAACCCGAAATCCATGAAATCTTGCTTTCGTCACAACATCTGGCCAGCGCGTTCGTCGAGCATCGTGTGCCGAAGTGACGAGAGTTTGATCCGGGGCGAACTACTGCATTTTTTGCCCGCGTCAACGACGGACTACTGCATTCGGTGGTGCCCGCCGCTATCCGGCGGCGGAGAGCGCGTCCATGAGTGCGTCGACGTTGAGCTGGGGTTGGATTCCTGCGGTTCCCGCCAGGCCGGGCGCGCTGGTTGCCATGGCCGCGGGTGCCGCGGCCAACGCGCTCGATGAGCTGGGAGCGACGGCGGGCAGGAAGTACGGGGTGGCGGTGACGGGGCTGGTGATGACGGTGCCGGCGTTGATGGCGGTGACGAGGCCGGTGCTGGTGTTGATGGTGGCCTCGACGCCGGCGCTGCCGGCGGTGACGGCGCCGCTGGGGATGGTGAACCCGCCTGTCGACCCGAAAAAGGGGCTGGGACTGTTGACGAAGATTTGGCCGCTCGTGATCGTGGCATTGAAGTTGATGATGTAGACCCCACCGGCTTGGGAGATGCCCGAGTTTCCGGTGGCAAGGTTTATCCATGTGACGTTGGTATTGGCGGTGAACGTGGCACCGTAGCTGGCGGTGACGGGGTTGCCGGGGGTGACGGTGACGGCCGTGCCGGGCTCGAGGGTGGCGCCGCCGGGGGCGATGTTGGCGGTGCTGCCTTGGGGCAGGGGCGGGTCGATGAGGTTGGCCTGCTGAGTGGCGAGGCTCTGAACCAGGGATTGGGTGCGGGTGCTGGTGGTGTTGGCGGTGGTTTGGGCCACCGAACGGGCTTGGGCGTCCTGGCCCGCCTGGTTGGTGGTCTGTGGAGGCTCAGTGAATGAGGTCATGGTGCTCGCGGTCGCCGAGTCGGCGGCGTAGGCGTACATGGCGGCGGCGTCTTGGGCCCACATCTGCATGTACTGGGCTTCGCATGCCGCGATCGCTGGGCCGTTTTGCCCGAAGAAGTTGGTGGCGATCAGCGCCAGCAGCTGTGCTCGGTTGGCCGCAATCACCGGCGGTGGCACCGTCATCGCGAACGCGGCCTCATACGCCGCGGCCGCCGCATACGCCTGGGCGGCGGTCTGCCCGGCCTGGGCGGCCGAGGCCTGCAACCACGCCACGTAGGGTGCCGCCGCGCCCGACATCGCCATCGACGACGGCCCGAACCAGGCCAAGCCGGTCAGGCCGGAGATTTGCGAGGAGTAGCCCGCGGCAGCGGATTCCAGCTCCGCGGCCACCTCAGCCCAGGCCGCCGCGGCGGCCAGCAGCGGCCCCGATCCCGGGCCGGCATACATCAACCCCGAGTTGACCTCCGGGGGCAACAACCCGAAATCCATGGCATCTTGCTCTCGTCACGACGTGCCAGCCTGTTGCCGACCATCGTGTGCCGAAACGACGACGGTTTGATCCGGGACGCACTACTGCAATTTTCGCCCGCGCCAGTGAAGGACTACTGCATTCACCGTTCGGTGCGCTGAACGCAACGTCAGCCGGCTGCACCGCCGATGACGTCGGCCAGGCCGGCGCGGCCGGCCACACCGGCCTTGCTGCACGCGCGATAGATGTGGCTCTCGACGGTTCGCACGGACAGCGACACCGTGTCGGCGATCTCGCGATTCGACAGGCCCTGGGCAACCAACACCGCGATCTCGCGCTCTCGGTTGGTGAACGGCGGCGCGAAGGACGCTGCCTCGATGGCTGGACTGGTCGCGCCGTGACACCGTGCCGCCAGACGGTGTGCGCGCGCCGCCGCTGTCATCGCGCTGCCTGCGCGGCCCGCCCGGCGATATGACGTGGCGGCTTGCCCCGCGGCGTCGGCGCCGGCCAGCAGGTCGCCCATCGCCTCGAATTCGGCTGACACGTGGTCGAGTTCGCCGGCGTTGTCGGCTTGCAGCGCCGCCGCATAGCGCGCCGCGATCGCGACTCGCGGACCTTCGACCCGCGGCGTGAGATCCGCGAGTCGCCCGGCCGCATCGGTGTCGTCGAATTGCACAGCGGTCTGTAAACACCACACCTCGCGGGCGAGTTGATCGTGGTCGCGCGCAAAGTCCGCGGCCTGGCGGGCCAGTCGGCGCGCCTCGGTGGACCGCGAGCGGACCGCCGCCAGCCAGGCCTCGGCCAGCAGTTCGGTGGACGTGACGTACACGTAGGCCGGATGCCGATGTGCGCGTGCGGTTTTCAGCGCACGATCGGCCGCATCCGCGTCCCCGCACCGGGCCAGCGCCTGCGCCCGCAGCACGTGGAACCTGTGGAAGCTGTTCACCACATGGAAGCTCCTCGCCATCTCGGCATCGATCTCTTCCGGCAGATCGCGCAGCGCTGCGTCGAGGTCACCCGCGGCCAATGCCACCATGCCGAGGATCTCCGACGCCATCGCCTGTGCGGAGGCCGGTTCCGCGCGCTGGCCGCGGCGGTTGCGTTCAGCCACATCGAGCGCCTCGGTGATATGCCCCGCCGCCGCCAGTGCGAACGTGTGAAATTCGGTAAACGTCTGACGAAGGAATTTGCCCTGCTCGCTCAGCGCCAGCGCGTCGTCGGCCGCAAGCGCCTTGGCCGCAGCCTGAGTGGGTTGCCCGAGTTCGCCATAGGCCATGCTCTCGGCGCCGTAACCCATCGTCGCGCCGTAGTGGTCGAGGTCTCGATAATCGACCTCGGCCATCGTCGTGAGGACCTCGATCGGCCGCGCCGCCAGCGCGAGCTGATTGGCGCGAAACACGAGCAGTTGTTGCCGCCGCGCGCCGTGCGAGGCCTTGAGCGCATCGTCGATGAGCCGCCAGGAGCGGTCCGGTGATCGCATGCCCCACAACAGGTTTGACGCACGCATCACCACGTCGTTGATGAATGCGGTTTGTCTTTCTTCGTCGACTTCGACGCCGTCGAGGACCTCCAAGGCGAGCTCGCCCTTTTCCATCATGAACAGGGAATAGGCGAGAGGTATTCGCGCCTGCGCGCCGATGCCGGTGTCGGCGGCGGCGCGAAAGAGCCGCTCCGCGGTTTCGAAGTCCAGCAATGAACTCGCCGCCGTGGCGGCCGACAGCAGCACGTCCGGCTCAGGCGGCAGGTCGGACTCCAACCAGAGCAGTCCGCGCTTCATCACCGTGGCGGCGGCCCCGCCGTCCTTCATCGCCATCGCGACCTGGCCACGGAGGCGTCGCAACCGCGAGGAGCCGCAGCGGTTCAGGCGCACCTCCGCGAACATGGGATGGCCGATGTACACCTCGTCGGCGGACAACCGAATCAATTCCCGCTGCTCGGCATTCTCAATGGCGTCCTGGCCGGCGATCAGTGTCAAGCACTTCCAATCGACGGGTTCGGAAACGGCCACGAGATCGACGACGTCGCGCACGTCGCCGGGAATGGCGCCGATATGCCCGTCCACCAGCTCGGCCAGGGAACCCGACAGGTCGAGGTTTCCCCGCCAGCGCAGAACGCCGCCATCGCTCATCATGCGTCCCGCGTGGGATTCCTGTTCGACCACCTGCCGCAGGAACAACACATTTCCGCGCGTCAGACGCCACAATTCGTCGCCGCACCGCTGATCCGGTGCGCACCCCGTCACCGCCGACAGCAGGTCGTCGGTCTGGCCGCGGGTCAACGGGTCGACCTCGCGCCGCGACACCAGCCCGTCTTTCCAGAGCGCGGTCACCGCGGCCGGTGCCGGCTCGCCCGTGCGAATCGTCATGACCACCGTCGCGGCCTGCGACTGCACGAGTTGATGCAGGACCAGGGCCGACAGATCGTCGAGCAGGTGGGCGTCATCGACGAAGACCACGAGACGGTCCGGTTGCGTGCCGGCGGTCATCGCATCGACGACCCGGCGCGCCAATGCATAGGGCGCGCGCTCCACGTCGTCGGTCCATATTGCGAAGGCGCCCAGCGGAATCGGGCGGCTAGTCACGGTCGCGGCAGTGGTGCGGACGGTCCACCCGGCATCGGCGGCCGCCTGCACGGCTTCGCGGGCCAGCCGCGACTTGCCCACCCCGGGCTTGCCGGCCAGTGCGACACCTCGCAGGCCATCGGTGGTGAACAGGCGGCTGACCTCGTCGATCTCCCTACTTCTGCCGACGAGGGGCCAGTGGTCAAACACCAGCAGATATTAGCCAGCAGCGCCGATCTTCACCTGCGTTTTGGCCCTGATGAGGCTTGCTGACGCCGCCCCTTGCCTGTGGCGTGGCGCTTCGGTTCCGCCGGCCGCAGGGGTGGTCGCGCTCATGCGGGAGTTTGATGGGCCTTCCAGCGATCCGGGTCGTCTTCGAGCGCGGCGCGGTCCCAGCCGGCATGCACCGCGGCCGCTTCGTAGGTGTCTTGCAAGAACCCGAGAAGCGTCTGGTCGGGGTCGGCGGACTGCCGCACCGCCTCGTAGGGCAACAGGTATTCACCGAGATCCTTGTCGTAGCCCGCCTCCTCGGGGCCGACCGGGTGCTCGGCGAAGCCGTCGGGTTCGGGATAGGCGTAGGCGTAGAAAGCGCCCTCGTCACCCCCGCCGGGAAAGAATCCGCAGCTGCTCAGTTCTCGCGAGTAGCCCTCGATCATCACCCAGTCTCCACAATTGGGTACACCGCCCGGGTGGCGGGGCGCACGGCGCCCGGAAAATCTGGTGCACGCGAGATCCATTGCGCCCCAGAAGAAATGGACGGGACTCACCTTACCCATGAACCGAGACCGAAACTGGCCGAGCACGCGGTTCGCCGCAAGCAGCTGACGCCAGAACAGGGTCGCGGCTTCGGAGTCGTAGGACGCATGTTCGACATCCTCGGCGAACGGTAGGGCCGGGTCTACCTCGTTGGGGTGCGACTGGATGCGTGTGGAGAATCCCAGCTCGTCGAGGGCCCGCATCGTCTGCGAGTAGAACTCAGCCACCGATTTCGGTTCAAGCCGCACGCTGCGGGTCGCACCGGTGCTGCTGCGGATCAGCAGCACGTGGTCGATGAAATCGAACTCAATATCGAAGACCGCTGTCCCATACGGGATCGCCGACGTCGTCAAACCGCGCGGGGTCACATACGAGGTGACCTGCCACCAGTGGTTGACCAACGGCGAATGGGCCAGCCGGACCTTGCCGACAATCTGAGCCCACATGTGCAGTGTTTGTCTCGTTGGAGCCCAGTCGTCCACCCGCAGGCTGGGCCACGCAATGCTGTCGTCGCGGTGCGTCGTCACGATCACTCCTCGGCTGTATTCGGCGCACGGCTTTCGCCGGGCCGCTATCACCGATAGTGCTCGCTCGCCCAATTTCTCGCTGCAGTGCCGGTGCGGGAACCGCCCGGTGCGCCCCTTGAGGAGTGAGCTGCCTCACAGTAGAATGACCAGTGGTCATTCGATCGAGGAGGCGGCATGCCGACGGTCACCTGGGCGCGCGTCGACCCCGCTCGTCGCGCCGCGATCATCGAGGCCGCCGAGGCGGAGTTCGGGGCGCACGGGTTTTCCCGCGGCAGCCTGAACGTCATCGCGCGCCGCGCGGGGGTCGCCAAGGGCAGCCTGTTCCAGTACTTCGCCGACAAGCGCGACCTGTACGCGTTCATCGCGGACATCGGCAGCCAGCGGGTGCGGGCCTACATGGAGGGACGCATCCACGAACTCGACCCCAGCCGGCCCTTCTTCGAGTTTCTGACCGACTGGCTCGACGCCTGGGTGGCCTACTTCGCGGACCACCCGCACGAGCGCGCTCTGCACGCGGCGGCGACCCTCGAAGTCGACACCGAGGCCCGGGTCAGCGTGCAGAACGTCATCCACCGCCACTACCTGGAAGTGATGCGCCCACTCGTGCGCGACGCACAGGTTCGCGGCGACCTGCGCGCCGACTCCGACACCGACGCGCTGTTGTCGTTGCTGCTGTTGATCTTTCCGCACCTGGCGCTGGCGCCCTACATGCGCGGCTTGGATCCGATCCTCGGACTCGACGAGCCCAGCCCCGAGCAGCCGGCGCTGGCCGTGCGCAGGCTCGTCGGGGTACTGGCGGCCGCGTTCTCGACCGCGCCGAAAACCCCGCCAGTCAACTCAGCCCCCAAACGATCTGAGGAGGTCACATGAATCGCACCCGAATCGCCTCGATGGCAGAGGGCGGTCTCAACTGGGAAAGCTTGCCGCTCAAGCTGTTTGCGGGCGGCAATGCGAAATTCTGGAATCCGGCCGACATCGACTTCTCCCGCGACCGGGCGGACTGGGAACGCCTCACCGACGACGAACGCAGCTATGCGACCCGGTTGTGCGCCGAGTTCATCGCCGGCGAGGAATCGGTGACCCAGGACATTCAGCCGTTCATGGCCGCGATGCGGGCCGAGGGCCGGCTCGGCGACGAGATGTATCTGACGCAGTTCGCCTTCGAGGAGGCCAAACACGTCCAGGTGTTCCGCATGTGGCTCGACGCCGTCGGCGTCACCGACGACCTGCACCGCTATCTGGACGACATCCCCACCTACCGCACGATTTTCTACGAAGAACTGCCGGCCTGCCTCAACGTCCTGACGGCCGATCCGTCCCCGGCCGCCCAGGTCCGGGCGTCGGTCACCTACAACCACATGGTCGAGGGCATGCTGGCGCTGACCGGCTACTTCGCCTGGCACAAGATCTGCGTGGAACGCGGCATCCTTCCCGGCATGCAGGAGCTGGTCCGGCGCATCGGCGACGACGAGCGGCGCCACATGGCGTGGGGAACGTTCACCTGCCGACGCCACGTCGCCGCCGACGACGCCAACTGGGGCGTGTTCGAAACGCGCATGAACGAGCTCATGCCGCTCGGGTTGCGCCTCATCGAGGAAGGCTTCGCCCTGTACGACCCGATGCCCTTCGGCATTTCGACGGACGAGTTCATGGCCTACGCCGCCGACAAGGGGATGCGGCGGTTCGGCACCATCAACAGCGCCCGGGGCCGCCCGCTCGCCGAGATCGACCTCGACTACTCGCCGGTGCAGCTCGAGGACACCTTCGCCGAGGAGGACGAGCGGGCTTTGGCCGCCGTCTAACGACTGCTCGGCAAGCCAGCCGCTAGCCGACCCAAACGGTTTTGGCGTTGCAGAACGCGCGGATGCCCAGGCCGGCGAGTTCGCGGCCGTAGCCCGATCGTTTGACGCCGCCGAACCCCAATTCGGGGTAGGACACCGTCATCCCGTTGATGAAGACCTGGCCGGCCTCGATGTCGTCGACGAAGCGCGCCTGCTCGGCCTCGTCGTCGGTCCAGGCGTTGGACCCCAGCCCGAAGGTCGTGGCGTTGGCGATCTCGATGGCCTCGTCGATGTCGGCGGCCCGGTACATCGATGCGACCGGGCCGAACACCTCTTCGGTGTAGAGCGCCATGTCCTTGGTGATGTCGGTGACCACGGTCGGCGGGTAGAACCATCCCGGCCGGTCCAGCGGCTTGCCGCCGGTGCGCAGCGTGGCGCCCGCGGCGACGGCGTCGTCGACCTGCTTGGCGATCTCGTCGCGGCCCGACTCGGTGGCCAGCGGGCCCACGTCGGTGCCCGCGTCGGTCGGGTCACCGACGGTGAGTTGCTGCATCCGCTCGACGAACTTGTCGACGAACGCGTCGTAGATGTCGGTGTGGACGATGAACCGCTTGGCGGCGATGCAGGACTGGCCGTTGTTTTGCACCCGGGCGGTGACGGCGGTCTTGACGGCCTCGTCGAGGTCGGCCGAGGGCATCACGATGAACGGGTCGCTGCCGCCGAGTTCGAGCACGGTGGGTTTGATCTCGTCGCCGGCGATGGCCGCCACCGATTGGCCGGCGGGCTCGCTGCCGGTCAGGGTGGCCGCCGCGACCCGAGGATCGCGCAGGATCCGTTCGACGGCGCCGGAGGGAACGAGCAGGGTCTGGAAGCACCCCTCGGGGAAGCCGCCGCGGGTGATGACGTCGGCGAGATACAGCGCGCTCTGCGGGACGTTCGACGCGTGCTTGAGGATCCCGACGTTGCCCGCCATCAGGGCCGGGGCCGCGAATCGCACGGCCTGCCAGAGCGGAAAGTTCCACGGCATCACGGCCAGCACCACGCCCAGCGGCCGATAGCGGATGTAGGCCTTCTTCGCGCCGACCTTACCCGCGTCGGCCGGCTCGTCGGCCAGCAGCTTTTCGGCGTTCTCGGCGTAGTAGCGAAAACCCGTGGCGCACTTCAGGGTTTCCGCTTTGGCCGACTTGAGGGTCTTGCCCATCTCCAGCGTCATCATGGCGGCGACATCGTCGGCCTCGGCCTCGAGGAGGTCGGCGGTGGCGTTCGCCCACTGCGCGCGCTGCGCGAAGGTGGTGGAGTTGCGGTAGTCGAGGAAGCGTTCGTAGGCGCGGGCGATCGCGGCGTCGACTTCCGCATCGGTGGCGGGGGTGAAGGTCTTCACCGTCTCGCCGGTAGCCGGGTTAATGGTCGCGATGGGCACGCTGACATCCTCCGCTCGGGTAGTCGATGTGAAGATCCACCACCCAGCCTGCCACTACTGTGGCCAACGGGAGGTGTCGGATGAGCAAAGCCGCTGAGCTGATCGTCAAGTGCCTGGAAAACGAGGGTGTTTCCGTCGTGTTCGGGCTGCCCGGCGAGGAGAACATCCGATTCGTGCAGGCGCTGGCGTCCTCCAGCATCCGCTACGTGCTCACCCGGCACGAGCAGGCCGCCTCCTTCATGGCCGAGATGTATGGGCGGGTTACGGGCCGGGCGGCGGTGGTGTCGGCCACCCTGGGTCCTGGCGCGATCAACATGCAGCTCGGCGTCGCCGACGCCACCACCAACAGCACCCCGCTGGTCGCCATCTCCGCGCAGGTGGGCCACGACCGGGAGTTCAAGGAGTCACACCAATACGTCGATCTGGTGTCGATGTTCGCCCCGATCACCCGGTGGTCGGCCGGTATCCCGACCGCGCGCGCCATCCCCGAGATGGTTCGTAAGGCGTTCAAGCTGGCCGAGTCCGAACGTCCGGCGGCCGTCTATCTTGCGGTGCCGGAGCATATCGACGTGGACGACGCCGACTACGACCTGAGACCGTTGCCGCGCAATGTCGTCCGCCCCGACGCCCCTGCGCCCCGGCAGGTGGAGCGCGCCGTCGAAATCCTGCGCACCGCCCGGCGCCCGGTGGTGCTGGCCGGGCACGGTGCCGCGCGCGCCGACGCCACCAAGGCCCTGGTGCGCTTCTCCGACGAGTTCGGCATCCAGGTGGCCAACACGTTCCACGGCAAGGGCGTCATGCCGGACGATCACCGCAACAGCATCGGGACGCTGGGCTTCATGCAGCACGACTACGTCAACTTCGGGTTCGACAACGCCGACGTCATCATCGCCGTGGGCTACGAGTTGCAGGAATTCGACCCGATCCGGATCAACCCGCAGGCCGACAAGAAGATCATCCACATTCACCGGTTCCCGGCCGAGGTCGACGCGCACTACTCGGTCGACGTGGGGATCATCGGGGACATCAGCGATTCGCTCGACGCCCTCACCGATGCCCTTTCCGGTCACAGCTTCAGCCACGCCGCCGACGCGCCCGGGTCGGGCCTGCTCGCCGAGGAATTCGCTCGGGGCCAACAGGATTCGCGCTACCCACTGGCGCCGGCGCGGGTGGTCGCCGATACCCGCGCGGCGCTGGGCCGCAGCGACGTCGTACTGGTCGACACCGGCGCCACCAAGATGTGGATGGCTCGGCTTTACCCGACGTATGAGCGGAACACCTGCCTGATCTCAAATGGCCTGTCCACCATGAGTTTTGCGCTCCCAGGGGCTCTCGGCGTCAAACTGGCACGGCCGGAGTCCAAGGTGCTGGCCGTCGCCGGCGACGGCGCGTTTTTGATGAATTCGCAAGAAATCGAGACGGCAGTCCGCGAGCGGATACCGCTGGTGGTGCTGATTTGGGACGACGGCGGGTACGGCCTCATCGAATGGAAGATGGATCTCGAACTCGGGGCGCATTATTTCGTGAAATTCAACAATCCCGACGTGGTGACGTACGCGGAAAGCTTCGGCGCCAAGGGGTATCGGATCAACAGCGCCGAGGAGCTGCTGCCCACGTTGCGCACCGCGCTCGACGACGACGGCGTCTCGCTGATCAGCTGTCCGGTCGACTACTCCGAGAACCTGCGGCTGACCGACCGCCTCGGCGAGCTGGACGAAACGCTGTAATTGTCAACTCCAATGCGCGAGTGTGGCGGGCGTAATGACGACGCCACCCCGCGCTTGTCATGATAGATGGATGGCACAGCGTGATCGCGACGAATCCGGCCGGCCGCGAAGTGCCCGACCGCGGGACACCCTGGGGCGACCGCTTCCGCCGGGCAGCGCAGGTGTTCCACGCATTCCGGACGACCTGACGCTGGCGCCGGCCGAGACCCTCGCCTATGCCCAGGATCTGCTGGATCGAGGCCTCGCGTTCAACGCTCACGAGGTGCTCGAGGCCGCATGGAAGAACGGTCCGGCCGACGAACAGGCGCTGTGGCAAGGCCTGACGCAGCTCGCGGTGGGGATCACTCACGTCCAGCGGGGCAACCTCAAGGGTGCAACCACGCTGCTCCGGCGGGCCTCCGCCCATCTTGCCCGCGAGGATCGGCCGGCACCGCACGCAATCGACGCCGCCGGGCTGGTGGACTACGCCGATGCGCTGATCGACGACCTCGCAGCCGGGGTCGAGGTCACCGCGTCGCAACTACGACCCCGCCTGATGATCTGAAATATCCAGTCGCCCACCAAGATCGGCGCCGCATCGCAGCGGCGTCTCCACTACCAGTCTTGCTGATTTTCCAAGAGGGCGACCCGGCGAAGTTCCACAATGAACCACAGGGTTGCGGCGACGGTGGCGAGCAGCGCGATGATCGCCACCGTGGTGAGCCATTCGTAATGGTGGTAGGCGGCGACCGCCAAGCTGGCGATAATGCCGGACAACGCGACGCCCAGCAGAATGAACCCGGGCCAAAAGAAATTGTCTTTCATGGTGAGACCGGCGCGAGGATTTGCAGTCCGGTGCCGATCCGTCGGATCGTGGTGTGTGTCTCCCATGGCTGCCTTTCGTCAGTCAATTCCCCAGTGACTCAGTAACATCGGGGCCGTCTACGGCGCTCGCATCCGGGCTTTGGATGACCGGCGCTTCCGATCGATCAGGTCTTGGTCAACTTGAGCCCGACATCACGGGGAAGATAGACGTCGAACAGCAGGATCGCGCCGATCGTCGTCACGAGCCAGACGATGACCGTGGCGGCGAGCCATGATGCGCCCCCATAGATGCTGAGTCCGTGCGTTGACACCGAAGCAAGGCTCATCGCGCCGATGGTCAGGGTCAGGCCGGTGCATCCCAGCAGCAGCGACGCATATCCATGAGGCAATTTCAAGATCTTCACCGACAGGGTGGTCTGCGTTATCGAGAAAAACACCACGGCGACGATGAGGCCCGATGCCGTCAGCACAACATGGGGAACAGTCCTCGCCGCCAACGCCAACCCGATTGTCCACGTTGCCGACCGCGCAGCGGTTCGGAGCACAAAGTGGTTCACGATGCTGGCGTCTTTACTACGGCGACATCGCATCGCGGCGGGCAATGCGCGCGGGTAGCCTGATCGTCAAACCGTGTGATGAGGGCGGCGCTGGCGTGGACGGTGACCATGGCGGCTCCTGAAAACTAACAGATAAGTAATTAAATTTTAGAAATTATTGGCGGTAACGTCAAGGCTCTTGTGACCAAGAAGATAGGCGTGATGGACCAACTGCGACGCGATGCCTCCGGGATCGGCGCCCTCGCCGACCCGGTGCGCTACGAGCTGTATCAGTTTGTGTGTTCGCAACCCGGCCCGGTGAGCCGTGATCAGGCGGCCGAAGTGGTGGGAATCGCCCGGCATCAGGCGAAGTTTCATCTGGACCGGCTGACGGCTGAGGGCCTGCTGGAATGTGACTACGCCCGGTTGACAGGTCGGTCTGGCCCGGGGGCGGGGCGCACCTCGAAACTGTATCGGCGGGTCCGGCGCGACATCGCCGTCAGCTTGCCGCAGCGTCAGTACGAGTTGGCCGGGCGGCTGATGGGCCAGGCCATCGTCGAATCCCAGCAGAGCGGTGCGCCCGTCGTGGAGGTGTTGCACCGCAACGCCCATGATTATGGCCGGAACATCGCGGATGCCGCGCTGAGGGCCGCCAAGCGAACGCCGGCCGACGCGGGGGCTGCGCTGAAGTTGGTGGCACGGTTGTTGCGGGAGTATGGCTATGAACCGGGTCACGACGACGCCGGGGTGTACCTGGTCAACTGCCCATTCCATGCGCTGGCTCAAGAGCAGACCGAATTGGCCTGCGGCATGAATCATGCGCTGATCAATGGGATGGTCGATGCGTTGACCCCGCATTGCCTAGATGCCCGGCTGCAGCCGACCCCGGGCCGGTGTTGTGTAGTGGTGGCGCCGAGCGCCGAATAGTTCTCGGGGACAGCGCATCTGTTCCTCGTATGCGGGCCGCGGGCGTCGCGATACGCCAAACATCCCGGTCCAGAAGGGCTCTCGTGGCGCAAGCAGCGAGCGTCTCAGGGGCGGAGGGGATTGACGAGGACGAAGTATTCGCCCATGCTGATCCGCCCGGCCGCGAAGGCGATCAGATGCCCGATCTCATCGACAGTGGGAAACTTGCCCTGCAAGACGCTGGTGGCGATCACGCTGTGCACGGCGGACCGGTCGGCGTGCGGTAGATCCGCGGACCGTTCGTCGACGATGTGCCACATCAGCGCCAAGTCATCTGCATCGTCCCATGTCACGACCGCTCACACGATCCTTGCGGGTTGGTGAGCGATGATGACCAGAGCTCCTCAAAGCTAACGGACAATTACTCATACCTTAGAACCGCGTGGCTTCCACATCAAGGGCTTTGGTTGTGAAGTGCGAGGGTTTCGCACCGCTGCGTCGCGCAGAGCGGCGTGCGGCCGCGCCGACGCGTTCGGGCGCAAGTTCCGGGCGCCGCCGGCGGGGTTTCAGGCACTGCTGGCGTTCGCTGGGTACGTTACGTGCTTGCGTTCGTCGACGACGGGTGTGGCGCCCCATTGGCCGAGCCGGTGCTGACGCGGGGCGGATCCGCTCATGAGGTGCCACACCGTCCATCCCCGCGCGACAAGGGTATTCGCGATCAATAGTCGATGGCATCGCCATGGCAGGGGCTCGCCGCACATGATCGCCAGTCGGTGCGAGCGGGCGAGGGTAAGCAGCCGTGTGAGGCCGCGCTGGTATTCGCTGGTGAGGGTGTAGTCCGCGTAGTTCTTGAAGCTCACGTTTTGCCAGCCTGCGTTGATGCCGGGATCGACGTTTTGCCGACGGCGGCGCCCCCCGAGTTCGGGAAGGTGGACGTAGCGGATACCGGAGTCGTTGAGCCAGCGCGACATCTCCGCACTTCCGAACTGGGGGTTGCGCCGCGAGCCGGGCTGGGCGCGCACGTCGACGAGCAGGTTGATGCGGGCGCGATCCAAGGGTTCCAAGAAGGTCGGCACCGGGCATGTCCAGTGTCCGATGGTCCAGATCTCACCGGGGTCGCTCATGGTCGTGTGGTGCCTCTAGTCGATCTTCTCCAGGGCGTCGCCCTTGTGCATCGCGATGTGGTCGGTTTTGTCGCTCTTGATCTCGTATTGCGGGTCGTCTTTCGTGCAATGCCGTTTGTGGCCTTTGTACTCGGTGTCACGGGTGTGCTTTTTCACGATGACGCCGCTGACCCGTCCGGCTTCTGAATTCCAGCGGACGTGATCTCCGACCTTGAAATGTTTCGGCACCGTGCGTCTCTCCTTCGTGTGCGTTCCGGTTCGCGTCCTCAATCATTGCGCGGAATTGTCTCGGGTTCGATCGCCGCCAGCGGTCGGCCACGTGATCGAATGGGCCCATGCTGTTTCGTCAGCTGGAGTACTTCGTCGCGCTCGCCTCCGAGCGCCACTTCGCACGCGCCGCGCGGGCTTGCTATGTGTCCCAGCCCGCGCTCTCGGAGGCCATCCGCAAGCTCGAATCCGAGCTCAACGTCCCGCTGGTGCGGCGCGGGCAGAGGTTCGAAGGACTCACACCAGAAGGCGAGCGGTTGGTGCCCTGGGCGCGGCGTATCCTGGCGGACCGCGACGCGCTCAAACAGGAAGTCACCGCGTTGCACGCCGGGATGGCCGGCGAGCTGCGGCTCGGGGTGGTCCCGGCGGCCTCGACCACCGTTGCGCTGCTTACGGATCCGTTCTGTGCCGCGCATCCCCTGGTACGGGTCCGGCTCGAGGTCAATCTGCGTTCGGCCGGCATCGTCGACAGGGTCCGCAAGTTCGAATTGGATGCCGGCATCCTCTATCCGGACCAACAGGACACGGCCGATTTGCTGGTCACCCCGCTCTACCACGAGCAGCCGGTGCTCATCGCCGCCGCCGAACTGCTCGACGGTAAATCGGACACCATCGCGTGGTCGGACGCCGTGCAGCTACCGCTGTGCCTGCTGACCCAGGGCATGCGTGGCCGCCGGATCATCGACGACGCGCTGGCCACTCACGACCTCCAAGTGACACCGCAGCTGGAAACCGATTCGGTGGCAGCACTTTTCGCGCACGTCCGCACCGGCCGGTGGGCGAGCATCGTGCCCCAACCGTGGATCCACACCCTCGGCATACCCGCCGGGGCCAGGATGCTGCGGTTGCGACGCCCCTCGGTCACCGCCTTGATCGCGCTGGTCACCAACCGGGCGGAGCCGGGCTCGTTGCTGGCCCGCGCGTTGCGACGGACCGCCCGCGAGGCCCGCATGGGCGCCGCGCTCAGTGAGCCGTCCTAGCCAGCGCCTCGGCTGATCGGTGTTGCCTATCAGCCGGTCGGAATCGCGTCTTGGACAGCCCGTGGTTGTCCCCCGAGACTGGCTTGATCGCCAGTCAAAGGAGAGTTCGATGGCCACGTGTGTGATGGTGCTCTATCCCGACCCCGTCGACGGATACCCGCCGACCTATGCGCGCGACAGCATCCCGACGATCCACGGATATCCCGACGGCAGCACGGTGCCGACTCCGTCGAAGATCGACTTCACCCCCGGTGAGCTCCTCGGCTGCGTGTCGGGCGCGCTCGGGCTGCGCAAATTCTTCGAAGACGCCGGGCACGAATTGGTGGTGACGTCGGACAAGGACGGTCCCGACTCGGAGTTCGAACGCGCGTTGCCCGACGCCGAAATCGTGATCTCACAACCCTTTTGGCCGGCCTACTTGACCAAGGAACGCATCGCCAAGGCACCCAAACTCAAGCTGGCGTTGACCGCAGGAATCGGCTCGGACCACGTGGACCTCGATGCTGCGCAAGAGCGCGGCATCACCGTGGCCGAGGTGACGTACAGCAACAGCATCAGCGTCGCCGAGCACGCGGTGATGCAGATTCTGGCGCTGGTGCGCAATTTCATCCCGTCGCACCGCTGGGCGGCCGAGGGGGGCTGGAACATCGCCGACGCCGTCGAGCGCGCCTACGACCTCGAGGGCATGGATGTGGGTGTGATCGCCGCCGGACGGATCGGGCGTGCTGTGCTGCGCCGGCTGGCGCCGTTCGACGTCAAGCTGCACTACACCGACACGCGCCGGCTGGCACCGGACGTGGAGACGGAACTGAACGTGACGTTTCACCCCTCGGTGGAGGCGCTGGTGCGGGCCGTCGACGTGGTGTCCATCCACTCGCCACTGTACGAAGACACCCGCAGGATGTTCGACGAAAAGCTGATCTCGACGATGCGGCGCGGCTCCTACGTCGTCAACACCGCCCGCGCCGAGGAGACCGTCCCGGAAGCGATCGCGGAAGCGCTGCGCAGCGGCCGGCTCGGGGGCTACGCCGGAGACGTGTGGTACCCGCAGCCGCCACCACCCGAACACCCGTGGCGGACCATGCCGAATAACGCGATGACTCCGCACGTTTCGGGCACCACGTTGTCCGCTCAGGCGCGCTACGCCGCCGGTACCCGGGAGATCCTGGAAAACTGGTTCGCCGGCAAGCCCCTTCGCCCGGAATATCTGATCGTCGAGGGCGGAAAGCTCGCGGGCACCGGCGCACTGTCCTACCAGAAGTAGTCCTACCAGAAGTAGTTATGGGACCGCGGATTCGCCGTCGACAGGGCCATGGGCGGCACGTAGCCACCCACCAGCGCGCGATGCCACCACGCCCGATCACGCCGCAGCTCGGCTCCGGTGGTGAAGCGGTACTGGTAGAGCTGTGCGCGCACATACCGGGGCGGCGAATCCGGGAAGGGATTGTGGCGCAACAGACGCAGCGTCGGCCGGTCGTTGCGCAGCAGCCGCTGCAGCAACGGCCCCAGCCACGGCTGCGCGTAGCCCGGCGAGATCGCGGCGAACCACATCAGCCAGTCCAGCCGCAGGTGATAGGGCGCCCACTGTCGCGGCAGCCTGCGCAGACCGCCCGGCTTACCTTTGAATTCGTATTCCCGCCAGACGGTGTGGTCGGTGAGGTGGGTGTCGTCGGTGCCCTCGATCACCACCTCGCGGCGGATGCGCCCGATGCTGCCGAACGCCCCGTAGGTGTTCACCAGGTGAAATGCATTGAACGACATGTTCATTCGCTGACGCGAGGAGAGCATGTTGCGAATCGGCCAATAGCTCATGAACAGCACGGCGGCCGTGACCGCGACGACCAGGCCGACAAACCACGGTGGCTCCGGCACGTCAGGCGCCATACCGCCGTGCGCCGGGTGAAGGCTCCTGGGCAGTAGCAACGCGACCGACGAGTCGTCGATGGCGCTGCACGCCAACAGAATCGTCACCCAATTGAGCCAGGCGAAGTTGCCCGACGCGACCAGCCACAGCTGGGTGACGACGATGATCGCCGCGGCCACGCTGGCCACCGGCTGCGGCGCGAACAATCCGAACGGCACGATCAACTGCGCGAAATGGTTGCCCGCCACCTCGATCCGGTGCAGCGGTTTGGGCAGATGGTGGAAGAACCAGCTCAGCGGCCCCGGCATGGGCTGCGTTTCATGGTGGTAGTACAAGCACGTCAGGTCGCGCCAGCACGGGTCGCCGCGCATCTTGATCAGCCCGGCACCGAATTCGACTCGGAACAACAGCAATCGGACCATCCACAACGTCAGCACCGGGGGTGCAACGTCGTGGTTGCCGAGAAAGATCATCAGGAACCCGGTCTCGAGCAGCAGCGACTCCCAGCCGAACGAGTACCAGGTTTGTCCGACGTTGACGATCGAGAGATAGAGCACCCACAGCGTGAGCCACATCGCCATCGCGGCCCACAGCGGCACCGCATCGGCAGCTCCGGCGACGACGGCCGCCGACAGCGCCGCGCCGAACCAGGCGACCGCCGCAAACAGCCGATCGGAATAGCGCAGGTGAAAGATGCTCGGCGTGCGCCAAAAGGACTGACCCGCCAAGAACCGCGGAATGGGCAGCATCCCGTGCTCGCCGACGAGCGCGCGGAACTGTGCTGCGGCCGCGACGAACGCCAGCAGATAGATCGCGGCGGCGCCGCGCTCGAGCACCAGTCTGCCCACCCAATATTCGGGCGCGGAAAACCAGCTCACGGCGCTCACTCCTCGGTCGGTGTCGGTTACACCACCCCGCGTATCCAGTCAATCAGCCGGTAACCGGGTAACCAATACCCCGGCGAATTATTCGTCGCCCGGCCCGCGCGCCCGATGGGACACCGCCACCACCGAGGCGGTCAGCACCGCAAGCGAAACCAACGCCAGCAGTTGGATATTCGCGGAATGTCCGGCGTAACCGTCGACCGAGCGCCAGGGCTGCCGCGACAGCGCCGCTCCGGCCAGGATCAGCCCGCCGGCGCTGCCGACGAGCGCGAGTCGCTCCCAGCGCCGCCCGTGCAGCGCATACCGCAGGCCCAGGGCGGCGCCCATCACCACGGCGCCGCCGACACCGGCGATCACTGCCCCCGCGGCCACCGCCGGGACCGCCGCCCATGCCCCGGGCCGCCATGGCTGCGCGGGGGTGTCCTCGGAACGCCTTCTGGTGCGCCAGAACGCGAGCATCGCCAGCAGTGGCAGCAAGGCCAGGCCCACTGCGAGACCGGTGCGGTAGAGCGAGTTGGAGGCGAACGTCAGCGTGATGGTGCCGGGGTCGCCCGCGGGAACCACCCAGCCCTGCTGCCAGCCGTTGACGGCGATCGGCGTCAGCCGGGTCCCGGTGCTGGTGTGTGCCACCCAGCCGGGGTTGACGCTTTCGGGGATGACCAGGACGCGGGAGGTGGCCGAGGGAGCGGCCTGGACTTCGCGCCGGTCCGGGCCCCACGCTCGCCAGGACGAAACATGTTGGGCCCGAGCTTCTTTGACGGGGGCTGCGGTGGACAGTTCGGCTCCGTCGACGACGAACTGGGCGCCCGGGCTGATCAACAGCTCCTGTTGGCCGGCGGGCAGCGCGATCGGGTCGCGGTCGCACGGCACCACCGCGAGAGGCTGGTCATCCAGTATCGCCCCGACGGTGGTGTGAATCGCGGTGTGCACGAACCGGCCCGCGACCGCGATGACGGGGCCATCGTCGCAACCGACGGTCAGTGCCCGGCCGCGATTGCGGGCTCCGTCGGCGGGCGCGATCGGATTGCCGTCGGCGCCGAGTGCGGCCACCTCGGCCAGGCCGGGCGGCTTGAGCTGGTCGAAGCCCAACGCGTTGCGGTCGATGACGTCGTCCCAGTCCAGCAGGCTGATGGTCACGGTGTCGGTGACCCGGGGCTTCAGCGCGAGCGTGTGCGCCCGGCCCGCCCCGCCGGAATCGCTGCGGTCGGGCTTGACCGCAGCGACCTGTGGGCCGTCGCCGAGGTTGACGGCCACCACCGTCGGATGCACGGGCAGAGCCGCCCGGCTGGGAACCAGGCGCAGCCCGGTGACCTCGGTCGGACGTGGCAGGGTAAGCGTCAGGGTGGGCGGCGTCTTGTGCTGCACTACCCGCTGCGGCGCCGTCCAGGCGGTGGCCGGGTCGCCGTCGGTGGCCGCGTAGGCCGAGCCGAGCACGTCCACAGAATCCGAATCACCATGAGCGACAGTGGTATCGGGTTCAGCGATCAGGGCGGCAAGCTTGGGGCCCTGCCGGGGCCGCACCCACACCGTCGGGGTCACGGACACCGGTGCCGGCACCGTCAGCGTCCGGCTGAAGGTCACCGGCTCCTCCGGGGCCAGGGCCATCGACGGCGCGCACCGCACGCTGTCGGGCGCGGGGGCGCAGCCCGGCCTGCCGAGCAGTTCCGATCCCAGGTCCCACCCCGTGATCGGCGAGCCGGGCGGCGGTCCGGGCACCCGCACGGTGTGCCGCAGGTCGACCTGGTGGGCGAAACCGGACGCGTCGTACTGGGTGATCGTCAGGTCGGTGATGCCGAATTGGACCCCGGCGGATCCGTCGTCGGTGCCCGCGGCCGTGATCCGCACCCACGGGGTTTCGCCGTAGGGGAGCGCCGCGGCGAGCGGCTTGCCGGGCTCATCGAACCGCAGCGTGGTGCTGCCGGTGGCGGTTTCGATCAGGATGCGGCGGACTTGGGCGCCGACGGCTGTCGCGCTGGGCGTCAACGTGATTGCGGCGTTGGTCACCGGGTGGTCGAAATCGATCTGCATCCACTGGCCGACGGCGGACTGCAACGAGTTGGACACCCAGGCGGTCGCCGAGTCCCCGTCGATCGCGGCGGCCGCGGAGGTGGCCGGTGCGACGTCGGGCATCGCGGTGGAATCCGACGACGAGCTCGACACCGTGATCCGGCCGGCCGCCCAGGCTCCGGCCGCCGGCTCGGCGCCGGGGACGGGATAGTCGGGCACCCGGTTGTAGGTGTGCCGCGCATCGCCGGGGGCCCGGACCGCCGACGAATGTTGGTCCACCCGGCCGTAATCCGTCTCCCGGGCCACCGGTGTGTCGGTGACGGTCACGCCGGTCCCTGGAGGCAGCGGCAGCCCGGCGGCGCGCGCATCGGCGGTCATCAGCACCGGGCCCAGCGGCGGCTGACCCAACAGCCGTCGCCGTTCATCTAGGCGCAGCACCACTTCAGGCCCGCCATCGACCCGGGTCAGCCGGTCGGCATCGGCGAAGTAGGGCGTGGCGGGGCCACCGGAATCGCCGAAATTGGTGTCGCCGCCGACCCGATAGATTTCGACCGCGGGGTAGCGCGGCCGCAATCCGCCGTCCGCGACGAAGCCCGCCAGCGTGCCGGGCCCCACCGGGGCGCCGAACTGCGCCACCTTCCGCAGTCCCGGCGACCCGTCGACGGCGCGGTGCACCAGGATCGGCCGCGCCGAGCGCGATGTGTCGGGATCCAGGTCGTTGCGCACCACCAGATACGAAATGCCTTGACGTGCAAGGGTATCGGCGAGACCGGCCGAGGGCCGGCCGGCGGCAAACAGGCGCTGCACCGAATCCAGCGCCCGGATGGTTTGCGGCGGGGTCAGCGGGATCGAATCCCGCACCCCCCACGGGCTGCTGCCCAGCACCTGCAGCGGCTCGTCGTGGCTGGTGCCCCACACCTGGGTGGCGAACGGCGCCCCCGGGACGACGAGCACCCGCCCGGGTGTGGGTGCGCCCGTGTTGTGCTCGGTGAGCCAGTCGGCGGCTTCATGCCAATAGGGCGGGATCGCGCTGAACGTTCCAGGCGGAGTGAGCCGACCGGTCCACGCCAATGACGTGCTGACCATCAGCGCGGTCAGGACCACCATCGCGGTCGCGACCCGTTTGTCCCGTTCCGGGTGCGCGAACGCCCGCAGCCACACCGGCGCCGGCGCGCTGCCCGGCAGCGGTATCGGGCCCAGCAGCTGGGCGATGCCCAGCGCCACCGGGATGCTGATCGCCGACCCCAACTTGTGCACGTTGCGCAAGGGGGCGCCACCGGCGTCCAGGAGGGCCTGCACCGCGTGCGCCACCGGCGAGCCCAGCCCGCCGCTGTAGCCGGCGGCCATCAGCACCACCCCGACCAGCAGCATCGTCACCAGGCGGCCGCGCGCCGCCATGGCCGGGCCGGCCAGCCCCGCCAGCCCGGCCGCCGCGACCAGGCAGGTGCCCAGGATGGCGGCAGATCCGGTCACCAGCGGGGCGCCCGCGGTGGCGGTCGGCGCCACGTACGGGGTCCAGCTGTCGGTGCCGCGCAACATCTCGGTCAGCGACGACCATTGCGTCGTCACCCCCGAGGATTCGATGAAGTCCAGGAACGGGGGGCTGATGGCACGCAGCATCACCAGCGCCACCACCCACCACAGCGTGGCCAGCAGCAGCGCCACCACCCACCACCCGGTGTAACGCCACCACAGCCGGTTCGGTCGGTGACATGCCCACCAGATCACCGCGGGCAGGCAGCCGGCCAGGGTCGCGATGGCGTTGACCGCGCCCATCAGGGCGACGGCCAGGCCCGCTCGCGCGGCCAGCGCGCGTACGGACCGATCCGTCGACGCCCGTAACGCGAGGATCGTGGGCAGCAACACCCACGGTGCCAACATCATCGGCAGGGTTTCCGACGAGATCGATCCGAGGGTGGTCAGCACCCGCGGCGACAGCGCGAACGCGGCGGCGGCGATCACCCGCGAGGCCGGGCTGCCGATCCGCAGCGCCTCGGCGACCCGCACCAGCCCCCAGAAGCCGACGGTGAGCAGCAGCGCCCACCACAGCCGCTGGGTGATCCACCCGGGCACCTCCAGGGCATGACCGATCAGGAAAAAGGTGCCGTGCGGGAACAGGTATCCGTAGGCCTGGTTCTGCGCCTGCCCGAACGGCAGCTCGCTGTTCCACAGATTGGTCGCGCGCGCCAGGAAACGCAGTGGGTTCGCCGTCAGGTCGAGTTTGGTGTCGGGGGAGATCCGCCCGGGTGATTGCGCGAACGTCAACGCCAGCGCGATCGCACCGACCAACCACAACCAGCGACGCGAAAGGGGGACCGTCGAGCATGAGACCGGCGCGGTCGGCGACCCGCTGCGCCCGGCTTCGCCGCGCTTGCGATCGCCGTGATCCGACGGCGGCGACCCGCTGTGCCCGGCTTCGCCGCGCTTGCGATCGCCGCTAGCTACGGTTGCCGTACTCGACCCGGTTGAGCACTGACGACTGCGGATCGCCCCCGGGAAGTGGCGGTTTCGTGTCTTGCTGGACCATCAACGTGATCCCGAAGATCGCGGCCGCGCCGAGCAACAGGCCAACCACAACGCTCGCTGCGGCGGGCGCAACGATCCGGTTCATCGACGGCTCCTGAGTTTTTGCGGGGCTTGCGGTCGTGACTTCAACCTAGCGCCAACCTAGCAGAAGAGCGGTCGGCCAACCGGAGCGCTATTCACCAGTGCAGACAGTGTCCGTGGACGCAGCGGTCGCCGTATTCCACCTGATAGGGCAGTGCCGGCCGCGGCGGCGCCTGCACCGGTACCACGGTGTCGTCGGCCACGGCCAGCGTGATGCCGACGGTCGTCGCGACCCCGGCGGACAGGCCCACCGCGATGCTGACCGCGGCCGCCACCGTGAAACCGGCCATCGCTGGCTCCTCCCTGCCAGGCAAAGGTGGCCGTCGACCAGTGCCGGCCCTCCCCTGATCAGCAACGTACCGCTGACCGCCCCCTGGGGCCGGTCACGAAACGCCCCGCGTGAAAACATGGCCCGATGGCATTTTCGCGCATGTTCGCTGTGCTCGCGGCCGCGTCGGCGCTGGTGGCCGGCTGCGGCCACCAGCCCGCGCACCCGCCCGGTCACTCCTCGACGTCGAGCAAGCCGGTCGCCGCGCCGGCGCCGCCGGTGTGCGCCGACCCGACGGCCGTGCCGGCCACGCTGGGCATTCGCGACAAGCTGGCCCAACTGCTGATGGTGGGCGTGAAGAACGCCGACGACGCCCGGGCCGTCGTCAACGGCTACCACGTCGGCGGGATCTTCATCGGCAGCTGGACGGACTTGGCGATCTTCAAGGGACCGTTGGCGGACATCAGCGCCAAGGCCGGACCGCTGCCGCTGGCGGTCAGCGTCGACGAAGAGGGTGGCCGGGTGTCGCGGTTGAAGACCCTGATCGGGACGTCCCCGTCGGCCCGGGAACTGGCCCACACGCAAACCGCCCAGCAGGTCCACGACTTGGCGGCGGACCGCGGCAGGAAAATGCACGACCTGGGCATCACCGTCGATTTCGCTCCCGTGGTCGACGTCAGCGACGAGGCCGAGGACGCCGTGATCGGGAACCGTTCGTTCGGCGCGGACCCCCAGACGGTGACCGAGTATGCCGGGGCCTACGCGCAGGGACTTCGTGAGGCCGGGCTGCTGCCGGTGCTCAAGCATTTCCCCGGCCACGGGCATGGGTCGGGTGATTCCCACACCGGCGGTGTGGTCACGCCGCCGCTGAGCGACCTGCAAACCAGTGACCTGGTGCCCTACCGGTCCTTGGTGGCCGCATCGCCGGTCGCGGTGATGGTGGGCCATCTGCAGGTTCCGGAGCTCACCGGTGATGTCCCCGCCAGCCTCAGCCCCGAGGCGGTGCAATTGCTGCGCAGCGGGGTCGGCTACAAGGGCCCGCCATTCACCGGTCCGGTGTTCAGCGACGACCTGTCCAGCATGGCGGCCATCTCCGACCGGTACGGGGTGTCGGAGGCGGTGCTGCGTACCCTGCTCGCGGGTGTCGACGTCGCGTTGTGGGTCACCACCGACGAGGTGCCGGCGGTCCTGGACCGGCTCCAAAAGGCCGTGGCCTCAGGCGAATTGCCGGCCCAGCGGGTGGACGAGGCGTTGGTGCGGGTGGCGACGATGAAGGGTCGGAGCCCTACCTGCGGCCACTAGCGGTGATCGCGAGCGCGGCGTAGCCGGGCGCCGCGGGCCGCCACTACAGGCCGGAGCCGGGTGAAACGGGTCGCCGCCGTGGGGACTAGCTGGTCGCCGCCCTAAGGGACTGATGCGTGTGCGGCCCGGGCGCATTGCTTACTCTTGAGTCAGATAGACGGTCTAGAGAGGCGAGCGATGGCGGGTGGTACCAAGCGCTTACCGCGTGCCGTCCGCGAGCAGCAGATGCTCGACGCCGCCGTACAGATGTTCTCGGTCAACGGTTACCACGAGACTTCGATGGACGCCATCGCCGCCCAGGCGCAGATCTCCAAGCCCATGCTGTACCTGTATTACGGCTCCAAGGAGGATCTGTTCGGCGCCTGCCTGAACCGGGAGATGAGCCGGTTCATCGACGTGGTGCGCGCCGACATGGATTTCGGGCAGAGCCCGAATGACATGCTGCGCAACACCATCGTGTCGTTCATGCGCTATATCGACGCCAATCGGGCGTCCTGGATCGTGATGTACACCCAGGCCACCAGCTCGCAGGCGTTCGCCCACATGGTGCGTGAGGGGCGCGAGCAGATCATCGACCTGGTGGCCGGGCTCGTGCGGGCCGGCAGCCGTACCCCGCGGCCGGACCGCGAGCACGAGATGATGGCCGTTGCCCTGGTGGGCGCGGGCGAGGCGGTGGCCAATCGGCTGTCCACCGGCGATATCGATGTCGACGAGGCGGCCCAGCTGATGATCGACCTGTTCTGGTACGGCCTCAAGGGCTCGCCCGAGGAACGGGAAGCAGCCCGGTCGCAGCCGGGCGGCTCGGACGCCGCCGGCGACTAGACCTACAGTCCTTCAGGTGGCCCGAATGCCCGCCCCGCGATCGGACCGCGGCAACCTCGAGTTCTTTTGCGCGGTAATCATCGTCGGGCTGCTCGCCGGTGTTGCCGGATTGGCGACGACGTTCGTGCTGGGCGTCGTCCAGCACGCCACCTACCACTACAGCTTCGGCTCGCTGCTGGCCGGGGTCGCCTCCAGCAGCCCGATCCGCCGTGCGGTGGGCCCGATGATCGGCGGCGCGTTGGCGGCGCTCGGCTGGTGGCTGCTGCGCCGCAGAACGGACGTGCCGCCCCTGGCGGAAACCATTGCCCGCTCCGAACGCGTACCGCGGTTTTCGTGGAGCGTCGACGCCCTGCTGCAGGTGCTGCTCGTCGGATCCGGAGCATCGCTCGGGCGGGAGGGCGCCCCACGCCAATTCGCCGCGGCGCTGGGCGATTTGGGAACCGCATGGCTCAAGCGACTCTCCCCGCCTGACCGCGAGGTCCTGCTGGCCTGTGCGGCGGGGGCGGGGCTGGGCGCGGTGTATGCGGTTCCGCTGGCAGGGGCGCTGTTCTCGATCCGGATCCTGCTGCACACCTGGCGGCCGCGCGCGGTGGGTGCGGCCTTGCTTTCCTCCGGCTTGGCGGTCGCCGTCGGCTCGGCCATCACCCGCGATCAACCGAACCTGCCGTGGCCGATCGGCGAGTCGACCTATCTGCTGACCGCACACGGATTGTTGTTGGCGCCGGTGACTCTCGCGGTGGGTTTGGCCTTCAACCGGTTGATGGCCGCGGCGCGGCCGGCCCGCCAGCTGCGGAGCTGGGTGCTGATCCCGGCGCTGGCCGGGGCGGGCCTGGTGATGGGCGTCTGCTCGCACTGGTGGCCCGAGTTGCCCGGCAACGGCCGCAGCATCCTGACGGTCAGCCTGGCCAGCGGCATGACTTTGGTGTCGGCGCTGGCGATTCTGGCGCTGAAACCCCTACTGACCGCGCTGTTCCTGCGCGCCGGCGGGGCCGGCGGACTCTTGACACCGTCGCTGGCCACCGGCGCGGCGGCCGGGACCGCGCTGGTGCTGATGATCAACTGGGCGGGCGGGACGCACCTGCACGTGCCGGCGGTGTCGCTGGCCGGGGCCGCGGGTGTGCTCGCGGTGACCCAGGGTTCGCCGATCTGGGCGGCGATCTTCGTCTGGGAACTCGCCCGGCCGCCGCTGTGGCTGTTTGCGCTCTTCCTGCTCACCGCCACCAGCGCGTACGCGCTGAAAGTGCTTGTCTGCGGCCGCGATACAACGCACGCGGGCTAGTGGCGGGTCGCCACCGTCAGCACTAAAGCGGCCGGACGGTGCCGGTCAGGTGCGGATAGCCCTTGGCGACGTTGCGTAGCGAAATGTCCCAGCCGTCGTCGTGTTCGTCGATGTAGAGACCGGCGGTCGCGGGCAGCACCATCGGCTTACCGAATCGCACCGAGTATCGCACCGCGTCGGGAATCGCGGCTTCGATGTTAGCCAATACGGCTGCGGCGCTGAACATTCCGTGTGCGATCACGGTGGGGAATCCGAACAGCTTGGCCGCGATCGGGTTGGTGTGGATCGGGTTGTGATCGCCGCCGACGACGGCGTAGCGCCGGATGCGGCCCGGGCTGATGCGCAGCACGGTGGGCGGTGGCGCCAGCTTGGGCTGCTTCTGCGGGGGCGGTTTGGGTTCGTCGGACAGGCTGGTGCGTTGCTGGTGCAGGAACGTCGTCACCTGATGCCACGCGGTGTCGTTGCCGACGCTGACATCGGTCACCAAGTCGACCAGCAGACCTTTGCGGTGTTCGCGCAGGTTCTCGGCGTGCACGTGCACGCCGACGGTGTCGGTGACCGCGATCGGGCGGTACTGGGTGATGTGGTTTTCGGTGTGCACCGATCCCATTGCGGCAAAAGGAAAGTCGAACCCGGTCACCAGCGACATCAGCGCCGGAAAGGTCAGCGCGAACGGGTAGGTCAGCGGCACGCAGTTGCCGTAGCGCAGACCGGTGACCGCCGCGTACTCGGCCACGTTCGTGCGGTCGATGGGCAGGTCCTCGATGGTGACCGTGCGGGTGGGCAGCGCGCTGCCGCGGGACACCACCGGCAGGGCCCCGGCGGCCGCGCGCAGCATGTTCTTCAGGCCGCTTGGCTGGTTCATCACGTTCTCCTGACGCTCATGCGCCCAGCATGGCCTGGCCGCAGACGCGAATAACGTTGCCCGTCACCGCGTTTGAGGCCGGGCTGGCGAAGTAGGCGATGGCTTCGGCGACATCCACCGGCTGTCCGCCCTGCAGCAGCGAGTTCATCCGGCGCCCCACCTCGCGGGTGGCCAGCGGGATGGCGGCCGTCATCTGGGTTTCGATGAATCCCGGTGCGACGGCGTTGATGGTGATGCCCTTGCCGTAGAGCTCCGGCGCCAGCGCCTGCGTCAGGCCGATCATCCCGGCCTTGGTGGTGGCGTAGTTGGTCTGGCCGCGGTTACCCGCGATGCCGGCCATCGACGACAGGCCGACCACCCGGCCACCCTCGGCGATGCTGCCGTTGCCCACCAGCCCCTCGGTAAGGCGCAGCGGGGCAAGCAGATTGACAGCCACGACAGCGTCCCAGCGCGCATCGTCCATGTTGGCCAGCAGCTTGTCGCGGGTGATCCCGGCGTTGTTGACCAGGATGTCGGCGCGGCCGCCGTGCTGCTCGCGCAGGTGTTCGGTGATCTTGTCGACGGCATCGGAGGCGGTGACGTCGAGCCACAGTGCGGTTCCCCCGACCCGGCTGGCCGTTTCGGCCAGCGCCTCGGCGGCCGACTCGACGTCGATCGCGACGACGCGGGCGCCGTCGCGGGCGAACACCTCGGCGATGGTCGCACCGATACCGCGGGCCGCGCCGGTCACGATGGCGACCTTGCCGTCCAGCGGCCGCTCCCAGTCGCCCGGAGGGGTGGAGTCCGCCTCCCCGACGTAGAAGACCTGCCCGTCGACGTACGCGGACTTGGCCGACAGGATGAACCGCATGGTCGATTCCAGGCCCGTCGCAGCGGGTTTGGCGTCCGGCGACAGATACACCAGCGCCACCGTGCTGCCGTTGCGCAGCTCCTTGCCCAGCGAGCGGGTGAAGCCCTCCAGCGCCCGCTGCGCGATCCGCTCGTGCGGGCTCGCGGCGGCGTCGGGCGTGGTGCCGACCACCGCGACGCGCGCCGAATGGCCCAGGTTGCGCAGCAGCGGTGTGAAGAACTCGTACAGCTCTTTGAGTCCTTCTGGCGTGGTGATGCCTGTGGCGTCGAACACCAGCCCGCCGAACTGGTCGGCCCAGCGCCCGCCCAGGTTGTTGCCCACCAGGTCGTAATCCTTGGCCAGCGCCGCGCGCAGCGGCTCGACGACTCTGCCCTCCCCGCCGATCAACAGCGACCCGGCCAGCGGCGGATCACCCGCGCGGTAGCGGCGCAGCGTCTCGGGTTGCGGAACACCGAGCTGCTTGGCGAGAAACGAGCCAGGACCGGAGTTGACGATCTGAGAGAACAGATCGGACGAGACCTTGGGAGCCACCGGAGCTACCTTCCATGTTCTTGCGAAGTCGGGTATGCCTACAGCACAACCGTATCGAGGACGAACTTACTGCAGAGTAAGAACAGTGGGTAGTATGGCCCCAGACGGGCGAATCCCAAACCGATAGACCGCGAAAGCACGGAGAAAACAGTGGCCCCTGCAGGTTCTGAGGCAAGTACACCGGCTGCTCAGCGCAGCTCCGAGCGGCGTCGCGTCGCCATCCTGGGTGGGAACCGCATCCCGTTCGCCCGATCCGACGGCGCCTACGCCGAGGCCTCCAACCAGGACATGTTCACCGCCGCACTGGGCGGGCTCGTGGATCGCTTCGGGCTGGCCTGCGAGCGACTCGGGGTGGTAGTCGGCGGCGCCGTTCTCAAGCACAGCCGGGACTTCAACCTGACGCGCGAGTGCGTGCTGGGTTCGCAGCTGTCGTCATACACGCCGGCTTTCGATCTGCAGCAGGCCTGCGGCACCGGGCTGCAGGCGGCGATCGCCGCCGCCGACGGCATCGCGGCCGGCCGCTACGAGGTGGCCGCCGCCGGCGGGGTGGACACCACCTCCGACGCGCCGATCGGCCTGGGCGACAACCTGCGCCGCACCCTGCTGAAGTTGCGTCGGGCCAAGTCCAACGTCCAACGGCTGAAGCTGGTGGGCACGCTGCCCGCGACGCTGGGCGTCGAGATCCCGGTCAACAGCGAACCGCGCACCGGGCTGTCCATGGGGGAGCACCAGGCGATCACCGCCAAGCAGATGGGCATCCCGCGCGTCGCCCAGGACGAGCTGGCCGCCGCCAGCCACCGCAACATGGCCGCCGCCTACGATCGCGGCTTCTTCGACGACCTGGTCACACCGTTTTTGGGGCTGTACCGCGACGACAACCTGCGACCGGACTCGTCGGCGGAGAAGCTGGCCAAGCTGCGGCCGGTGTTCGGGGTGAAGGCCGGCGACGCGACGATGACGGCCGGCAACTCGACCCCGCTGACCGACGGCGCGTCGGTGGCCCTGCTGGGCACCGACGAGTGGGCGGCCGCTCACTCGCTGACCCCGCTGGCTTACCTGGTGGATGCGGAGACGGCGGCGGTCGACTACGTCAACGGCCGCGACGGCCTGCTCATGGCCCCGACCTACGCGGTGCCGCGGCTGCTCGCCCGCAATGGCCTGAACTTGCAGGACTTCGACTTCTACGAGATCCACGAGGCGTTCGCGTCGGTGGTGCTGGCCCACCTGCAGGCCTTCGAGTCCGAGGAGTACTGCAAGGGACGCCTGGGCCTGGACGCCGCGCTGGGCTCGATCGACCGGTCCAAGCTGAACGTCAACGGCTCATCGCTGGCCGCCGGCCACCCGTTCGCGGCCACCGGCGGGCGGATCCTGGCGCAGGCCGCCAAGCAGCTCGCGCAACGCAAGGCCGAGCAGAAGGGCGCGGACAAACCCGTGCGCGCCCTGGTCTCGATCTGCGCGGCCGGCGGCCAGGGAGTGGCCGCGATCCTGGAGGCCTGACCGGTCGGGCCCATGAAATGGGTCACATCGGGTTAGTGATCAGAGGCGACGGGTATCCGTGACCCCGGATAGCCCCGTGTTGTGGTCTGACCCCCGACCCCGACGGCAATACGGGGCATCCCGGGGACGACCGCCTGTCAGTTCCACCGATGGGCGAACGAAAAGGGCCGCCGCTGGAGTGAGGGGATCCAGCGGCGGCCTTTTTGGCTGTTGCGCCGGGTTGGCTGCCGCCCAGCCGCTGGGCCGGCCAACGCAAAATCCCCCGCTTCGCGAGCGAAGCGGGGGATTTGTGCGTCCGTTCGAGGCGGCCTAGAAGGCGGCCTCGTCGAGCTCCATGATGTCGTTGTCCAGCGTGTCGATGACCTCGCGGGTGCTGGTCAGCATCGGCAGGAAGTTCTTCGCGAAGAACGATGCCACCGCGATCTTGCCCTCGTAGAAGGACCGCTCCTCGCCGCTGGCGCCGGCGTCGAGCGCCGCCACGGCCACCGCGGCCTGACGCTGCAACAACCAGCCGATGACCAGGTCACCAACGCTCATCAGGAAGCGCACCGAACCCAGGCCCACCTTGTACAGGCTGGTCACGTCCTCCTGGGCCGCCATCAGGTAGCCGGTCAGCGTGGCCGCCATCGCCTGAACGTCGGTCAGGGCCTTGGCCAACAGCTCCCGCTCGGACTTGAGCCGGCCGTTGCCGGACTCGTTGTCGACGAACTTCTGGATCTGCTCGGACACGTGGGCCAGCGCCACACCCTTGTCGCGGACGATCTTGCGGAAGAAGAAGTCCTGCGCCTGGATGGCGGTGGTGCCCTCGTAGAGCGAGTCGATCTTGGCGTCCCGGATGTACTGCTCGATCGGGTAGTCCTGCAGGAAGCCGGACCCACCGAAGGTCTGCAGGCTCTCGGTGAGCTTGGCGTAGGCCTGCTCGGAGCCGACACCCTTGACGATCGGCAGCATCAGGTCGTTGACCTTGACGGCCAGGTCGGCGTCCACACCGTGCAGTGCCTTGGCGACCGCCGCGTCCTGGTAGGTCGCGGTGTACAGGTACAGCGCGCGCAGACCCTCGGCGTAGGCCTTCTGGGTCATCAGGCTGCGGCGCACGTCCGGGTGGTGCGTGATGGTCACGCGCGGCGCGGTCTTGTCGGTCATCTGGGTCAGGTCGGCGCCCTGCACCCGCTCCTTGGCGTACGCCAGAGCGTTCAGGTAACCGGTCGACAACGTCGCGATGGCCTTGGTGCCGACCAGCATGCGAGCGTTCTCGATGACCTCGAACATCTGCGCGATGCCGTTGTGCACCTCGCCGACGAGCCAGCCCTTGGCCGGTACGTCGTGCTGGCCGAAGGTCAGCTCACACGTAGCCGAGACCTTCAGGCCCATCTTGTGCTCGACGTTGGTGACAAAGACGCCGTTACGCTCGCCCAGTTCACCGGTCTCGAAGTCGAACAGGAACTTCGGCACGAAGAACAGCGACAGACCCTTGGTGCCGGGTCCGGCACCCTCGGGACGGGCCAGCACCAGGTGGAAGATGTTCTCGAACATGTCGTCAGAGTCACCCGAGGTGATGAACCGCTTCACGCCGTCGATGTGCCAGGAGCCGTCGTCCTGCTGAACGGCCTTGGTCCGGCCGGCGCCGACGTCGGAGCCGGCGTCCGGCTCGGTCAGCACCATCGTGGAACCCCAGCCGCGCTCCGCGGCGATGATGGCCCACTTCTTCTGCTCTTCGGTCGCCAGGTTGTAGAAGATCTGGGCGAATCCCGCGCCACCGGCGTACATCCAGACGGCGGGGTTGGCGCCGAGCAGGTGCTCGTGCAGCGCCCAGAGCATCACCTTGGGCATCGGCACGCCGCCGAGCGCCTCGTCGAGGCCGACCTTGTCCCATCCGGCCTCGATGACGGCGTGGACGGACTTCTTGAAAGATTCGGGCAGCGTCACCGAGTGCGTTTTCGGGTCGAAGACCGGCGGGTTGCGGTCGCCCTCGACGAACGACTCGGCGATCGGCCCCTCGGCCAGCCGGCTGATTTCGTTCAGCATTTCGCGGGCGGTGTCGACGTCCAGGTCGCTGTATTCGCCCTGGCCTAACGCCTTGTCAACGCCCAGAACCTCGAACAGGTTGAACGCCTGGTCGCGGACGTTGCTCTTGTAGTGGCTCACTACGGTCCTCCTCGTTGAGAATGCCACTTGTGGTTGGGTACTAGGTCTAAGTTACCCACCAGTAACAACACTAAAATATCGTTCGCGTCAGCGGGATGCAAGTCGATGTGAGCTAAATTTCATTACCTAATTAACCAACCGGTTGGAAAGGGCGTGGTGATGCCATCCGGGATCCGCTCTACCTGCGGCGATGCTGGAGATGCGACTGGTGTGCGGGGCGTCACTCCAGTGCCCGTCGTGGACCTGCGGGACGCTCCCGGTCGGCTGCGGGCCGGTCTGCGCGAGGCCGGCCACCGGGTCGGGTTCTTCTATCTGACCGGTCATGGGGTCCCGCCGGAACTGGTGACGCGGGTGCTCGGGGCGGCTCGCCGGCTCTTCGAGCTGCCGCAGGCGGACAAGGACTCGGTCGCCATGGTGCGCAGCCCACATTTCCGCGGCTACACCCGGCTCGGTGGCGAGTTGACCCGCGGCGAGGTGGACTGGCGCGAGCAGATCGACATCGGGCCGCAACGGCCGCCGATCGGCGGGCTGGGGAGGTCCGACTACCGGTGGCTCCAGGGGCCCAACCAGTGGCCGGCCGCGCTGCCGGAGCTGCCCGGAATCGTCGAGGAGTGGGATGCTGCGCTGTCCTCGGTGGCCCGCACCCTGCTGCGACACTGGGCGGCCGCCCTGGGTAGCCCGGCCGACGTGTTCGACTCGGCCTTCGCCGAAACCCCGGCCACGCTGATCAAAATCATTCGCTACCCGGGACACGCGGGCAGCTCCCAGGGTGTGGGTGCGCATCGGGATGCCGGCGTGCTCACGCTGCTGCTGGCGGAGCCGGAGAGCCGGGGCCTGCAGGTGCGGCGGTGCTCCGACGACGGCTGGATCGACGTGCCGCCGCGCGACGGGGCGTTCATCGTCAACATCGGTGAGCTGCTGGAGGCGGCAACGCGCGGCTACCTACGGGCCACCGAACACCGGGTCAACCTGCAGGGGCGGCCGGGAGACCGGATCTCGGTGCCCTATTTCTTCAATCCGCGCCTCGACGCGCGCGTACCGGTGCTGTCGCTGCCCCCGGAACTTTCGGCGCCCGCGGCGCACAGCGATCAACGATGGACGCCGTCCCGCGATCCCGGCGACCCCATCTTCTCGGTCTACGGCCGCAACGCCTGGAAGAGCCGGTTGCGCTCGCACCCCGATGTCGCCTCCGCGCACGGATTTTCGGCGGCCCGCGGCGACCGGGAATGACGCAGAATGACTCAGGGTGGCTGCGCCGGCGCGGCGCGCGCCGGGTAGGGTCACGTCCGTAAACACGTCTGGGGCTCTAGGGGCGAAAAAGTCCGGTGAACTCGAACAACAAGCTGACAGCGTCGTCACTTCGTGAGGCCTTCGGTCATTTCCCGTCCGGCGTGGTGGCCATCGCCGCCGAGGTGAACGGAACCCGGGAGGGCCTGGCCGCCAGCACCTTTGTGCCCGTCTCGCTGGACCCGCCGTTGGTGTCGTTCTGCGTGCAGAACACCTCGACGACGTGGCCCAAGCTCAAGGACCTGCCGATGCTGGGCATCAGCGTGCTCGGCGAGGAGCACGATGCGGCCGCCCGCACGCTGGCCGCCAAGACCGGCGACAGGTTCGCCGGTCTGGAGACGGTCTCCAGGACCACCGGCGCGGTGTTCATCAAGGGCACCGGCCTCTGGCTGGAAAGCGCGATCGAGCAACTCATTCCGGCCGGGGATCACACGATCGTGGTGTTGCGGGTCAGCGAGGTGACCGTGGACGCCGAGGTGGCGCCCATCGTGTTTCACCGGAGCAATTTTCGCCGTCTCGGCGCCTGACGCGGGCTTTTCGGGCCCCGCCCCCGCTAGGGGCGGTGGCTCAGTTCTTCCCGAAAGCCTTGGATGCGGGTCTCGAGTTCGGCGGCGTCGTTGTGCCGGCCCTCTTTGTTCGCGAGCTGGGCGCGTACCGACAATTGCCGGATAGCGGTACGAATGTTGTTGATGCTGGCGGTTTCTCGCCTCGGTTCCATGAGCTGCCTTTCCGGTCGCGGGTACACGGCCGCTCTCGGGCGGCCCGACAGGATGCAGTGTGGTTACCCGGCTACCGCGCCGGCCTAACCCCGCCGGCCGGGTGGGTGCGCGCGGCGCGTGCGATCAGCGACGGAACAGCTTGTTACCGAGCCACACCACCGGGTCGTAGCGGCGACCGGCGACGCGCTCCTTCATCGGGATGATGGCGTTGTCGGTGATCTTGATGCCTTCGGGGCAGACATCGGTGCAGCACTTGGTGATGTTGCACATGCCGATACCCGCCTCGTCCTGGGCGAGGTCGCGGCGGTCCCCCGTGTCGAGCGGATGCATCTCCAATTCCGCGATCCGGATGAAGAAGCGCGGCCCGGCGAACGACTTCTTGTTGTCCTCGTGGTCGCGGATCACGTGGCAGACGTTCTGGCACAGGAAGCACTCGATGCACTTGCGGAACTCCTGCGAGCGTTCGACATCGGCCTGCGCCATCCGGTACTCGCCGGGCTGCAGATCCTTGGGCGGCTTGAAAGACGGGATCTCGCGGGCCTTCTCGTAGTTGAACGAGACGTCGGTGACCAGGTCCCGGATCACCGGGAACGTTCGCATCGGCGTCACGGTGACGACCTCGTCCTCGGCGAACGTGGACATCCGGGTCATGCACAGCAACCGCGGATAGCCGTTGATCTCCGCCGAACACGAGCCGCACTTGCCCGCCTTGCAGTTCCACCGGACGGCCAGATCGGGCGTTTGGGTCTGCTGCAGGCGATGGATGATGTCGAGGACGACCTCACCCTCGTTGACCTCGACGGTGAAGTCCTGCAGACCACCGTCGGCGTCGTCGCCGCGCCACACCCGCATCGTCGCGTTGTAGGTCATTTACTTCTCCGTCCTGGGTGCCCGCCCTGGGTGCCCGGCGAGTTCCTCGTCGGTGTAGTACTTCTCCAGCTCGGCGATGTCGAACAGTTCCAGCAGATCGGGCCGCATCGGCGTCTGATCCTTCTTCGTGATGGTGATGTCGGGTATCACCTCGTCGCCGCCGGCCGCCTCGCAGACCAGCAACAGCTTGCGCCACGACGAGTCCATCGACGGGTGGTCGTCGCGGGTGTGCCCGCCGCGGCTCTCGGTGCGCTGCAGCGCGGCCTTGGCGACGCACTCGCTGACCAGCAGCATGTTGCGCAGGTCGATGGCCAGATTCCAGCCCGGGTTGTAGCGGCGTTGCCCCTCCACGTGGAGGTTCTTGAACCGTTCCCGCAGTTTGTCGAGCCGGGCCAGGGCCTCCGAGACCTCGTCGGCGTTGCGAATGATGCCGACCAGGTCGTTCATCGACTGCTGCAGCTCCAGCTGCAGGCTGTAGGGGTTCTCGGCGGGAGCGCCGTCGGCCGGTGCCTCGAAGGGCGCCAGCGCCCGCTTCGCTGCCGTGTCCACGGCGGGTTCGCCGATCGTCGGGCGGCTGCTCAGCGCCCGCACGTAGTCGGCGGCGCCCAGGCCGGCGCGGCGACCGAACACCAGCAGGTCCGACAGCGAGTTGCCGCCCAACCGGTTCGAGCCGTGCATACCGCCGGAGCATTCGCCGGCGGCGAAGAGCCCGGGGACGGTGGCCGCTCCGGTGTCGGCGTCGACCTCGATACCACCCATCACGTAGTGGCAGGTCGGTCCGACTTCCATCGGCTCCTTGGTGATGTCGACCCCGGCCAGCTCCTTGAACTGGTGGTACATCGAGGGCAGGCGCTTGTTGATCTCCGCCGGTGTCAGCCGCGACGCGATGTCGAGGAAGACGCCACCGTGCGGGCTGCCCCGACCGGCCTTGACCTCGGAGTTGATCGCGCGCGCGACCTCGTCGCGCGGCAGCAGGTCAGGAGTGCGGCGGGCCGAGTCGTTGTCTTTGAGCCACTGGTCGGCCTCTTGCTCGGTTTCGGCGTACTGGCCCTTGAACACCGCGGGGATGTAGTCGAACATGAACCGCTTGCCGTCGGAGTTCTTCAGCACCCCGCCGTCACCGCGGACACCCTCGGTGACCAGGATCCCCTTCACACTCGGCGGCCACACCATGCCCGTCGGGTGGAACTGGACGAACTCCATGTTGATCAGCGACGCGCCCGCCCGCAGCGCCAGTGCGTGCCCGTCGCCGGTGTACTCCCAGGAGTTCGAGGTGACCTTGAACGACTTGCCGATCCCGCCGGTGGCCAGCACTATCGCGGGCGCCTCGAACAGGACGAACTGGCCGCTCTCGCGCCAGTAGCCGAACGCCCCGGCGATCGCGTCACCGTCCTTGATCAATTCGGTGATCGCGCACTCGGCGAACACCCTGATGCGCGCCTCGTAGTCGCCGTGTTCGGCGAAATCCTCCTGCTGCAGCGAGACGACCTTCTGCTGCATGGTGCGGATCAGTTCCAGGCCGGTGCGGTCACCGACGTGGGCCAGCCGCGGGTAGGTGTGCCCACCGAAGTTGCGCTGGCTGATCTTGCCGTCCTTGAGGCGATCGAACAGCGCGCCATAGGTTTCCAGCTCCCAGACGCGGTCCGGTGCCTCCCTGGCGTGCAGTTCGGCCATGCGCCAGTTGTTGAGGAACTTCCCGCCGCGCATGGTGTCACCGAAGTGGGTCTGCCAGTTGTCTTTCGGGTTGGTGTTGCCCATCGAGGCGGCACAGCCGCCCTCGGCCATCACCGTGTGCGCCTTGCCGAACAGGGACTTGGTTACCACCGCGACGCGCAGACCCCGTTCACGCGCTTCGATGACCGCGCGTAATCCCGCGCCGCCGGCGCCGATGACAACTACGTCGTAGGCATGCCGCTCGACATCAACCATGAAACCCTCGCTAGCTAAGTTCTGATTTTCTTAAGTCAAATGGCTTTTCAGCCAACAAATCTCAGGTCGCCGATAGTGCCGCTGGCCACCAGCGCGATGTAGAAATCGGTGAGCATCAGGGTGCCCAGCGTGATCCAGGCGAACTGCTTGTGCCGGATGTTGATGACGCTGACTTTTGACCAGATCCAGTACCGCACAGGGTTTTTGGAGAAGTGCTTGAGGCGCCCGCCGGTGACGTGCCGGCACGAATGGCAGGACAGCGTGTAGAACCACAGCATGATGACGTTGCCGAGCAGGACCAGGTTGCCCAGCCCGAAGCCGAATCCACCCGGTCCGCTTTCGGAATGGAACGCGACGATCGCGTCGTAGGTGTTGACGATCGAGATGACGCAGGCGATATAGAAGAAGTACCGGTGGGTGTTCTGGACGATCAGCGGGAACTTGGTCTCGCCGGTGTAGTGCACGCGAGGCTCGGCCACCGCGCAGGCGGTGGGCGACTGCCACACCGTGCGGTAGTAGGCGCCGCGGTAGTAGTAGCAGGTCAGCCGGAACAGCAGCAGGAACGGCAACGACAGCGCCGCGTAGGGCAACCACCACACGTCCGGCAGGAACTGCGGCCAGATGTCGCCCGCCTCACCGCAAGCCTTGCTGACGCACGGCGAGTAGAACGGTGTCAGGTAGTGGTACTTCGGGACGAAGAAGTAATCCTGCTGGAACGCCCGGGCCGTCGCGTAGATGATGAACGCGGCGAAGCCGAGGTCGATCCTCAGTGGCGACATCCACCACCGGTCGGTGCGTAGGGTCCGTTGCCGGATACGGGCGCGTGTGGGTGAAAAGACACCGGACGCAGGACGGTTCGCCGTGGGTGCGCTCATCTAGTTGTTCCTCTTCGAACGGGCTGTCTGTCGAAGGGTACACAGAGAGACGCCCCCCTTCTGCGGGGGGCTTCGGTCGGGGGGTTCGGGTCGTTCAGGACCTGTGGTAACCGCCGACGCCCTCGTCGTCGACATCACGCCAGAATTCGCTGTCGTACGGGGTGTCGGGAATGACGATCTTCTCGCCGGACTGCTGCACGGTGGCGCCCGCCAGGTCCAATTCGGACACGTCCGTGTCGAGCAGGTCGACGTCGGACAGGATGCGGTCGGCGTCGATGACGATGCGGCGCATCGCGGGGCTGTCGCCGTATCGCGCCCGCAGCGAGCTCACGCACCGCCGCAGGCCGCCGATGAGGTCGTGCAGTTCGGCGAATTCGGTCGTGCCAGTCGTGCTCGTCAACGCATCTCCTCGGCAGTGTTTCGGATCACAGTACGCTCTCAATACTATCCACGGCACAGCCGAACGTCAGACCATTGAGCCCGGACGCCAAGGGAGCGAATACTTATGACGGGCCCCACCACGCCGGCCGAGCGCGCGACCACTCTCTTGAAGCTGCATCGGCCGGGCAACCCGGTCATCCTGCCGACCGTGTGGGATGCCTGGTCGGCGCGGCTGGCCGCCGGCGCCGGGTTCGCCGCCCTGACCGTGGGCAGCCATCCGATGGCGGACTCGATCGGCAAACCCGACAACGAGGGCATGTCGTTCGACGACGTCCTTGATCGCGTCGCGCAGATCACCGCTGCGGTCGACATCCCGGTGTCCGTGGACATCGAATCCGGCTACGGACTCCCGGCGGCCCGCCTGATCGAGGGCTTGCTGAGCGTCGGGGCCGTCGGCCTGAACATCGAGGACACCGTGCACTCGGAGGACAAGCGGCTGCGGTCCCCGGCCGAACACGCCGAACTGGTCGGCGAGTTGCGGTCGGCCGCCGAGGCGGCCGCAGTACATGTGGTCATCAATGCACGGACCGATCTGTTCCTGCGCCAGGATGGCGAGGAGTCTGATCGCGTCGACCGCGCCGTGGCGCGACTGAATCAGGCCGCTGCCGCCGGCGCCGACGTTCTCTACCCGGTCGGCCGCCACCACCCTGACACGTTGCGTCGCTTGACCGCCGAGCTGGTGTTGCCGGTCAATGCGATCGCGCTGCCCGACCAGGACGACCCGGCGACCTTCGGTCCGTTGGGGGTGGCGCGAATCAGCTTCGGGCCCTTCCTGCAGGCCGCGTTGACGGGCCGCGCCAAAGAGCTGCTCGCCCGCTGGGGCTGACGCCACCGATGCCATGAATCCGGCGGAGCCGTTGCGGCCCCGCCGGATTCACGCGGTTATCGGGGGTTACTTGGTGATCGAGATGCGCTGCGCCTGGTTCCCGGCGTACACACCGGTGACCCGCACCGTGAGCACACCGGCGTCGTAGGACGCCGTGATGGCGTCGCCGGTGACGTGGGCGGGCAGCTGGAACGACCGGCGGAACGAGCCGTAGCGGATCTCCCGCAGCGTGCGGCCGTTCTCCTCCTCCGAGTGTTCGTCGCGGTGTTCGCCGTGGATGACCAGACGGCCACGGTCCACCTCGACGTTGACGTCGTTGTCGACGTCAACGCCCGGGAGTTCGAGACGTACGATCGCGTCGTCACCGTCCTTGACGATCTCGGCGGCGGGCTTGAAACCGCTGGTCGCCGGGTTGTTCCAGTCCGCAGCCGCGGCGGGGCCGAAAAAGTCGCGCAACCACCGGTCGGTGTCCCAGGCCGGTCGCGACCACAGTGCGAGGTTGCTCATGGTGCTTCCCTTCCAATTCCTTGATCTTCGTTGTGAGATTCCTGTGGCCGGTGCTCCGATGACCGGCTACTTGTAGAAACATGAGTCGACCACGCTAAAGTTCCAGCTGGCCGTTCGCCCGCAGCGAACAATCACTCACAGGGATCCCTGTGAGTTGTGAGATCCTCGTCATAGGACTGTCACATTGCGCGAAAGAGACGTAATTTCTGGCCGTTACTCTCAAAGCCATGTCTGCAGACGGGATTTCGCGCGCCAGCTGTGCGCGTCGTCACATCATCGTAGTCGGACATGGCATGGTGGGGCACCGGTTCGTCGAGGCGCTCCGCGCCCGTGACACCGAGAGACGTTGGCACATCACGGTTTTCGCCGAAGAGACTGACGCGGCCTATGACCGGGTGGGGCTGACCTCCTACACCGAAAGCTGGGACCGCAAGCTGCTGGCGCTGCCCGGCAACGAGTACGAGGGTGACGAGCAGGTCCGGCTGGTGCTGAACCAGCGGGTCGCCGAAATCGACCGCGCGGCAAAGTCGGTGCTCACCGCCGACGGCCGGCGCCACAGCTACGACACCTTGGTCCTGGCGACCGGTTCCTACGCGTTCGTGCCGCCGGTGCCCGGCCACGATCTGCCCGCGTGCCACGTGTACCGCACGCTCGACGACCTCGACGCCATCCGCGCCGGTGCCCTGCGCACGGCGGAAGCCTCGCACGGCACCGCGGGCGTGGTCATCGGCGGTGGCCTGCTCGGGCTGGAAGCCGCTAATGCGCTGCGCCAGTTCGGGTTGCAGACCCACGTCATCGAGATGATGCCGCGGCTGATGGCCCAGCAGATCGACGAGGCCGGCGGTGCGCTGCTGGCCCGGATGATCGGCGACCTGGGTATCTCGCTCCATGTCGGGACGGGCACCGAGTCGATCGAATCGGTTGAGCGGCCGGACGGGTCAACGTCGGTGCGGGTGCGGCTGACCGACGGTCAGGTCGTCGACGCCGGCCTGGTGATTTTCGCGGCCGGCATCCGGCCGCGTGACGAACTGGCGGTCGCCGCCGGGCTGACGCGCGCCGAACGTGGCGGGGTGCTCACCGACCTATCCTGCCGGACAAGCGATCCCGACATTTACGCGATCGGCGAGGTCGCCGCGATCGGCGGCCGGTGCTACGGCTTGGTGGGACCCGGCTACACCTCCGCCGAGGTGGTGGCCGACCGGTTGCTGGACGGCATCGCGGAGTTCGGCGAAGCGGACCTGTCCACGAAGCTCAAACTGCTGGGCGTCGACGTGGCCAGCTTCGGTGATGCGATGGGGGTTACGGAGAACTGCCTCGAGGTCGCGATCAACGACGCGGTCAACCGGACGTACGCCAAGCTGGTGCTCTCCGACGACGCCAAGACCCTGCTCGGGGGCGTCCTGGTCGGCGACGCCTCGTCTTACGGGGTGCTGCGGCCCATGGTCGGCAGCGAGCTGCCCGGGGACCCGCTCGCGCTGATCGCCCCGGCGCAACCCGATGGCGGCGAGGCTTTGGGCGTTGGGGCCCTGCCGGATTCGGCGCAGATCTGCTCATGCAACAACGTCACCAAGGGCGATCTGAAATACGCGATCGCCGCCGGCTGCGCCGATGTCGCCTCGCTCAAGTCGTGCACGTCGGCCGGAACCTCATGCGGGTCGTGCGTGCCGCTGCTCAAGCAGCTACTGGAAGCCGAGGGCGTCGAGCAGTCCAAGGCGCTGTGCGAACACTTCGGCCAGTCGCGCGCCGAGCTCTTCGAGATCATCTCGGCTACCGAGATCCGGACGTTCTCGGGCCTGTTGGAGCGCTTCGGCCGCGGAAAGGGTTGCGACATCTGCAAACCCGTGGTCGCCTCGATCCTGGCGTCCACCGGCTCCGACCACATCCTCGAGGGCGAGCAGGCCTCGCTGCAGGATTCCAACGACCACTTCCTGGCCAACATCCAGAAGAACGGCAGCTACTCGGTGGTGCCCCGGGTCCCCGGTGGTGACATCAAGCCCGAGCATCTGATCCTGATCGGTCAGATCGCCCAGGACTTCGGCCTTTACACCAAGATCACCGGGGGCCAGCGGATCGACCTGTTCGGCGCGCGGGTGGACCAACTGCCGGAGATCTGGAAACGCCTGGTCGACGGCGGCATGGAATCCGGCCACGCGTACGGCAAGGCGCTGCGCACGGTGAAGAGCTGCGTGGGCACCGACTGGTGCCGTTACGGGCAGCAGGATTCGGTGCAGCTGGCCATCGACCTCGAGCTGCGCTACCGCGGTCTGCGGGCGCCGCACAAGATCAAAATGGGGGTCTCGGGCTGCGCGCGGGAGTGCGCCGAGGCGCGCTCCAAGGACGTGGGCGTGATCGCCACCGAAAAGGGCTGGAACCTCTACGTCGGTGGCAACGGCGGGATGACCCCCAAGCACGCGCAGCTGCTGGTCAGCGACCTCGACACCGAGACGCTGGTCCGTTACGTCGATCGGTTCGTCATGTACTACATCCGGACGGCCGACCGGTTGCAGCGCACCGCGCCGTGGGTCGAGTCGCTCGCCGGCGGCCTGGACCACGTGCGTGAGGTCGTCTGCGAGGACTCGCTGGGCCTGGCAGAGGAATTCGAGGCCGCAATGGAGCGGCATGTACAGAACTACAAGTGCGAATGGAAGGGCGTGCTCGACGATCCGGACAAGCTGTCGCGGTTCGTTTCGTTCGTCAACGCCCCCGACGCCGTCGATTCGACCGTGACATTCACCGAGCATGCCGGCCGCAAAATCCCTGTGTCCATTGGCATGCCGACGGTCCGTGACGAAAGCCCCGGAGGAACGAGGAAGGTATCATGACGCTTCTCAACGACATTGCGGTGTGGACGCGCGCTTGCTCTTACGACCACCTCATTCCGGGTCGCGGTGTCGGCGTACTGCTCGACGACGGTTCCCAGGCCGCGTTGTTCCGGCTCGACGACGGCTCGGTGCGCGCGGTGGGTAACGTCGACCCGTTCTCCGGCGCGGCCGTGCTGTCCCGCGGCATCGTGGGCGACCGCGGGGGCTGCGTCACGGTTCAGTCGCCCATTCTCAAGCAGGCGTTTTCGCTCGAAGACGGTTCCTGCCTGGACGATCCGAATGTTTCGGTGCCGGTGTACCCGGTGCGGATCACCGCCGACGGCTTCGTCCAGATCGCGCGCGACGACGAGCCCCGGGCCGCCTGAGCGCGCGGCGCTCAGCGGGTGATGTCACCGACCAGGTAGCGCTGCATCGTCGGCCCGATCGCGTCGACCAGCGCGTCCACCGACATCGAGTGCAGCGGCTCGGAGCGGATGCCATAGCGCATGATGCCCAGGCCCACGAGCTGAGAGGCGCACAACGAAGCCCGCGTGGCGGCCTTGTCGGCGCCCAGAATTTTCAGCAGTGGACCGAACACCGGGCCGACGAAATTGCTCTGGACGATCTCGGCGGTCTTGGCCATCCCCGTGGACGCGACGGCACTGGCCGCGAACGGCCCGCCGCCGGCGGCATCCCAGGTGGTGATCAGCATCCCCAGCGTCCGGCGGCCTACCTGGTTGACCCCTCCGGTGACGATCCGGTCGATGAATTCCGGTGTGCCGAACGGCAACCGCAACATCTTGGCGACCGGGTCAAGGAGCCCATGCGACGGCTCTTCGCGAGGGGGCATGGTGCCAGGATCGCCGGTTTACGACCAAAGATCAAGGAATGGGCCGCAACGCGTGCGCGTGTGCGAGCTGATGCGGGCCCGATCGGCGTGATGCCCGCCGGGCGGTGGCGGCGAGGACCGGCGGCAGGGCCCGGCGGAATCGGTTCGCGATCAAGCGCGCCAGACCCGGGTGGGTGCCCAGCGGCTGACCGACCAGGTCGGCGCCGCAGGCGTGCAGCCGTTGCTGGAACAGGCCGTCGGCCAGCAGGTAGGAGGCGACCACGACGCGCCCACCGTCGCGGCGCCCGTGCCGCCGCGCCCGGGCGACGGCCTCGTGCAGTTGCGGATCTCCGGTGGCCGCGAACGCCAGGCTCACCCGTGATCCGGTGAGCGCCGACAACAACGTCGCCGTGGTGTGCAGGTCGGCCCGCGCCTTGTCATCCGAGGTTCCCGCCGCCGCCAGAA
>NZ_JAICZA010000102.1 GCF_025933915.1 Mycobacterium sp.
AAATCCCTCCGCCACCGCCAAAAGCTGCCCGGTCGCCAACCGCGCCGAACGCCGATCGCGCCGACACCGCCGTCGTGGATTGGCGCTCGATGCTTCCGAACCATTAATTTTCTGGGGTGACGTTCTCAGCTGCTGGTGCAGTCGCTCGATGGATCGCCCCCTTTCTGACGGCCGCGGCCGCATTGACAGTTGTCGCAGGCATCGGTCTTCCTGCCGATCCGTTGCGGGCCGGTCCCGCCCCGACGGTGCGCTTGGTCGCCGACGGCAACCCGTTGGACGGGGCGCCCTTCTACGTCAACCCCACGTCGGCGGCCATGCGCGCCGCGCAGCACGCCGATCCGCCGAGTCCCGAGCTGACCGCCATCGCCAACACCCCGCAGGCGTACTGGATCGTGCCGGGCGCCTCGGCGGGCACGGTCGGCAAGTACACGAGCGACGCGGCCGCTACCGGTGCCATCCCGGTGCTGGCGCTCTATGGAATCCCGCACCGCGACTGTGGCAGCTTCGCCGCGGGTGGTCTGGCGTCGGCCGACGACTACCGCTCGTGGATCGACGGCATCGCATCCGGGGTGGGCGCTTCGCGGGTCGCGATCGTCGTCGAACCCGATGCGCTCGCCATGGCCGACTGCCTGTCGGGTGATCAGCGCCAGGAACGTTTCGACTTGATTCGCTACGCCGTCGACACGCTGACCCGAGATCCGAACGCGGCCGTATACGTCGACGCGGGCCACCTGCGCTGGCACAGCCCCGAGGACATGGCCGCCAGGCTCAACCAGGCCGGTGTCGGCCACGCGCGGGGTTTCAGCGTCAACACCGCGAACTTCTTCACCACTGAGGACGAAATCGGTTACGGGGAGGCGATTTCGGGGCTGACGAACGGTTCGCACTACGTGATCGACACGTCGCGTAACGGTGCCGGACCGGCGCCCGACTCCGAGCTCAACTGGTGCAATCCCAGCGGCCGAGCGTTGGGCACTCCGCCCACCGCGTCGACCGCGGGTGCGCACGCCGACGCCTACCTGTGGATCAAGCGTCCCGGTGAATCCGATGGAACATGCGGCAAAGGCGATCCGCCCGCGGGCAACTTCGTGAACCAATACGCCATCGATCTGGCGCACAACGCGGGCCACTAAGCGGGGGATTTAGGATCCTCGACCTTTGATGGTTGCAACTGGGTAACATTTTGTTATCGAAAACGGATAAACCAGCATGGGCACGAGGCAACATGACGACGAAATTTGAGATCGTCGCAGTCTTCTCGATCTGCACTGCCTTCATAACTGCTCCCGGTGGTGCGGTTACCGGATTCGTTGCGCACGCGGACGATGCCGGGACCGCGGTGTACAGCGGCGTCAACCAGCTTCGCCAGGGATGCGGGGCGATCAGCGACGACCCGCGGTTGACCGAAGCGGCACAGCGGCACGCCGACGACATGCTGCGCAACGGGGTCAGCGGGCACATTGGTTCGGACGGCTCTTCGCCGCAGGTGCGGATCACCGATGCGGGCTATCGGAGCAGGTACTCGGGTGAGATCGTCTTCTGGGGCACCGGATCCGCTGCGACTCCCGGCGAAGCCCTCGATATGTGGATGCAAAGTCCCCCACACCGAGCGATCATTCTGAACTGCGCATTCAACGCGGGTGGCTTCGCCACCGCCCGGGACGGCAACAAAATGACCGCCGTCGGTGACTTTGCTGCTTAGCGAATCCCGCACTGCGCCAAGCTGTTTGGGATAATTTCAGGCCTGGCTTCCGGCCAGCTTGCGAACCGTCAGAACCTCGATGTCCTGGAACGGCCGCCCCTCGGGCCGGATCAGGTCGTGAAACCACACCTTGGGAACCGCGGTGTACGGGTGATCCCAGGAATCCCAGGGGAAGTACGTTTGGGTCTTTCCCGCGACCAGGCCCCAGTTGATGGCGCCGACGTTGTGGCGCTTGGCGACCGGAAGGATCCCCTGCACGGTGCTGCCCCGGGGCCGAGCCATGTATTCCGTGCACAGGATCGGCCGGCCCAACGGCGTGAGTTCGTTGATCCGGGACTCGAAGCCGGCGGGCTCAGCGTAGGAATGGAAGGTGACCACGTCGGAGTTGGCGAGCTGAATGTCGCTGATTGCGCTGCGGCCCTGGGGTTGTCCCCAGTCGCCGCGCCACACGCCACTCGTGAGCGGCTGGCTGGGATCGACCGCGCGTGCCCAGCGGAACACCTGGGGGAGCAGGTTGGTGACCAGTTGCTCCTTATCGCTTCTTTCGGTTTTGCGGTATTGGTTCGCCGGGTTGTCGGGCTCATTCCAGAGATCCCACCCCAAAACCCGGTTGTCGTTGCGGAATTGGGTCATCACCGCGGTGACGTAGTCGCGCATGACCGGAACGTAGCGGGGGTCGCCGAGGCGTTCGGCGCCCGGGCTCTGCGCCCAGCCCGAGTTGTGCACACCGGGGCGCGGTGCGCGCTGTCGACCCGCCCGGGGCTGGGGATCCCAACAGGAGTCGAAGAAGACGAACAGCGGTTTGATGCGATGGCGGGCCGCGATGTCGACGAATTGCCCCAGCCGCGTTTGGAACCCGCGCTGATCGGCTGCCCAGAGCTGATCATGGAGGAACACCCGTGCGGTGTTGTGCCCGTAGAACTGAGCCCAGCCGAGCTCGGTGTCGATGCGGCGGGGGTCGAATGTGTCGGCCTGAAACATCTCGAACTGGTTGATGGCGCTCGCGGGAATGTAGTTTGCTCCGACGAGCCAGCCCTGCGCTTGATACCACCGGTTGGCGCGATCGGGGGACCACCGGCCCGCTTCCTCCGCGAAGGCCCGGGGTACCCGGGTAACTGCGGCGCTGGCCGCCAGCAGCAGGGGGAGTTTCAGGGCCGTTCGTCGTTCCACGATGTGACGATAAGTTTTCGCGGCGATTTCCCGGGGATTTGCTCAGCGCGTCGCGAGAGCTTCAGATAACAATTGTTACCGGGCCTTCATCGGCGACGTCGATCGTCGACTCCCCCTCATCATCGTGACCAATCCGTAACCATCACCTTCGGCGCGCCCGGGCCGTCATGAAGGCCGACGCGGTTAAAATCGATGCCAACCGTGTGTCAAACACGTTGTCGGACAACCGAAGACGGTGTCGTCACCGCGGAGCGTCCTAACGGGCTTGCGGCCGATCGCGTCGACGATCGCCCAGATGGTGCGACATCAATCCGAGTTAACACGCCCGATGTCCGGCCGTCCGCACCGGCCGCCGACGGCGCCGGTGCGGAAAATCCTTTGGGCGTAGTTGGCGAAGGTACTTCAAACTTCACCCCTGCGAGCGCAATACTGGGTGGGTGCCTGATCGAAATGTGCTGGGCGGTCCGCTGGAACCGTGCGGCACAGACCCGCTGACCGGTTTCTACCGCGACGGTTGTTGCTCAACCGGGCCTCAGGACCTTGGGCGGCACACGATTTGCGCGGTGATGACCGCCGAGTTCCTGGAACACCAGCGTTCCATTGGCAATGACTTGTTGACGCCGGTTCCCGAGTACCGGTTCCCCGGCCTGCTGCCCGGCGACCGCTGGTGCGTGACCGCGCTGAACTGGCTGCGGGCTCACCACGACGGTTGTGCGTCGCCGGTGGTCCTGGCGTCCACGCACGAGAGCACCCTCGAGGTGGTGCCGCTGGAGGCGCTGCAGCAGCACAAGGTCGACGTTCCCGACGATCTGGCCAATCTGTAGCTGGGTGAACGACGAAATCCCGCCGGTCTAGCCTCGGTGTCATATTTCTCACCCGACGCGTCGAAGAGGGGTTCCGGTGGGCTCTGCGGTTGACGACATCGACTTCGACGATTTGACCGCGCCCCAGCTGACCGACGTCCAGCGTCAGATCCTGCAGTTCACCGAGGCCAAGCGCGTCGACCTCGACATCGACCGGATGCTCGCGGAGGCCATCGAGCAGGCCGGCGTAACGGCCGGAGCCGCCAGCCTCGACGATACCGACGGCTTCGGTGATCGCCTACGCGCCCACGTCGCCGCGATCGAAGCCGACGAGGGCCTGCGCCAGCTCACCCGCGGTTCGCTGCGGCAGCGGATCGTGCGCCTGCTTCGCAACCGGTTGTCGCTCACCGAGCTGATCGCGCGGTATCCCGAGATCGAGTCCATCCCGATCGAGGGTCCTTTCATCGTCGTCGGGATGCCGCGTTCGGGCACCACGCATCTGGTGAATCTCATTGCGTCCGACCCACGCCGGCGTGCGCTGCCGTATTGGGAGAGTCAGGATCCCATCCCGGCGCGCGGGCAGGGCCCCGGCGTCTTCGGCGTCGACCCCCGCTACACGCGAGCCAAATCGGAACACGAAGCGCTGATGGTCAGCGCGCCCGTGGTGGCCGCCATGCATGACCGGTTTCCCGAGGCGATCGAGGAAGAGGTGGAAGTCCTCGATCTCGATATGGCCTCCTATGTCTTGGAATGGCATGCGCGGGTGCCTGGCTGGCGCGACTACTACCTGAGCCTCGACCAAACCCGCCACTACGCCTACCTGAAGAAGGTGTTGCAGGCGTTGACCTTTCTGCGGGGGCCGCGGACATGGGTCCTCAAGAGTCCGCAGCACTGCGAGCAACTCGGCCCGCTGCTGGCGACTTTCCCCGACGCGACGGTGGCCTTCACGCACCGCGACCCCGTCGCGGTGATCCAATCGGCCATCACGATGATGGCCTACTCGGACCGGCTGCGCCGCAGCAGTATTGATCCGCAGTGGCTGCTGGACTACTGGAGCGACCGCGTGCACCGGCTGCTCAGCGCATGCGTACGCGACCGCGACGCGGTGCCCGCCGAACGCAGCGTCGATGTCAGCTTCCACCAGCTGGGTGGCAACGAGATGCCGGTGCTCGAGCGGCTGTACCGGTGCGGCGGTGTGGAGTTGCCGCAGCCGGTGCGCGACCGCTTCCGGCGCTACCTGGACGGCAATCCGCGCGGCAAACACGGCCGGATCCATTACGACCTGCGACGGCACTTCGGCATCTCCGCCGACGAACTCCGCGGCCGCTTCGGCTTCTATTTCGACAAGTTCGACGTCCGCCCCGAATGAAGGAGTCAGCAGCGATGTCCGAACCTGTCTATCGCAGCAGGCCCGGCGCCGACGCGATGCGCCCGGCATCCGCCGCGAAGGCCGAGCAGATCGCCCCGGGCTTGTGGTGCTCGCCCGGCCTGTCCAACTCGTACCTGCTCACCACGGCCGAAGGCCGGGTGATCGTCAACACCGGGATGGGTTTCGAGGGTCCGGTGCACCGCGCGAACTTCGACGCCGTCGACTCGTCACCCGTGCGCTACATCATCTTCACGCAGGGCCACGTGGACCATGTCGGCGGCCTTGACAGCGTGCGCGACCCCGACACGACCGTTGTCGCGCAGGCGAACTGGACGATGTGGCGGGACGACAACGATCGCCTGATCCCGTACCGGGCCAGCCGCAGCGCGTTCGCGTTCAAAGACACGCTGGCCGAGGGTATCCAAGCCATTCAACGGCGTCTGGGGACCACGCGGTTGGCGGGCCAGAGCGTGCCCGTCGTCGACCTCGACTTCGAGGACACACTGACGTTGGAGCTCGGCGGTCGACGGATGGAACTGATCTCGGTGCCCGGCGGGGAGACCACCGACTCGCTGGTGGTCTGGCTGCCGGAGGAACGAATCTGCTTGTGCGGAAACACCTTCGGTCCGTTGATCGGCCACATCCCCAATCTCGCCACCATGCGCGGCGATCGCTACCGCGATGCGTTGACGGCCATTGCCTCGGTGGAGCGGGTACGCGCTCTGCAGCCCGACCTGCTGGTGACCGGTCACTTCGAGCCCGTCGCGGGTGCCGAGCGCATCGACGCCGAACTTACCCGGCTGCGCGACGCCATCGCATACATCCACGATCAGACCGTCACCGGAATGAACGCCGGCAAAGACGTCCGCACCTTGATGCGCGAGATCACCCTGCCCGCGGAATACGAAGTGGGCCAAGGCTATGGGAAGGTCGCCTGGGACGTGCGGGCGGTCTGGGAGAACTACTCGGGCTGGTTCCACCACGAATCGACCACCGAGCTGTACCCGATCGGATTCGACGCCGTCGCCGCCGACGTGGCCGAGCTGGCCGGCGTCGACGCGCTCCTGGATCGCGCCCGGGCGCACCTGGGCGCCGACCGTGCCCTGCACGCGATCCACCTCGCCCAGCTTGTTCCCGCCGGGCATCCGGGGGCTCGCGTGGTGCTGCGGCAAGCCCATGAAAAACTTCTCGCCACCAGCACGAACTTCTGGGAAAGTGCCTGGCTGCGCGACCAGATAGCGAGGAATTCATGACGCAATTCGCACTGCGGCCCGAGGATTTCTACCACACCGGCATCATCGTGCCCGACCTGGACGCGGCGATGGCCCGGCTGAGCGCGCTGGCCGGCTGCTTCGCCTTCGAAGCGACCGCCGACACCGCGGGGCCGTCGTCGAAGTCGGGCCTGGCGCTCTTTGCCTACTACGTCGACGCTGCGGGAACCCGCGTCGAGATCGTCGACCGCGCGTTGTTCCCGGAAGCGTAAGGAGGCGGGACCGGACATGCTATTGACGGTGCTGCGCTTCAACTTCGCGTCCCCGCAAGGGGATCCACGCACGCAGGGCGAACTTCTGTCCGCGGCGCTCGAGCTGGCGCAGTGGGGGGAGTCCCACGGCATCACGTCCATCAGTGTCGACGAGCATCACGCGACCGGGCACGGGTGGAGCTGCAATCCGATCATGGCCGCGGCGATGTTCTTGGCCCGGACCTCGACGCTGATCGCCAGCGTCGATTGCGCGCTGGGGCCGTTGTGGAACCCGGTTCGGCTCGCCGAAGACATCGCGCTCGTCGACAACATGAGCCGCGGCCGCCTACACACCACGGTGGGTCTTGGTTACCGCACGGTCGAATATGACGCGCTGGGAGGCGATTTCGGCCGGCGCGGAGCGCTGATGGACAGCCTGCTGGAGCGAATGCTGGCGGTCTGGTCCGGTGCAGATCCGGATGCGGGAGTCTGCACCGGGACGTTCACCCGGCCGCATCCACCGCTGTACGTCGGCGGCGGTGCGCGCGCCACGGCTCGCCGCGCTGCCCGGTTCCGGCTGCCGCTCAGCCTGGCCGATCACCTGCCCGAGATCGCCGATTACTACCGCCGGCTGTGCGCCGATGCCGGCCTGGCGCCGTTCATCCTGATGCCGGGGCCGATCAATCGCGGCATGATCTACCTGCACGAGGATCCCGAGCGGGCGTGGGCGCAGCTGGGTGACCACATGCTGTGGGAGGCAGTCACTTACGGCGGATGGTCGACGGATCAGCGTTCGCTCATGCACCTGCCGGGTGTGCAAACCCTGGATCAGGTCCGGGCATCGGGGCGTTACCGTTTCCTGACTCCGGATCAGTTGATCGCGGAGGTGCGCGACGCCGAGAACTACGGGCCGCTCGTCATGCACCCCCTGGTCGGTGGCATGCCGGTCGAGGAAGCGTGGAAGTCGGTCCAGTTGCTCACCGACAAGGTCCTACCCGCGCTGGCCTGACCGCTAACCGTCGCGGCGCTGCTCGAGCCAGTCGGCCAGCGAACGGCCGGCGTCCAGGACGTGTCGTTCGGCGATCGTGCGGGCCCGCTCGGCATCCTTGTCGCCGAGCGCGTCGAGAAGCTGCTGGTGTTCGTCGAGGGAATGCTTTTCGTGCTCGGGGAACAGGGTGAGGAAGTTGCTCGGCACCACGCGGGCGACCTGCTTGATCTGGTTCAACAGGCGAGGCGAGTGCGCGGCGCGGTGGATCATCTGATGGAAATGCCAGTTGGCCTCGCCGATGGTGTCGTCACCGGATCGCGCCACGACGTCGGCCGCGAGTTCTCGCAGGGTCTCGAGCTCCGCGGGCTCTATCCGCTCGGCGGCCCACGCCGCGGCCTGTCCGGTCAACACCCCGAGAATGGTGAAGCTGTCCAGGACGTCGTCCGGGCTGATCCCGAGCACCGTCACACCACTGCGCGGGGCGACCTGAACCAGGCCCTCGAACGACAGCTCCAGCAGCGCCTCCCGCACCGGCGTGCGGCTGGTCGCGAATTCCGCGGTGATGGCGTCGAGGTCGACCCGTGAGCCGGCGGGCAGGACGCCGGTGAGGATGCGGTCCCGAAGCTCGCGGGCGGCGCGCTCCCGGACCGTCCCGGAGATGTCCATCGTGGCCACCTTGGCACAGTATCAAACGGCAGATCTAACATTTGAAATCTGAAATATCAGATGTTACGTTTCAACCATGCGCACCGACAAAATGGCCCTCGTCGCCTTTATGCAGGCCGGCAGCACCTCGGTCTACGCGGGCTCGTGGCGGCACCCCGCAACCGAACACCGTTACCTGGACGCGTCCTACTACGCCAAAATCGGCCGCCAGCTCGAAGAGGGCTGCTTCGACCTGATGTTCTTCGACGACCGCCTGGCCATGCCCGGCGTCTACGGCGGATCGGTGGACGACGCCGTGCACTACGGCGCCCGGCCGGTCAAGCTGGACCTCGGTGTGATCCTCGGCGTCCTGGCGCAGGCCACCTCGAAGATCGGGCTGGGCGCGACGTACTCGACGACGTATTACGCGCCCTTCCATGTGGCGCGCACGTTCGCCTCCCTGGACCACCTTTCGGGCGGCCGCGCGGCCTGGAACGTCGTCACGTCGGTCAACGACAGCGAGGCGCAGAACTTCGGCGTCGACGCCCACCTCGGCCACGACGAACGGTACGACCGCGCCGACGAATTCCTGGACGTGGTGACCGGTCTGTGGGACACCTGGGAGGACGAGGCCGTCCTGCACGACCGGGTGTCCGGTCAGTTCGCCGACCCCGCCAAGGTGCACGAGCTGGGACACGTCGGCCAGTTCTTCTCCGCGCGCGGCCCACTGACGGTGCCGCGCACCCCGCAGGGCCGGCCGGTCATCATCCAGGCCGGGTCGTCGGGACGCGGCCGCGAATTCGCCTCGCGCTGGGCCGAATTGATCTTCACCGGCGACCCGGGCATCGAGGTGGCGCGCAGCCACTACGCCGATCAAAAAGACCGCATCGCCGACGCCGGTCGCGATCCCGCCGCCGTTCGCATCTGCCCCATGGCCTACGCGGTAGTGGGCGAATCCGAATCCCACGCCAAGGACCGCGAAGCCATGTTCCTCAACGATCTCGTGCATCCGATGGCATCGCTGACGCTGCTGTCGGAGCTGATGAATTACGACTTCGCCCAACACGATCTCGACGACCCGGTGACCGACGAACTGCTCGCGTCGGTCTCGGGCATCCGCGGGCTGGTGCAGAACCTGCGCACCCATATCGGTGGTGACACCGTCACGCTGCGTGACCTTGCCAACCATCGCGCCACCCTCTTGCAGGGACCCCGCTTCGTCGGCACCGGTGAACAGGTCGCCGATCAGATGGCCGACTGGTTCGAAAGCGGCGCGTGCGACGGATTCGTCTTGGCCGCGACGCATCTGCCCGGAGCGTTCGAAGACGTCGTCCGCATGGTGGTTCCGGAACTGCAACGCCGCGGGCTGTTCCGCACCGAATACGAATCGTCCACGCTGCGCGGCCATCTCGGGCTGCAGCGTCCGTCCAACGCCCGCGTGGCCGCCGACGCCCATGCTTGACGGGCTCCGCGTGCTCGACCTCGCCACGCTCGCCGCCGCACCCCTGGTCGCCACCTATTTGGGGGAGTTCGGCGCCGACGTGATCAAGGTCGAAGAACCACGGCACGGCGACCCGATCCGCGGCTGGGGCAACCAGCGCGACGGCGTCGGCCTGATGTGGAAGTCGATTGCGCGCAACAAGCGATCGATCACGCTGGACCTGCGCTGCGCGGAGGGGCAGGCGCTGGTGCGCCGTCTGGTGCAGAGCGCCGACGTCGCCATCTTCAACACCCGCCCCCAGACCCTGCGCAAGTGGGGCCTGGACTACGAGAGCCTGCGCGCGGTCAACGAGCGGATCGTGATGCTGCACATCACCGGCTATGGCCTGAGCGGGCCGAAGAGTGAGCGCCCGGGCTTCGGCACGCTGGGCGAGGCGATGAGCGGATTCGCGCACATCACCGGGCCGGCCGGCGCGCCGCCCACCCTGCCGCCGTTCATGTTGGCCGACGGCGTCGCATCGCTGAACGCCGCCTACGCGGTGATGATGGCGCTGTATCACCGCGACGTGCACGGCGGGCCGGGGCAATTGATCGACGTCAACCTGATCGACCCGCTGGCCCGGCTGCTGGAGCAGACGCTGTTGGGTTATGACCAGTTGGGCCTGGTGCCCGAGCGGGCCGGCAACCGGTGGGACATTTCCGCGCCCCGCAACACCTATCGCACGGTGGATGGCAAGTGGCTGGCCATGTCCGGCAGTTCACCCGCGCTGGCGCTGCGGGTGTTCCGGGCGATCGGCAGGCACGATCTGCTGGATGACGCCGACTTCTCCGACCCGCAGCGACGGCTGGCGCGGGCGCGCGAAGTCGACGCGGTGGTCGCCGATTGGGTTGCCACCAAGACACTTTCGGAGGCGATGGACACCTTCGACGCCCACGAGGTGGCCGCGGCCCCGGTCTATGACATCGGCGACCTGGTCGCCGACGAGCAGCTGGCGCATCGCGAGGTGTTCATCTCCGTCGACGACCAACAACTCGGCCCAATGACGGTGCAGGCGCCCGTTCCGCGTTTCTCGTCGGCGTCCGGCACGGTGGGACGTCTGGGGCCGCGCCTCGGCGAACACAACACCGAGGTGTACGGAGAGTTACTCGGCATGACCGCTGACGAAATCGACGACCTTCACGCCCGGGGCGTGTTGTGACAGAAAGATATTGAACCATGACTGATCTTCTCCGGCGCTCCGAGCTCGCGGTGCCCGCAAGCAACGACAACATGTTCGACAAGGCCGCCGGCTGCGCAGCCGACCTGGTATTCCTCGACCTCGAGGACGCGGTGCCCCCCGCGTTCAAAGAGGAATCGCGCGGCAAAGCGATCAGCGCGCTCAACGACCTGGACTGGGGCCGCACCGCGCGGGCGGTGCGGATCAACGGCCTGGACACCGCGTGGTGCCACGACGACGTCATCGAGGTGGTGACCCGGGCCGGCCGCAACCTCGACACCATCATCATCCCCAAGGCGCGCAGCGCCCGCGACGTGTGGTGGGTGGACGTCCTGCTCACACAACTCGAGTCGAAACTGAACCTGGGCAGGCGAATTCGGCTCGAGGTGCTGATCGAAGAGGTGGAGGGGTTGGCCAACGCCGAGGAGATCGCGGCGGCCAGTTCTCGCCTCGACGCCCTGATCTTCGGGGTGGGCGATTTCTCGCTGTCCCAGGGCGCCCGGGTGGACACCAACTTCGTCCCACTGGGCGAATATCCCGGCGAATTTTGGGCCTACGCGCGCAACAAGGTGATCGTCGCCGCGCGCATCGCCGGCATCGACGCGATCGACGCGCCGTATCCCGACTACCGTGACCTCTCCGGGTACGAGCGCGACGCGCGGCGCGCGTCGCTGCTCGGCTACACCGGCAAGTGGGCGATCCACCCCGACCAGGTGCCCGTCGCCAACAGTGTCTACGCTCCGACCGCTGACGAAATCGCCCGCGCCGAGGCCAATGTCACCGCCTACCGGGATGCCGAAGCCAAGGGGCGCGGGGCCGTCGGGGTGAACGGCGTGCTGGTCGACGCCGCCCACGTGAAGCAGGCGGAGCAGACGCTGGCGCGCGCCGCCCTGATCGAAGGCAGCCTCGCTTAGTCGATCACCACCAGAAGGTCGCCGCCCTCGACCTGTGCGGTGTGCGACACCGCGATTCGCGCGACCTTGCCGGCCTTGCCGGTGGTGACGGCGGCCTCCATCTTCATCGCCTCGATCGTCGCGATGGTCTGGCCGGCCTCGACCTGGGCCCCCACCTCGGCGGTGACCGTGACGACACCGGCGAAGGGGGCGGCGACGTGGTCGGGATTGGTGCGATCGGCCTTCTCGGCGGCCGGCACGTCGCTGGCGATGCTGCGGTCGCGCACCACGACGGGGCGTAGCTGACCGTTGAGGATGCACATCACGGTGCGCATGCCGCGTTCGTCGGGATCGGAGATCGCCTCCAGGCCGATCAGCAGCTCCACACCGCGCTCCAGCTCCACGCGATGTTCGTCGCCCTGGCGCAATCCGTAGAAGAACTGGTTGGCGCTGAGTCCGGAGGTGTCGCCGTAGGTCTCGCGGTGGTCCTCGAGTTCCTTTGCGGGGCCGGGGAACAACAGCCGATTCAGCGCCGCCTGGCGCCCGGTACCGGGCGCGGCCAACACCTTTTCATCGTCGGCCGTCAGCGGCTGCTCGGGCTTCGCCGGCCCGCGGCCGTCTAACGCCTTGGTACGCAACGGCTCCGGCCAGCCGCCTGGTGGGTCACCGAGTTCGCCGCGCAGGAAGCCGATGACGGAGTCCGGGATGTCATAGCGTGCGGGGTCGTCGGCGAAGTCTTGCGGGCTGATTCCCGCCCCGACCAGCGCCAGCGCCAGGTCACCGACCACCTTGCTCGACGGGGTGACCTTGACGAGGCGCCCGAGGATCGCGTCGGCGCCGGCGTAGGCGTTTTCGATGTCCTCGAACCGGTCGCCGAGCCCCAGTGCGATGGCCTGCTGGCGCAGGTTCGACAACTGGCCGCCCGGGATCTCGTGGTGGTAGACGCGCCCCGTCGGGGACGGAAGCCCGGATTCGAACGGCGCGTACACCTTTCGAAGTGCCTCCCAGTACGGCTCGAGGTCGCATACCGCGGGCAGCGACAACCCGGTGTCGTAGGCGGTGTTGGCCGCGGCGGCCACGATCGACGACAGCGCGGGCTGGCTGGTGGTCCCCGCGAGCGGTGCCGCGGCGCCGTCGACGGCGTCTGCTCCCGCGTGCCAAGCCGCCACGTAGCTCGCCAGCTGTCCGCCCGGGGTGTCGTGGGTATGCACGTGCACCGGCAGGTCGAACCGGGATTTGAGCGCCGACACCAGCGTCGCGGCGGCGGGCGCCCGCAACAAGCCGGCCATGTCCTTGATCGCCAGCACGTGCGCGCCCGCTTCGACGATCTGTTCGGCCAACTTGAGGTAATAGTCCAGCGTGTAAAGCTTTTCGGCCGGATCGCTGAGATCGCCGGTGTAGGACATCGCCACCTCGGCGACCGCCGCCCCGGTCTCCCGCACCGCATCGATGGCCGGCCGCATCGAGTCGACGTTGTTCAACGCATCGAAGATCCGGAAGATATCGATGCCCGTCGCCGTCGCCTCCTCGACGAACGCCGTCGTCACCGTCTCCGGATAGGGCGTGTAGCCAACGGTGTTGCGCCCGCGCAGCAGCATCTGCAGACAGATGTTGGGTATCGTCTCCCGCAGCGCCGCCAGGCGCTCCCACGGGTCCTCTTTCAAGAACCGCAGCGCCACATCGTAAGTCGCGCCGCCCCAGCACTCCACCGACAACAGCTGCGGCGTGGTCCGCGCGAGGTAGGGCGCCACCTTGATCAGGCCGGTGGTGCGGACCCGGGTCGCCAACAGCGATTGGTGCGCGTCGCGGAACGTGGTGTCCGTGACGGCGACGCCGCGCGACTCGCGCAGCCAGGCCGCGAACCGCTGCGGCCCGAGTTCGGCCAAACGCTGCTTGGATCCCGCGGGCGGGGCGGCCGACAGGTCGATGTCGGGCAGCTTGTCGTGCGGGTAGACCGTCGACGGGCGCTCACCGTGCGGCTTGTTGACGGTGACGTCCGCCAGGTAGCTGAGAATCTTGGTGCCGCGATCGGCCGAGCTGCGCGCCGTGAGCAGCTGCGGGCGCTCCTCGATGAACGAGGTGGTGACGTGTCCGGCCTGGAAGTCCGCGTCATCGAGAACCGCTTGCAGGAACGGGATGTTGGTGGAGACACCGCGAATGCGGAATTCCGCGACCGCCCGTCGGGCCCGGCGCACGGCCGTGGGGAAGTCGCGACCCCGGCACGTCAGCTTGATCAGCATCGAGTCGAAATGCGCGCTGATTTCCGCGCCCAGCGTCGTGCCGCCGTCCAGCCGGATGCCCGCGCCGCCCGGGGTGCGGTAGGCGGTGATGCGACCGGTATCCGGACGGAAGCCGTTCGCCGGATCTTCGGTGGTGATACGGCATTGCAGCGCCGCACCATGCGGGACGACCGAATCCTGGCGTAAGCCAATCTCTTCCAACGTTTGCCCGGACGCGATCCGCAGCTGGGCGGACACCAGGTCGACGTCGGTGATCTCCTCGGTCACCGTGTGCTCCACCTGGATGCGCGGGTTCATCTCGATGAACACGTGATTGCCGCGTTCGTCGAGCAGGAATTCCACCGTGCCCGCACAGGTGTAGCCGATGCTTTGCGCGAACGCCACCGCATTCGCGCAAATACGTTCGCGCAGTTGAGGATCCAGGCTGGGTGCCGGCGCGATTTCGATCACCTTCTGGTGCCGGCGCTGCACACTGCAATCCCGTTCATAGAGATGAATCACGTTGCCGTGGTTGTCGGCCAGGATCTGGACCTCGATGTGGCGCGGATTGATCACCGCCTGCTCGAGGAACACGGAGGCGTCCCCGAAGGCGGATTCGGCCTCACGACTGGCCGCCTCGATCGCCTCCGGAAGCGCCGCCGGGTCGGTGACCCGGCGCATCCCGCGGCCGCCGCCGCCGGCGACCGCCTTGACGAACAGCGGAAACGTCATCGACTCGGCGACCGTCACCAACTCGTCCACCGACGTCGAGGGTGCCGAGGAGGCCAGCACCGGAAGTCCCGCGGCCCGCGCCGCCGCGATCGCCCGCGACTTGTTACCCGTGAGCTCCAGCACCTCGGCGTTCGGGCCGACGAACGTGATGCCCGCCGCCGCGCAGGCCGCCGCCAGGTCGGGATTCTCCGACAGGAAGCCATAGCCGGGGTAGATCGCGTCCGCCCCGCACGCCCGCGCCGTGGCGACGATGTCGTCGACCGACAGGTAGGCGCGGACCGGGTGGCCCTCCTCCCCGATCTGGTACGACTCGTCGGCCTTGAGCCGATGCACCGAATTGCGGTCCTCGAAGGGATAGACCGCCACGGTGGCCATTTCCAATTCGTAGGCGGCGCGGAATGCGCGGATCGCGATCTCGCCGCGATTGGCGACCAGGACTTTCGTCAGCACGGTATTTACGATAGAGCGCGTTGGGGCGGCCCGACATATTCGCTCAGCGGGCGGATCAACGCGTTGGACGCGGTTTGTTCGATGATGTGTGCGGTCCAGCCGGTGACGCGGCTCATCACGAAAATCGGGGTGAAGGCTCCGATGTCGAAGCCCATCAGGTAATAGGCCGGTCCGGTGGGAAAGTCGAGGTTGGGTTTGATGCCGTTGGCGTCGGCCATCCCCTTCTCCAAGACCTCGTAGACGTCGAGCCAGCGCTGACCGTCGCGCGCGGCGGCGACGCGCTGCAGGGCCGCCTTCATGGTCGGCACCCGGGAGTCGCCGTTCTTGTAGACGCGGTGGCCGAAGCCCATGATCTTGTCGTTGCGGTCCAGCTTGCTCTGTAGCCACTGCGAAGCCTTGGCGGCGCTGCCGATTTCGATCATGTCGTGCATGACCGCTTCGTTGGCTCCGCCGTGCAGCGGTCCCTTGAGCGCGCCGATCGCGGCGGTGACCGCACTGTAGATGTCGGACTGCGTCGAGGTGACCACGCGTGCGGCGAAGGTCGAGGCGTTGAAGCTGTGTTCGGCGTAGAGGACCAACGACTGTTCGAAGGCGTCGACGATCACCTGCTCGGGGACATCGCCGAAGCACATGTGCAAGAAATTCTGGGCGTAGCTCATGTGGGAGTGCGGGGCGATGGGGTCCAGACCGCGCCGGCGGCGCATGTCGGCCGCGACGATGGTCGGCAGCACCGCGAACATCCGCAGCGCCTTGGCGTAGTTGGCCGCCGGGCTGTTGTCATCCTCGTCGGGGTCCTCGGCGCCCATCGAGCTGATGAAGGTCCGCACCACGTCCATCGGGTGGCAGGTATCGGGCAGTTTCGACAGCAGCGACAGCTGGGATCGGTTGAGCCGACGCGCCGCTCGTTCCCGCTGAGTGAACAGCGCCAGCTGTTGGTCGTCGGGGAGTTCGCCATGCCAGAGCAGGTAGGCCACCTGCTCGAAGCTGCAGTTCGCCGCCAGGTCCTGGACCGCGTACCCGCGGTAGATCAGGGAGTTGGTTTCCGGGACGACCTTGGAGATGGCGGTGGTGTCCACAACGACACCGGCCAGGCCTTTGTAGATGGGAGGGCCGACGCGGGGCTTGTTGTCTTCGACGGTGCTCATGGCACGACTCCTTGGTGCTTGAAATTGTAGATTTCGGCATCGAATTGGCTGTAATCGGCGTAGTGCAGCAGCTCGTAGAGCCGGCTGCGGTGTTGCATCCGGTCGATCAGGCCCGATTGTGTTCCGGTCTCGGCGATTTCACGCAGGCCGGCCTCCACGGCGTGCATGGCCAGCCGCAGCGTGGTGACCGGGTAGATCACCACGTTGTAGCCGAGGTCGGACAGCTGCTGGGCGCTCAGCAGCGGCGACTTGCCGAATTCGGTCATGTTGGCCAACAACGGCGTGTCCACGGCGGCGCGGAACCGCTCGAATTCGCCTGCGGTGCCCAAGGCTTCGGTGAAGATCAGGTCAGCGCCCGCGTCGGCGTAGGCCTTGGCGCGCTCGATCGCCGCGGGCAGGCCCTCGATGCCGGCGGCGTCGGTGCGCGCGCAGACGATGAAATTCGGATCACGGCGCGCGGAGACGGCCGCGCGCACACGTTTGATCATCTCGCCGGCCGGCACCACGGCCTTGCCGTCCAAATGCCCGCAGCGCTTGGGGTTTTCCTGGTCCTCCAAATGGCAGCCGGCCAGCCCGGCGTCCTCGAGCACCGTCACGGTGCGCGCGGCGCTCATCGGTTCACCGAAGCCGGTGTCGGCGTCGATCAGGGTGGGCAGATCGGTCACCCCCGCGATCTGCGCGCCACGCCCGCTGACTTCGGTCAGGGTGGTCAGGCCGATATC
>NZ_JAICZA010000116.1 GCF_025933915.1 Mycobacterium sp.
CAGGCGACGTCCTACGACACCATGGGTCAGGTCAACCAGGCCTTCCGCAACATCGTCAACATGCTCCACGGGGTGCGCGACGGGCTGATTCGCGACGCGAACAACTACGAGCAACAAGAGCAGGCCTCGCAGCAAATCCTCAGCAGCTAGCCCAGAACCGCTGCTGCCCAAAGCTTTTAAGGAGCCAAGCAATGAGCATCAATTACCAGTTCGGCGATGTGGACGCCCATGGTGCCCTCATTCGCGCCCAGGCCGCGTCTTTGGAAGCCGAGCACCAGGCCATCGTTCGCGATGTGCTTGCTGCCGGTGACTTCTGGGGCGGTGCCGGTTCGGTGGCCTGCCAGGAGTTCATCACCCAGTTGGGTCGCAACTTCCAGGTGATCTACGAGCAGGCCAACTCCCACGGACAGAAGGTTCAGTCCGCGGGCAACAACATGGCCAGCACCGACAGCGCCGTCGGGTCCAGCTGGGCCTGACGCCACGACCACAGGCGCGGCAGCACACCACCCGTCGGTGTGCTGCCGCGTCCTGCGGTTACCGTGCATTGTGACTCTTGAGCTATTCAGGGACCGATTGAGGAATTGATGGACCAACAGAGCACTCGCACCGACATCACCGTGAACGTCGACGGTTTCTGGATGCTCCAGGCGCTGCTGGACATTCGGCACGTCGCCCCGGAATTGCGGTGCCGGCCATACGTTTCCACCGACTCGAGCGACTGGCTCAACGAGCATCCCGGAATGACGGTGATGCGCGATCAAGGCATCGTCGAAAACGACCAGGTCAACGAGCAGGTCGCCGCGCGGATGAAAGTGCTTGCCGCGCCGGACCTCGAGGTGGTCGCCCTGCTGTCGCGGGGCAAGCTGGCCTATGGCGTCCTCGATGACGAGAATCAGCCCCCGGGTTCGCGCGACATCCCCGACAACGAGTTTCGGGTGGTCCTGGCCCGCCGCGGCCAGCACTGGGTGTCGGCGGTCCGGGTGGGCGGTGAGATCACGGTCGACGACGTCGCCGTCGCGGACAGCGCCTCGATCGCGTCCCTGGTGATCGACGCGCTGGAGTCCATTCACCACGCCGAGCCCGCGGCGATCAACGCGGTCAACGTGCCGCTGGAGGAGATGCTCGAAGCGACGAAGTCGTGGCAGGACTCGGGTTTCAACGTGTTCTCCGGCGGAGACCTGCGCCGTATGGGCATCAGCGCCGCGACCGTGGCCGCGCTGGGCCAGGCGCTGTCGGATCCCGCCGCCGAGGTCGCCGTGTACGCACGCCAGTACCAGGACGACGCCAAGGGCCCCAGTGCGTCGGTGCTGTCGCTCAAGGACGGGTCCGGCGGCCGCATCGCGCTCTACCAGCAAGCCCGGACCGCCGGTTCGGGGGAGGCGTGGCTGGCCATCTGTCCGGCGACCCCGCAGCTGGTACAGGTGGGCGTCAAAACGGTGCTGGACACACTTCCCTACGGCGAGTGGAAAACTCACAGCAGGGTGTGACATTCCGCGAAACACAGAGTTCACCAATGTCGTCGCACTCAACATGCGGTTGAGCTGCGAGCACGGCATACTTCTTTCAAGGCATCAGCAATTCTCAAACCGGTGTCAACCACAACTCTTAATCGCAAGGCGAGGCAGATGGAATTCCAATTAGTCGGAATGCACTGCGCGGGGGGCCGCAGCACAGCGGCGAGAACACCGGCGCCGGATGGCACGCGACCGGCGGCACGGGTTCACACATTCATCACGGTAGGGAGTGCAAGGCGATGACTGCGGTAGTTGAAGTACCACAGGCTGACGTAGAGGGCATCTCACAGCCTCAGGCAGTCGTCGTCGGCGTGATGGCCGGCACGGGTGTCCAGATCGGCGTCCTACTGGACGCGAATGCCCCCGTCTCGGTGATGACCGACCCGTTGCTGAAGGTGGTCAACAGCCGGCTCCGCGAACTCGGTGAGCCTCCGCTGGAAGCCGCCGGCCGGGGCAGATGGGCGCTGTGCCTGGTGGACGGCTCGCCGCTGCGGGCCACCCAATCGCTGAGCGAGCAGGACGTCTACGACGGCGACCGATTGTGGATCCGGTTCATCCCGGACACCGAGCACCGCTCGCAGGTCATCGAGCACATCTCTACCGCGGTCGCGTCGGATCTCAGCAAGCGCTTCGCCGCCATCGACCCAGTGGTTGCCGTGCAAGTCGGTGCGTCGATGGTGGCAATCGGGGTGACGGCCGCGACCGGTTTGCTCGGCTGGTGGCGCTGGCACCACAACTCGTGGCTGCCAACGGTCTACGCGGGCGTGATCGGCGCGCTGGTGCTGGGCGTTTCCTTGTTGCTGTTGGCGCGGGCGCACACCCAGCAGGAACGGCGCGTTGCCGACACCATGCTGTTGAGCAGCCTTGCGCCGTTGTCGGTCGCCGCGGCCTCCGCGCCGCCCGGCGGGGTGGGATCGCCACAAGCAGTGCTGGGCTTCGGCGTCCTCACCATTGCCGCGATACTCGCGCTGCGGTTCACCGGACGCCGGCTGGCGATCTACACCGCGATCGTCACCGCCAGCTCGATCACGGCCGTGGCCGCGTTGGCGCGCATGGTAGCCATGACCAGCGCCGTAACGCTGTTGACCTGCGTCGTGCTCGTGTCGGTTCTGGTCTACCAAAGTGCGCCGGCGATCTCGCGACGGCTGGCCGGCATCCGCCTACCCGTCTTCCCGTCGGCCACCAGCCGATGGGTCTTCGAGGCTCGGCCCGACCTGCCCACCACGGTGGTGCGCTCCGACGGCGGCCCCCCGGTTCTGGAGGGACCCGCGTCGGTCCGCGACGTGCTGACGCAGGCCGAACGCGCCCGCTCCTTCTTGTCGGGTTTGCTGATCGGGCTCGGCGTCCTGATGGTCGTCTCGCTGACCGCGCTGTCGGACCCGCACACCGGGCAACGCTGGTTGCCGGTTCTGCTGGCGGGCTTCAGCGCGGGATTCCTGTTGCTGCGCGGCCGTTCTTACGTCGACCGCTGGCAGGCGATCACCCTGGCCGGCACCGGGGTGCTGATTGTCGGTGCCGTCGTCGTGCGGTACGCGCTCGTGCTGCAGTCCCCGCTCGCGGTCTCGATCAGCGCGGCGATCCTGGTTTTGGTGCCGGCGGCGGGCCTCACGTCCGCGGCTGTGGTGCCAAACACCGTCTACAGCCCGCTATTCCGCAAATTCGTGGAATGGATTGAATACCTCTGCCTGATGCCAATCTTCCCGCTGGCATTGTGGTTGATGAATGTCTATGCAGCAATTCGCTATCGCTGACGGCAAAGTGTGGCGTGGTCGCGCAACCGCCGCGACCGTCGCCGCCATCTTGCTCGCATCGGGCGCATTGGCCAATCTGCCTCCCGCCTATGCAATTTCGCCTCCGACGATCGACGCCGCGGCAGTGCCGCCGGACGGTCCACCCGGGCCGGGGGCGCCGATGAAGCAGAACTCGTATTGCACCGAGGTCGGCGTGCTGCCCGGGACCGATTTCCGGCTGCAGCCCAAATACATGGACATGCTGAATCTGCAGGAGGCGTGGCAGTTCGGTCGCGGTGCCGGCCAGAAGGTGGCCGTCATCGATACGGGCGTGACCCCGCACCCCCGGTTTCCGCACCTCATTCCGGGCGGCGACTACATCATGTCCGGTGACGGCCTGTCTGACTGCGATGCGCACGGCACCATCGTGGCGTCCATGATCGGTGCGGCATCGGCCAACGGCGCGGGAGTACCACCGGCGGCACCGCGCAAGCCGGTCACCATTCCCACCACCGAGCCACCGCCGAAAGCGCCGCCGCCGCAGACGGTGACCCTGTCACCGCTCCCGCAGACCGTGACGATGGTTCCGCCCCCGCCCCAGGACCAGCAGCAACAGCCTCCGGGCCCGTTCGGGGCGCCCCCGCCACCGGCGGCTCCACCGCCCGCCGGCCCGGCCCCGGCGCCGGCGCAGGGTGGGCAGGCCCCGGCGAGCAACCACGCTGGCGGCACCGTGACCATCCCCGGCTACTCCGGCGGTGGACACACGGTCAAGGTCGACCATCCGCGTCCGCTCGACCCGCCGCCGGCACCGCCGCCCCCCGCGCCGACCAAGGGCGGCCCGGACGCGTTCAGCGGGATCGCGCCGGACGTCGACATCATCGCGATCCGGCAGACCAGCCAGGCCTTCGGCCTCAAGGACGCCTACACCGGCGACGAGGATCCGCAGACGTCGGCGAAGATCGACAACGTGCAGACGATGGCACGGGCGATCGTGCACGCCGCCGACATGGGCGCATCGGTGATCAACATCTCCGACGTGACGTGCATGAGCGCCCGCAACATCATCGACCAGCGCTCACTGGGCGCCGCTGTCCGCTACGCGGCCGTCGACAAGAACGCCGTCATCGTTGCCGCCGCCGGTGACACCAGCAAAAAGGACTGCAAGCAGAACCCGCCTCATGATCCGTTGCAGCCCAACGATCCTCGCAATTGGAATGCCGTCACCACTGTCGTGACGCCATCCTGGTTCAGCGACTACGTCCTGACGGTCGGCGCGGTCGACGACGGAGGCCGCCCGCTGAGCCAGGGCGATCAGGGTCAGGCATCGACGAGTGTGGCCGGGCCGTGGGTGGGAATCGCCGCGCCAGGAACGGACGTCGTCGGACTTTCACCGCGAGATGACGGGCTCATCAACGCGATCGACGGACCGGACAACACGTTGCTGGTTCCCTCTGGCACCAGCTTCTCGGCGGCGATCGTGTCGGGGGTGGCCGCGCTCGTGCGTGCCAAGTTCCCGCAGCTATCGGCGTATCAGGTCATCAACAGGTTGACGCGTACCGCCCGTGCGCCGGCGCGCGGTGTGGATAACCAGGTCGGCCACGGGGTCGTCGACCCGGTCGCGGCATTGACCTGGGACGTACCCGACGGTCCGGTGAAGCCGCCGCAGCAACTGTCGGCGCCGCTGACGATGCCGAAGCCGGTCCCGCCCCGGGATATGGTGCCAGTGTGGGTCGCCGCCGGAGGATTGTTCGTGGCGGTGCTCATCGGCGGCGCAGTGTTCGGTGCGGCGATGCTGATGAAGCGATCTCGCAAACAGCAGTAGGAACAGCGATAGGGGCGGAGCACCAACACTGATGAAGGCTCAGCGCAGGTTTGGGTTGTCGTTGTCATGGCCGCGGCTGACCACGGTGTTCCTGGTCGACGTGGTGATCATGGCGGTGGCCAGTCATTGCCCGGAGTCCTGGCAGGGCACCTACCGCATCGCGTTCTGGGTGGGGGTCGGTCTGGCCTTGCTGGTCACGCTGCTGTCGCTTGTCACCTACCACGGCCTGACGGTGACGTCGGGACTGGCAACCTGGCTGTGGGATTGGTCCGCCGATCCGGGCTCCGCGCTGGCCGCCGGCTGCACTCCGGCCACCGATCACCAACGCAAGTTCGGCCGCGACAAGGTCGGCGTGCGCGAGTACCAGGGCCGGCTCGTCACGGTGATCGCCGTCAACGGCGGTGAGGACGACCCGGCGTCGCGCCATCGTCACCGGTCGTCGCGGCCCGCCCTGCTGGTGCAGGCCGTCGCCTCGGGGTTACGCCAGTTCGACATCCACCTCGATGACATCGACATCGTCTCGGTGAAGGTCCGCCGCGGCGGCCCTGACATTGGTGCCGCCGAGTTGTCGAAGCTCGACGACTTCGGCCCCGAGGAGTGGAAGGTGGTGAGCGACGAGCCCACCTCATACGTTCGCCGGACCTGGCTGGTGCTGCGGATGAACCCGCAGCGCAACGTCGCCGCGGTGGCGGCCCGCGATTCGCTGGCGTCGACACTGGTGGCGGCCACCGAACGGCTCGCCCAAGATCTCGACGGGCTGACCTGCGCGGCCCGGCCGTTGACCGCCGAGGAGCTCGCCGAAGTCGACCGTGCGGTGCTGGCCGATCTCGAACCGACCTGGAGCCGCCCCGGATGGCGCCGCCTCAAACATTTCAACGGGTTCGTGACCAGCTTGTGGCTGACGCCGTCCGACATCACCACCGACAAGCTCGATGAGCTATGGGAGGACGACACGTACGCCACCGTGCTGACCATTCGGCTCACCTCACGCGGGGGCCGTCCGCAGGTGGCGGCCTGGGTGCGCTACCACACCGAGAAACGGCTGCGCAGAAACGTCTCGTCGGGGCTCAACCGCCTCACCGGACGTCAGTTGGCCGCGGTGCGGGCCAGTCTGCCCGCCCCGTCGGCCCGCACCCTGCTGGTCGTGCCGAGCCGCCCGTTGCGCGCCGACGATGACGAGCTCGCGCTGTCCGTCGATCAGCTGCGAGGGAGCTCGGCGGACGTACCTGTAGCGCAATGACGAGGCCCCAATCAACCGCCGAAGGTGCCCGTAACGCGATGGTCGCCGGCCTGTTGGCGTCGGGCGTCTCGGTCAACGGGCTGCAGCCCAGCCACAATCCGCAGGTTGCGTCGCAGATGTTCACCACGGCGACGAAGCTGGATCCTTCGATGTGTGACGCCTGGCTGGCACGGATACTCGCGGGGGAGCAGAGCCTCGATGTGCTCGCCGGTGCCTGGTCGTCGATTCGGACGCTCGGGTGGGAGACCCGCCGCCTCGGGGTCACCGAGTTGCAGTTTCGCCCAGAGGTTTCCGACGGACTGTTCTTGCGGCTGGCGGTGACCAGCGTGGAGTCGCTGGCGTGTGCTTACGCCGCGGTGCTCGCGGACGCGAAACACTATGCGGAAGCGTCGAAATTGATCGACGGCGTCGAACCCCGCCAGCCCTTCGAGGAGGAGCTGGTCAGCTACGTGCGCGGCGTGCTGTACTTCCGCACCGGCCGGTGGCCCGATGTGCTCAACGAATTCGCCGAGGGGAAGGGCTGGCGCCAGCCCGAGCTCAAGGCCGCGGGTGCGGCGATGGCCACCACGGCGCTGGCCTCGCTCGGTGTGTTCGAAGAGGCCTTGCGCCGGGGCCAGGACGCCATCGAAGGCGACCGGGTACCGGGCGCGGCCAACATCGCCCTGTACACCCAGGGCATGTGCCTGCGGCACTTGGGTCGCGAGGACGAGGCTGTCGAGCTGTTGCGGCGGGTCTATTCACGGGATCCGAAGTTCACCCCGGCCCGCGAGGCGCTGGACAACCCGAACTATCGCCTGATCCTGACCGACCCGGAAACAATCGAGGCCCGTACCGATCCGTGGGATCCGGACAGCGCGCCCACCCGCGCGGAGGCGGAGGCCGCCCGCCACGCCGAGGAGGCGGCGAAGTACCTTGCCGAGGGCGACGCCGAGCTCAACGCCATGTTGGGCATGGAGCGGGCCAAGCGGGAAATCAAGTTGATCAAGTCGACGACGAAGGTGAACCTGGCGCGCGCCAAAATGGGCCTTCCGGTGCCCGTGACGTCGCGCCACACCTTGTTGCTCGGTCCGCCGGGAACTGGAAAGACCTCGGTGGCAAGGGCTTTCAGTAAGCAGCTGTGTGGGTTGACCGTCCTGCGCAAACCGGTTGTGGTCGAGACCAGCCGCACCAAGCTGCTGGGTCGGTACATGGCCGACGCGGAGAAGAACACCGAGGAGATGCTCGAGGGTGCCCTGGGCGGTGCGGTGTTCTTCGACGAGATGCATACGTTGCACGAGAAGGGCTACCAACAGGGCGACCCCTACGGCAACGCGATCATCAACACGTTGCTGTTGTACATGGAGAACCATCGCGACGAGCTGGTCGTCTTCGGTGCCGGCTACGCCAAGGCCATGGACAAGATGCTCGAAGTGAATCAAGGTCTGCGGCGGCGATTTTCGACCGTGATCGAATTCTTCAGCTATACCCCTGACGAACTGGTCGCGCTGACCCGATTGATGGGCCAGGAAAACGAAGACGTCATCACCGATGAATCGGCGCACACCTTGCTGCCGTCATACACCAGGTTCTATCTCGACGAAACGTATTCGGAGGACGGGGATCTCATCCGCGGCATCGATACGCTCGGCAATGCCGGTTTCGTGCGCAACGTCGTGGAAAAGGCGCGTGATCACCGCAGTTTCCGTCTGGACGACGAGGACCTGGATGAGGTTCTGGCCAGCGACGTGACCGAGTTCAGCGAGCGCCAGCTGCTGCGGTTCAAGGAGCTGACCCGCGAGGACCTCGCCGAAGGCCTCAGCGCGGCGGTAGCCGAGAAGACGAGTTAGACGGCAGGCGCGGTCCCAGGGTGATGCGCCCGCGCATGGTTGGGATTGTGTTGCACGTTAATTTGACTCAACGAAGCCCGAGTGCCACCATGGCCTGTGCAAGCACCTCGCTAGGTGAGGCGTCTGCACGGACATAGGCCACTGACCTCGAACGTCGAGAGACGCCCAGGGTCAGGACAGCTCTTCCCGGATTAAGGGTTGAGCCCAAGTGGCTTCCGGCTTTGGTTGGCCGGATACGCCGTGTGGTGCCGAAGCTCTGACGAGAGGGGTGCGGGTCCAACGGTTCTGGTGTTGGGCGCTTCTCCCCGTGTGCGACGTATGGCATCCCCGTATGCCCTGGCCGCGAGGAGGTGAGAGCGAAATGAGTTCCGGTGATAGTCCGTATCCCAGATCGATGACCATTTCGTTGCGATCCGACCCCGGCCGTACTTCATAGCCTGAATCGGCTCACTCCACATATTCTCGCGCACGCCAACGCTTTACGCGTGCGTGCGCGAGTGTGCGCGGAATAAGCCACGGCACTGGCGAACCACGGCTGAGTTCGGTCCCTTTCTGCGAGGAGAACTCCGATGTCGTTCGCCATGACGCGTCGCGAAGCGGCGGCTTGGGATGCCGAGTTATCAGTATTGGCCGCAATGCAATTCAGCACCTCAACCGCCAGGTACCAGGCGGCGGTGCCAGCGATGGCCGCTCAGGGGCCGTTCCGCGCGGTCGTGCGTGCGTGTGCGAGCGCGAATGCGGCCGCAAAAACCGTCAACTCCAGCACAGCGAGCTAAGGGAAGGGGCCCGAAAGTGTTCGTGGACTTCGCAACGCTTGCACCGGAAATCAACTCCGCGCGTATGTATGCCGGGCCGGGTTCGGGTCCGATGCTGGCCGCCGCGTCGGCGTGGAATGGCTTGTCCGCGGAATTGCGTTCGGCCGCATTGTCGTACGGTTCGGTGCTCTCGGCGCTGACGAGCGAGGAGTGGCACGGTCCCGCCGCGGCGGCGATGGCTGCCGCGGCGATGCCGTACGTGGCGTGGATGAACACCACCGCCGCGCAAGCCGAGCAGGCGGCCACCCAGGCCGAAGCCGCGGCGGCGGCCTACGAGGCCGCGTTCGCGGCCACGGTGCCGCCCCCGATGATCGCGGCGAACCGCGCGCAGCTGGCGACGTTGATCGCCACCAACGTGTTGGGCCAGAACACGGCGGCGATCGCGGCCACCGAGGCGCAGTACGGGGAGATGTGGGCCCAGGATGCCGCCGCGATGTACGGCTACGCCGGCTCGTCGGCGGGCGCAACCCGCCTGGCGATGTTCACCGAGCCGAAGCAGACCACTCGTCAGGACGGAGTGGCCCGTCAAGCCGCCGCGGTCAGCCAAGCGACCGGCACCTCGGCCGGAAGCCAACAGGCCACGTGGTCGCAGCTGAACAGCGCCGTGCCCAATGCGCTACAGACCCTGTCGTCACCGACGACCTCACCGACGACGTCGCCGACGTCGTCGACGTCGGGTCTGTCGTCGATCCTGGACCCGAACAGCAATTTCTGGAACACGCTCACGTCGAGCGGCGCATTCAACCCGGCCCAGGTCGTGCAGACCGTGACGAGCTCGACCCTGATCGGTTCCAGCGCCAGCGCCCTCAACGACCTAGCGGACGCGGTGCCCGTGGCAACGGGTGTCGCAACAGGTACCCAGGGGCTGTCGGGTTTGGCGGGCGTCGGCAATGCGGGCGCCTCGGTGTCGGCGGGCCTGGGCCGCGCGTCCCTGGTCGGCCCGCTGTCGGTGCCGCCGAGTTGGGCCCCGCCCGCGCCGGTGACTGGCCCGTTGGCGCCGACACCTGGGGGCACCCCGATGGTCGCGCCGCCCCCGGCGATGGCGGCCGGCATGCCCGGGATGCCGTTCGGCGGCGTGGGCGGCCAGGGATTTGGACGCGCCGTTCCGCAGTACGGATTCCGGCCAAACTTCGTGGTACGCCCGCCCGCCGCCGGCTAGCCCATGACTTCGGCCGGCCATCACCGGCCGCGACATTGCCTACGCATTCGTGTCTGCTTGCCGGAAACCGCTGTCGGCCCGATCTTTACAACAGCACATGGAGAAATCAGCGGGTGTCGCCAACGCGGCGACCGTGCAGTCGAGGGGTCTGTGCCACACCCCAGAACCGGTGGGAGCGGCGGAAAGTCGCCTCACAGGAAACTGTCAGCGGCTAATCAATGCCACAGCAGATTGGCCGCGTCTACTCGTATGAGTAGACCTAGGGGAGACCGGCGTGAGGATCAACTAGCGGCTCGGCGATGTCGACGCCGTCGCTTTGAGCTGGGTTTGACCGAATTTCGCACAAAGTGACGCGGAATTGTCGTTTGAAGATATCTCTATCCGACAGCAACCTTGAGGTCAGGCGGTATTCCGAAAGCTAGGACTCGATCATCAGCGTAAAGCGAGACAGGGGGATTACGCGGCTTGCGTCCAGGCTAAATGCGAACAGCTACAAGTGATTTATCAAGTAATCCGTGGACCAGTACCCGATCCGCGGAATAATCGTGGGATTAACCTACGTAGTTTTGCGGCTCAATGCCGCCCGAGGCGCGGGCCCACCAAGTGATTTACGCCACTGATCGGGCGATACGGTGCGCCGTTCTCACACGGGCCGGGGCTGCTGCGACATCGATGTTTTACATGGTTTTACCTGGCGGGAACGCTGCCTGAATAACGACGGTGCACCATTGTTATCGGGATGGCAGCGTGGCTTGACTAGTTGTTCGTGCGCCGATTATGGCGCCGGTGTGCAGTTAGGGGAATGCGGGCTTGTCGTCTTCACCGCATCGAATCCGCAGATGTATTGACATATATGTCATGAATTCCCTTGGAGGTACGAATTTGTCGACGCGGGGCCCGCGGCGCCGTGACCACCTTGGTCGACACGCGAGGAGGTCCTAAATGCTGGATTTCGGTGCATATCCGCCGGAATACAACTCGGGGCGGATGTACGTCGGTGCGGGATCGGAGCCCTTGCTCGCCGCCGCAGCGGCATGGGACGAATTGGCCGCGGATTTGCAGTTGACGGGAGCGTCGTACAGCTCGACCGTCGACACGCTCACGACGGGCCCGTGGACGGGCCCGTCAGCCCTGGCGATGGCCGCCGCGGCGACCCCGTATGTGGCGTGGATCCATGCCACCTCCGCACAGGCTGAGGAGGCGGGCGCGCAGGCCAAGCTCGCCGCGGGGGCTTACGAGGCCGCGTTCGCGGCCATCGTGCCACCGCCGGTGATCGCGGCCAACCGTGCCCTGCTCGCCACATTGGTCGCCGCCAACATCCTGGGCCAGAACACCCCGGCTATCGCCGCCACCGAGGCCCACTACATGGAGATGTGGGCGCAGGATGCCGCCGCCATGTACGGCTATGCGGCATCCTCGGCGAGCGCGTCGGCGCTGACACCGTTCGCCGAACCCCCACGCACCACGAATGATTCGGCCGGGCCGACGCAAGCCGCCGCGGTCGCCCAGAGCAGCGGACAGTCCAGCTCGAACACCGCCACCCAGCTGTCGCAGCTGAGCGGCACGCTGCAGCCGGCCGTGCAAAGCGTGACCAACGCCAGCACGACGGGAAGCACGTCTGCCGGACTGACGACGCCGAGTTTCATCACCAATTGGAACGAGTTCTGGTCGGTAATGACCGGCGTGTACTCGCCGCAGTCGTGGAGCAGCATTCCGGGCGGCCCGTTCCTGTCATTCGGCCAGGCGTACGCGTGGGGTCAGAACGGGCAGGGCGCGGCCGCCTATCTGGCTGGGCCGAAAGCTATTTCGGGAGCGTTGGCGCCGCTGACCAGTGGCGCCAACGCTGTCACGCCCATGCTCAGCTCCGCGGTCGGGGCAGGGCAGGTGTCGGGGTCGATGGGCAAAGCCGCTCTGGTCGGCAACATGTCGGTGCCGCAGGGCTGGACGGACGCCGCCCCGGCCATCCGAACGGTCGCCCAGGTGTTGCCGACCAGCATGGCGGCCGCGCCTGCCGCGCTGGCCGGTGAGGAGGGTGTGTTCAGCCAGATGGCCCTGTCCAGTCTCGCGGGTCGCGCCGTCGCGGCCGCCGCGACCCGGCCGTTCGGTGGCACCGCTTCGGCGGTGGGATCGCTGAGCGCTGTCGCCGCCGAGGCCGACCCCGCCGCGGCCACGATCATCGTGATCCCGTGCATCGAGGATTGACGGCGATGACCAAATCACATGGCAGCCATGAACTGTCCGTCCGAACGCCGAGGTAAGGGGACCAGAGATGTTGTACGGAGCCTTTCCGCCGGAGTTCAACTCGGGCCGGATGTACAGCGGCCCGGGCGCTGGATCGTTGGCGGCCGCGGCGGCGGCCTGGCAGAACCTGGCCACCGAATTGCAGTCCACCGCGTCGTCCTATTCGTCGGTGATCTCGAGCCTGACCGCTGGACCCTGGGCGGGTCCGTCATCGCTCGCCATGGCGTCCGCGGCCGCCCCGTACGTGGCCTGGATGCAGCAAACCGCCGCGCAGGCCGCACAATCGGCGACCCAGGCCACCGAGGCGGCAACCGCCTACGAGACGGCATTCGCCGCACACGTGCCGCCGGCGGTGATCGCGGAAAACCGTGCCCTGCTCGCACAACTGCTGGCCACCAACATCTTTGGGCAGAACACGTCGGCGATCGCGGTGAACGAAGCCCAGTACGGCGAGTTTTGGGCGCAGGACGCCACGGCGATGGACGCCTACTTTGCCTCGTCGGCCACCGCCGCCAACCGACTGACGGAGTTCGGGCCGGCGCCCACGACCACCAATGAGGCGGCCGAACCGATGCAAGCGGCCGCCGTGACCTCGGCGGCCAGCAGCCCGGCCGCCAATGTGGCGGGCACCGCGGCGACGGCAGCGACTACCACGCTGCCGTACAGCGGAGCATTCTCCGGCCCGGCGAACCTGGCGTACCTCTACCAAACGTTCATGACGAATCTCTTCAACACCGTCCCGGGCGGGGCGAGCTTCTACACCGCCATGTACAACGCCGTGAAGGTGCCGTTGGGCCTGACCACGCAGTTCAACGACGTCGGGTTGCTGATCAATTTCCCGTTGTCGCAGTGGCTCAAGTTCGCCCCGCCCGTCGCTTATGGAGCGTTGCCGAAAGACGCGCTGGGTGCCGGACTGGGGGCGCTGGGGTTCGGCCGCGGCACCCTGTACAGCGCGATCAGCCCGATCGCCGGCATGGGAAATGCCGGCACCCTCGTCGGCAGGCTGTCGATCCCTCCCAGCTGGGCCACGGCCACCCCCTCCATCAGGACCGTCGCCGCCGTCCTGTCGGCTACCGGGACCGAGGCCGTGCCGGCGGCCGCGCTGGGCGGGGGGAGCCTGTTCAGTTCGATGGGGCTGGCCGGGATGCTGGGCAGCGCGGTGGGCTCAGGGGGGCCCACCGCGGCCCGTGCCGGCGTCCGTAATCAGATGGCTCCGATCAAGAACCTCAACGACCAACAATCACCGGAACAGCTGAAGCGCCTCGTCGCACAAATCTCGGAGAAGCCCGAAAGCGTGCAGCACCACAACGTCGATCAGGAAGACCTCGACGCGCTGCTCGAGCAACTGGCGAAGAAACCCGGCATTCACGCCGTGCACCTGAAAAAGGGGGACAAGTCCAAAGTCCTGCCCGCCGATGCCCAGTTGGGCTAGGGGACAGGGAAAGTCGGTGTTCACGCCGTTACAACAGAAGGGTGATGAGTGATGAAACGAGTATTGGCGCTGCTCAGCGCTTTCGCGATGATCGGCCTCGCCGCACCGGCTTACGCCGCTCCGGCGCCTCCGCCGGACGCTGACGACGGGGGCTTCGTCGCCGCGCTGCAGCAGGCCGGCTTCAGCTTCGCCACCCCCGGTTCGGCCGTCGCCGCCGGGAGGGCGGTGTGCTCTTGTTTGAACAACGGCGAACCGGGCCTGGAGGTCGTCCACGACGTGAAAACCCACAACCCCGGGATGGATATGGAGATGGCATCCAATTTCGCTGTGTTGTCCGCGAAGTTCTACTGCCCCCAGCAACTCTCCAAAACATGACCGGTCGCCGGCGATTCCCGGCATGCTGAGGTCGAATATGTTGTCGCTCCACATGTCTGGCGTATGAGGCCCGGCGCTGCGCGCTTCGGCGCGGCGAGCGAGAATCACGCGTTATGAAAATGGCGCTGGCGCTCGGCGTCGGGGTTTCGGCGGCGATTGTTCTGGCCCCGCTCACGCATGGTGATCCGGCAGCGGCTGGCGGAGACGAGGCAGGTTTCCTCGCGTCGCTGCGCAGCGCGGGCATCACCTACGCCACCCCGGATGGGGCAATAAAATTCGCCAAAGCCGTGTGCGTGTCGATGGGTCACGGCGAGTTAGGCCCCCAGATGGTGGACGAATTGAAGAGCGAAAATCCTGGACTCACCGACGATCATGCGACGTCGTTCTTGGCGATCGCAGCGAAATACTATTGCCCCCAGCAGCTCAACAGAAGCTAGCCCCCGCGACGCGGACGTCGTGCGTTGGATTGACATGTGCCATTATTAAAACCGTTGCACCCGACGACAATTCACTGTGTAGAAAGAGGTTTGGCTGAGCTGGCCAGCGGGAGGCCGACCGGGCCTCGTCAATGTAACAAGGCCGCATGTGACGTTGTCCCGCCTCGCAGCCGGATGCCGATCCTGAGAAAGTCTCAGTCGAAGTACGGCTAGCAACACCGCGGGCAAACACATGGAAAATACATATGCTTCACCGGCGGATCTCATGAATTCCATTTGAGCCCCAGCACATTTGCGGACTGGCCGCATATCCGCTCCTACCCTTGCGCCTGAGGGATACGGGAGGTAACGGGTGGACTTCGGGGCGCTGCCGCCAGAGGTCAATTCAGGACGGATGTACGTGGGGGCCGGATCGGGGCCGTTGCTGGCCGCCGCTGCGGCATGGGATGCGTTGGGAGCCGAACTGCATTCCTTCGCGGCGGCCTACAGCTCGACGATCGCGGGCATGACCGTCGGGTCCTGGTTAGGGCCGGCGGCGGCGTCGATGAGCGCCGCGGTGGCGCCGTACCTGGCGTGGGCGACGGCGTCGGCGGC
>NZ_JAICZA010000128.1 GCF_025933915.1 Mycobacterium sp.
ATCGGCCTGGCCGCGCCGGCGCACGCCGACGGCACCGACGACTCGTTCATCGCGTCGCTGCACGCGGCCGGCATCACCTTTTCCGACTCCGATAAGGCCGTAGGCGCGGGCAAATGGGTGTGCGACACGGTCGGCCAGGGCACGCAGATGCCCGACGTGGTCAAGACGCTGCTGTCCAAGAACTCCGCGCTGAGCGAGGACAAGGCCAACCAATTCGCGGCCATCGCGGCCCACACGTACTGCCCGAGCGCGATCACGGCCACCACGAACGCCTCCTAGCGGACGTCGAGATGCCCATCGCCGCCGGTTTTGGGAGGAACATGGCCGGTGTGCGAATTTTCCTGGGGTTCTGCGGTGTCGCCGCCATGATCGGCCTGGCCGCACCGGCCCACGCGGACATCGACAACGATCAGGACTTCCTCAAGGACCTGCGCGACGCCGGCATCACCTACCAGGACGGCGGCAACGCGATCACCATCGGCAAGTCGGTGTGCGAGCTGCTCGACGACGGTCAGTCGGACGCGAAGATCGTGACGGACCTGCGCAACCAGAACCCGGCCTTCCAGGGCGCCAGCGCGGCCAAATTCACCTACCTCTCGGCCGCCCACTACTGCCCGAAGTACATCACCGGTGAGGACCGCGGCCCGAAACCCGAAGGCGCCGTCGGCAACTGAGCCGAGTTCCGGTCAGGCGGCCCGCGCCGTCCAGGTGAAGCTCTGCATCTCCGGGATCTGTGGCGTCAGCGCCGCGGCGACGCTGCGACCGATCCGATCGGATGCGGCCAGCGAAGTGTCGGCGTTCAGGAACCCTTCCACCTCCACGCGCAGGGTCCGCCCGGTCCACCTGGCCCGGGCGTGCGCGTGCGTCACACCGGGCACCGAGGCGGCGACGGCCTCGGCGGTGGTGACGATGTCGGGGTCGACGCCGTCGAGCAGGCGGTGCGCGATGTCGGCGGTGACCTCCCAGCCGACGTGGCAGATGAATCCGGTGACGACGATCCCGGCGACCGCGTCGGCCCAGCCCCAGCCGAGTGCCACGCCGATCAGCCCCAGCACCGCGCCGGCCGACGACAGCGCGTCCAGCCAGGAATGCTTGGCGTCGGCGACCATGGTCGCCGATCGAATTCGCTTGCCTACCAACAGTTTGTAGCGGGCCACGAGCTGATTGCCGACGACGCCCACGACGGCCGCGCCGATGCCCCAGCCCACGTAGCCGGTGCCGCCGTGACGAACCAACTTGGTGACGCTCTCGAAACCGGCGACGACGGCGCTGCCCCAAATCACCAGGACCACCCCGATGCCGGCGAGGTCTTCGGCGCGCTCGTAGCCATACGGGTACCGCTCGCTGGGGACTTTGCGCGATGCGCGGAAGCCGACGAACACCAAGGCGCTGGTGGAGACGTCGGACAGGTTGTGCAGCGCATCGCCGAGCAGTGCCACCGAACCGGACAACAGCGCGATGACCAATTCGACCAGCCCGGTCAACGCCAGCCCGACGGCACTGACGGCGATGGCGCGGTTGGCCTGCCGACGCTCGCCGGCGTCGTCGACCGCGGTGTCGAGGGGAAAGCCTGCCGCTGGGTCACGGACCCCGTTGATCACATGCATATTGTCAGCATGCCCGACTCGGCGGCGGCTCCCAAACGTTTACGGGCAGATGAACCCCGGCCGCTCAGGCCGCGGCCCGTGGCCGGCCGGTGGAGCCTACACGTAATCGCCCGGGTGCCAACGTATTCGCGGACCCTACTTGTCCTGCTCCGGATCCGACGGTTGATCACGCCACGGGCGGGGGGTCTTCGGCAGGAGCATGAACGCCACGGGGAGGCGCACCAACGCGTCGCGGGCGGCGAGCTCCAGGAACACGATCTCCAGCTCCAGCCGGTTCAGCGGCCGCGTTTCCATCATGAAGCGGGTCCGCAAGTAGCGGGGGGTCCGCAGCCACTCGACCAAATTCATGAATGCGACTGTACCCGTTCGGCGGAAATACCCGATGTGCACGATGTTTTGGAGCTTTGTTCGTCAGCTCATGCCGATGCGAATGTTCTTTACCTGCAGAAACTCGTAGAGGCCTTCGATGCCGCCGGTGCGGCCGAACCCGCTTTGTTTGTATCCGCCGTAGGGGCCTTGGGGCTCGATGTCGCTGTGCCGGTTCACCCACACCGAACCCGCTTCCAGCCGGCGCGCAACCCGGTGTGCGCGTTCCAGGTTGGAGGTGGCCACGAAGGCGTTGAGACCGTAGCGCGAATCGTTGGCGATCCTGACGGCCTCGGCCTCGTCACCGAAAGGCATGACGGATGCCACCGGCCCGAAGGTCTCGAGCTGCGCCAGTGCCGAGCGGTTGTCGACGTTGGTGAAGATCGTCGGCTCGATGAAATAGCCGGACGCGAGGTCACCGCCCAGCCGGCGTCCGCCGGTGACCAGGTCACCGGCCTTCTCGCTGACCGCTTGGTCGATGACGCCGAGAATGCGCTCGGCGGCGTTCTCGGTGATGACGGGTCCGAACATGACGTCGGGCTGCAGCGGATCTCCGATCTTCGCGGCCTGCACCGTTGCCACGAGTTTCTCCACAAAGCGGACGTAGACCGACGCTTCGACGAGGATCCGTGAGGCGCAGGCGCAACTCTGGCCCGCCTGGGTGATGGGCCCTTGGTGGGCCGCGATCACCGCGGCCATGTCGAGGTCGGCGTCGGCGAACACGAGATAGGCTGACTTGCCGCCCAATTCGGCCGTCACCGGAGTGATGTTGTGCGATGCGGCCTGGAGTACTTTCTGCGCGGTCGCTTGGCCGCCGGTGAAGTGGATCTTGCCGACCCGAGGGTGACGGACCAACGCGTCGCCGCCCTCCGGACCGGCCGGCAGCACGTTCACCAATCCCGGTGGCAGGCCCGCCTCGAGGCAGAGTTCGCCAAAGCGCACGGGTGCCAATGACGCAAGCTCCGAGGGTTTGAGGATGACGGCGTTTCCGGCCGCCAGCGCGGGTGCGACGGCCGCGCCGGCGACGACCAGCGGCCCGTTCCACGGGGCGATGACGCCGACGACACCGTAGGGCTCACGTTCGACGATGTTGACGTCGAACGCGCCGGCGACGGGAGTGCTTGCCCCATGCGTCTTGTCGGCGTAACCGGCGTAGTAGCGCAGGAACCGCTCGGTCAGTACGGAGTTACCGGCAACCGAGATCGGCACTCCGTAGTCGTGCACGTTGAGCTCGGTCAGCTCGGCGAAGTGATCGCGCACCGCGTCGGCCAACGCGAACAACAGATCGCGTCGCCGATCGACGGGGTAGGAGATCCATTCCCGGTGCGCTTCCCAAGCGCTGTCGACGGCGGTGTCGATCTCACTCTGACCCGCCAAGGGTATGGCCGCGTTGGGCAGGCCGGTACCCGGATATACGTGGCGATAGGTTCCACCCGACGCCGCGGTAATGCGTTCTCCGCCAATGAGTAACGCACCCGAGAGCGGCGGCGACGACGCGGTTGCCGTCATACGCGGTGTCCTCCGTTGTTGTGTCAGCCGACGGGCATCTGGTCGGCCTGGCTTTCGGCAGTCACCCGTTGTTTCTGCTCCACGATCACCTGGTTGAGGTAGTCCGCCTTGGCGCACCCGTAGTACGCGGCGAACTGCAGCGCCAATTCGTCCATCTCCTCGAACGAGACGTCGCCGCTCTTCAGTGCCGCGTAGACGTGGGACATGATCGGGATTTCGGCATCCTGGAACGCGACGCAGGCCACGGTGATGAGCCGGCGCTCCTTCATTCCCAATCCGGGCCGCAACCACATCTCGCCGAAGACGAAGTTCAGAATGCCCGCACCCGAGTACGGGTTGTCGCGCATCGGCGCGAACGGCAGGCAGTTGATCTCCTTGAACGAGCTTTCGCCTCCTTGCAGCCGCTGCTCGGGGTCGCTGGCGGTGCCCAGCGGCAGCAACGGCTCGGGCGGAGGCGGTGGCTCTCCGCGTGCCTCGGCGAGTTTGGCCCACTCCTGGTCCACCGCGATGTTGAACCGCGACGCCTTCGGCCAGCCGGCGTAGACGGCGAAATGCAGGACGGCTTCCCGCATTTCGCTGATGGTGACGTCACCGCTGTTCAAAGCCGCGTGGACGTGCTGTTCGAGCGGGGCCTGCGCGTCGGCCGCCGCGACACAGGCCAACGTCACGAACCGTCGATCGCGGCGGCTGAGCCCCGGCCGTGACCACACCTCACCGAAGACGAAGTCGATCAACCCACTGGTGAAAGGGCCCTGGCCCTCCGGCGGGTCGAACGTCATCACCTCGGCGAAGGTGCGCACGCCTCGCTCATGTCGCACGCCATCGGACACTGAAGCCTCATCGGATGGTGACACCGGCGTCCACTTTCAGCTCCAGCCCTGTGACATAACGGGATTCATCGGATATGAGGTAGAGCACCGCATTGCTCACGTCGGACGCCTCGATCAGCGGCGCGGGCAGCGCGTTGAGGAAGAGGGGCACCAGGTCGGGCCGCTGCTCGGCGATCAACGTGTGCATCGTCGGTGGCGCCATTCCGGTGGCCACCCCGGTGGGGTGCACGGTGTTGACTCGGATGTTCTGCGCGGCAAGCTCGTTGGCCAGCGCGAGCGTCATGCCCACGATGCCGTGCTTGGACGCTGTGTAGGGCACGTGCAGCGGGGTTCCCTTGATGCCGGCCGACGAACTGATGTTGACCAGGCTTCCGCCGCCCCGTTCGACGAGGTGGGGGAGCGCGGCCGCGCAGGTGTTCCAGGCGCCGATGAGGTTGACATCGAGGACCAGCCGCCACTGCTCGGCGGTGGTGGTGTCCCAGGTGCCCACGGTGAGCACGCCGGCGTTGGCGACGGCGCCGTCTAGCCCGCCCAGTTCGTCGACGGCCGCGTCGACCGCCGCCTTCAGGGCGGCCTCGTCACGCACGTCGACGACTTCGGTGATCGCCCGCCGGCCGTGTTTCTCGACCAGTTTCGCGGTCTCGTTCAGGTCGTCCTCGGTGGCCAGCGGGTATTCCAAACCCTCCGGGGTGGAGCAGATATCGACGAGGATGCAGTCGGCGCCTTCCTCGGCCAGCCGCACCGCGTGCGAGCGTCCCATGCCGCGCGCCGCTCCGGTGATCAAGACCCGTTTGCCGGCGACCCGGCCCGTTGCGTTGTTCGTGGTCATCGACATATCAAATCTTGTTGCAAAAGCCCGCGTCGACGGGGAATGTCACGCCGGTGACGTACTTCGCCTCATCGGAGACCAGGTAGGCGATGGCGGCGCTGATGTCTTCGGGTTCCAGCATGCCGACGGGCATCGGATTTTGCAGATGGGGACCGGCGCCGGGATTGTTCTCCAGGAATTCGGTCATGTCGTCGTTGGTCGCCATCATCGTGTTGACCGCGGTCGGGTGCACCGTGTTGACCCGAATGTTCAGTGGTGCGAGCGCATTGGCCAGGGTGCGCATCAGTCCGACGATGCCGTGTTTGGACGCCGCGTAGCCGAGGCCACCGCCTTGCAGTCCGCCGAAGCCTTTGATGCCGGCGGTCGAGCTGGTGAAGATGATGACCCCGCCGCGGTTACCGGACAGCAGATGCGGAACGGCCGCCCATGCCGTGTGATAGGCACCGTCGAGGTTGACGCCGGTGACCGCCCGCCACTGCGCCAGCTCCTCCTCAATGGTCAACTCGCGGAACGCCAATGGCGCGATGCCGGCGTTGGCCAACACGATGTCGAGGCGGCCGAAGTGCTCGACGCCGGCATCCATCGCGGCCTTGACTTGCTCGAAGTCGCGCACATCGGCCACCGTGCCCAACATCTTGCCGCCGGCCTCTTCGACCCGGGCGATGGTCTCGTCCAGCTCCTCGCGGGAGGCCATCGGATAGCCGTTGGCGGGGATGTCGGCGCAGATGTCGATGCCGATGATGTTGGCGCCCTCGCGCGCGAGCCGTATCGCGTGGCTGCGGCCTTGGCCGCGCGCCACCCCGGTGATGAAGGCGACTTTGCCATCCAATGAACCCACGGCGCGCTACCTCGTTCCTTGTTCATCAGCCCAGATCAGGGTGGAGTAACGCCGTTACTCACCTGGCACAGTAACATGGTTACCGTGAGGGCAACAGAAGCCGGATGGGATGCGATGGGCGTGGAAGGCGGTGCCCGGCGGCAGACCGACCCGATCCTGGACATCGTGGTGGAGATGCTCGATCGCGAGGGCTATGCGGCCGTTCAGCTACGCGAGGTGGCACGACGGGCCCGCGTTTCCCTGGCGACCATCTACAAGCGGTATCCGACGCGGGACGAGCTGATTGTCGCCGCCCTTGACGGGTGGATGGACACCAACCGCTATGCGCGATTGCCGTCGCTGATCGACGATTTGCCCGGCGATTCGATGTATGTCGACCTGATGCACGTGATGAGGACCATCTTCGAACCGTGGGAACGGCACCCGTTGATGTTGCGCTCCTACTTTCAGGCACGATCGGGGCCCGGCGGAAAGCGCCTCATCCAGCGCGGGGTCGACGCCGTCGTCCCCCTCGTCAAAGCCGTTCTGGCGCAGGCTGATCCGGGATTCGCCAAGGACCTCGAGCTGATCCTCACCGGAGTCGTCTTCGGGCTTCTCGCCCGATTCGCACAAGGGGAGATCGACGTCACCGAGATCGTGCCCGGGATTGAACGCACGGTGTTCTGGCTGACCAAGGCCTATGAGAACGGCCCTGCGGACGTCGCGCCGGCCCCTTGACGCGTTGGCGCTCTCACAGGATCGGGGGTGGTATCAGCCAGCCCATCGACGGGTCGACGTCGTCTTTGTATTCCGGGCAGTAGGTAGCCACCGAAAGGCCGATGAAGTATCCAGATTGCTTCGCCGACATGGGCGTTTGCTTCGTCAGTTTGATCGCCAGCATCGATACGTTCGGGTTCGTTTCGATGCTGGAGCACACCGCATGGGCCGTCGCAATGGCGTCGTCGTCGTCGAACATCGTGATCCCGCCCTTGTCGAGGCCCGCGAGGAACGCATCGTCGGCATCATCCGCCGCAACCGGTGCCGCATAGGCCAGCGCGCCGGTGAACAGGGCGATCGCGCAGGCGGCCGACCGCTTCGCAAAACCGGCCTTCAGGTGAGCCATGGCCTCCCCTCTGTGCGCGGGCCAATCGGCGGCACGTCAATGACGACTTATGTGAACGATAGCCGAAATCGAGGTGTCCATCTCGATATCGTGTTCGGGCGCGGCCTCAGCTACCGGTTGGGAAGCCGTGCCGTTCACGCCGAACCCGCGCCTCGGTCTCCCACCGCTGGGGCCTTGAACCAAACATCTGTTCCGGCATAGAGTCCTCCTTGGCAATTCAAGGGGGAGCACATGGCCATGCTGCTGGCTTCGATGGTGGTGGGCTTCTCCGATGGTTGAGCCCGGTCATATCTCAGACGACGTTCCCCCGTCGGCACCCCACGAGGTTGATTCAGCGCGGCCACTACCGCCCTGCGACGATCGTTTCTGCCGACCTCCCGAGGGCTTCGAGTCGAGCGCCCCGGGCACAGTGCTGCGGTCCCGCGAGGTCCGTCTGGCTTTCCTGGGTGTCGTCCCGCAGGCGGTGGTCGCGTATCAGTTGCTTTACCGGACAACCGATTTGAACGGAGCACCCCAGGCTGCGCTCACTACGGTCATCCGGCCGGCACGGGTGAAACTCGGCCCAGAGGCCCCCGTGGTGTCCTATCAATGCGCCATCGATGCCGTTGCCTCGACCGGGTTCCCGTCCTACGTTTTGCGACACCACGCCAAGTTGGCCAAAGTGTTTGGAGGCCCGCCGGCTTGGGAGTACGTTCCCATGGCCCGTGCGTTGAGTCGGGGCTGGCGGGTGCTTGTTCCTGATCATGGGGGTTCGCGGGGACGCTGGATAGCGCCACGCGAACCCGGATATTGCGTGCTTGATGGTGTTCGGGCCGCACAAAATTTCCAGCCGGCCGAGATTGCGCGCACGGCGCCGGTCGCGTTGTGGGGCTATTCGGGCGGCGGCCTTGCCACCGGCTGGGCCGCCGAGCTGTGGGCAAGCTACGCACCGGAATTGGATATCGTCGGAGCGGTGCTTGGCGCACCCGTCGGCGATCCAGGAGCGATTTTTCGCGACCTTGACGGATCGCTGTATGCGGGGCTGCCGAACATGGCGGTCGCTTCGCTGATGCGCGAATACCCTGACTTGCGACGACTTGTGGAGGCGCACACCAACCCCTCTGGACAGTCTTTGCTCACCAGGCTGGAAGGGATGTCGATGGTCGCGGCCTTGGCGCGGGGCTGCTTGCGTCGCTCGGGACGATTTCTGGATCGTCCGCTCGAGGAGATCCTCGCTATGCCTGAGATCACGCGGCTCTTCGACGCTCTACGACTAGGTCGTAGTGCACCGATGATGCCGGTGTTGATACTGCAGGCGACCCACGATCAATTCATCAATGTGCGTCACATCGACGCGCTGGTGGAAAGCTACCGGGCTCAGGGGGCCCGAGTGAGCTACCTACGGGACCAGGGAAGCGAACATGCACTGCTGTACCCGCTGTCGATACCACCGGGATTGCAGTGGATTTCAGACCGGTTCGCCGCGAAACCCGGTGACGATTTTGGCACTCGCACGGTCACGCTGCTGGCATCCCCGCGCACCTTGATCGGTGTCCTCGGCAGTCTGCGGGTAACGCTGAAGCTGTTGTTCGGCCGCTCTCTGTACAGGGAATGATCAGGCCGGGATACGCCGAGGGTTGAAAGCCCTTATCAAGGAAATGGGACTTCAGGACGAGCAATGTGAGGCTTTGATTCGTCCATTGGGCGCACCCAACTTGGCCAGGGCGTCCGCATTGGATGCTGTGGTGTCCGGGCCGGAGCCGCCCTGGAACCGGCCCGAGCGGTCGAACGCCACCGAGGCGCAGCCGTTGCGCGTGCCGGCCACGACTTCGCAGACATCGCCGGCCTCGGCGGTGCAGTGGGCGAGCGCGATCTGGTTTGCCTGGTCTTGGCTGCCTCCGGTGCCCCAGCCGGCTGCGCGTCCGCTGCCGACCGACACGGCCAGGGCAACGAAGTCATCGTCGGCCGAGGCCGTCGGCGCCGGCACCGCGGTGACTGCGCAACCGACCGCAACGACGACGGCAATGATTGACCGCACCGGCCCGCTCCTTTGCAACGCTCAGGACAGGAATCTAGCGCCGAGGTCCGCGTCCGCGCGGGGAAATGGGGCGCTGCGCGGGGAGGCTATACGTTGTCCTCGGGGTCTTCGGCCAGATAGGTGACCTCATACCAGCGCTTCAGTGGTTCGGCGCCGTACGCGTCGGTCGCGATCGCCCGCTCCAGTCGAACGTCCGTCAGATGCGGATTGTCAACGCGGATATAGTCTTCGAGCTCGGCATGAAGGGCGTCGCCGTCCAGGGCGACATCCGCGAGCGCCCTGCCGTCGTATCTCGTCCAACTCACGCCTCACATCTTGCTATGGCCACGGTCCGAACCTTTCATTCGCCCTTCGCGTCTCGATCCGTTGCTCGTATACTCGACGTACTTTTGGAGGTGCGATGGCCACAACCTGGGACACGCTGGATCGCTATGTCGTCATTTCGACGGACACCCACGCCGGGGCCGATCTTTACGACTACAAACCGTATCTGCCGGCACACCTTCACGAAGCGTTCGACGCGTGGGCCAAGGCGTACGCCAGCCCGTTCGACGATCTGATCGTCGCCACCGCCAACCGGAACTGGGACCACGAGCTTCGCATCACCGAGATGGACGCCGACGGGGTGGCCGCCGAGGTGCTGCTGCCTAACACGGTCCCGCCGTTCTTCCCGACCACCCCGAACATCACCATCAGCCTGCCGCGCACGCGTGAGGAGTTCGAGCAGCGTTGGGCCGGTGTGCAGGCCCACAACCGGTGGCAGGTCGATTTCTGTTCGCTGGCGCCGGCCCGCCGTCGCGGGTTGATCCAGATCTTTCCCAACGATGTCGAGCTGGCGCTGGACGAAATCCGCTGGGGTGTGGAGCAGGATTGCTTTGGCGGCGTGCTCATTCCGCCGGTCTCGCCCGGCGACCCTCAGGTGGCCCCGCTTTTTCACACCCGCTATGAACCGCTCTGGGCGCTGTGCACGGAACTGGACCTCACGGTGGTGCAGCATGCGGGTGCGGGTAGCCCCGAGATGCCGATGGACCAACCGGCCTCGAACGCGGTGTTGATCACCGAAATGGCGCTCTGGGCCCAACGGACCCTCGGTCACCTGATCCTGGCCGGGGTGTTCGAGCGCTACCCGACGCTGCGATTCGTGCCGACCGAGCAGGGCACGCTGTGGGTGCCCGGGCAACTCGGTGTCCTCGACGCCATGGTGCCCACCATGAAGTCTGAGGCGGGCAACAGAACCTACGGAATGTTCGGCGGATCGTCGGTCGACGAGCTGACCCTGACGCCGAGCGAATACGTCCAGCGGAACTGCTTTTTCGCGACCGAGCTGATGCCGTACGACGGCGCGATGATCGACTTCATGGGCCCCGATCACATCATGTGGGGCAGTGACTATCCCCACGAGGAAGGCTTTGCGCCCCACTCCAAGTTGGCCATTCGGTGGGCCCTGCACGACAGGCCTGAGGACACATGCCGAAAGATCTTGGGCGGCAACGCCGGTCGCCTGTATCGTTTCGATCTCGACGCGCTGGTTCCGGTGGCCACCAAGATCGGGCCGACCGTCGCCGAGGTGCGCACTCCCTTGGAGGACACGGGCTATCAGGCACCGGCCGCTTTCGGCTACCGACCGTTCGAAGGGGGCCTGGCCCTCAAGCGGCTGGCTCCGCAACGACGCTAACCGGACTCTTCGGTCAACGCGGCGCTCAGTCGGCGGGTAGCGGAACAGAGCTGCGCCCCCAGGCGGGTGACCGCGGCGCCGCTCATCGGCTCCGCGCTGGGCACCAGGCTGAGCATCAGGACGATGCGGGAACCCGGTCCCAATATCGGGGAGTCGATGTGGCTCACCTCGTAGCTGCGGTCCGGGGTCAGGCCGATCGGGAACCATTCCTCCTGGTGGATTAGCTCGTCGGTCAACGCCTGCGCCAGCTGGCTCAGCCGGGTGGAACGCACCTCGGCACTGCGCACGATCAGGGCCAGTTCCTGCAGGCGCAGATCGGGCAGGAGGTGCAGACCGACCGCGTAGCCGCGCTGCCGGGCGGTGGTGATGGCCTCGCGGTAGCGATCGCGCACGTCGTCGGGCAGGGCGGCCAGCCAGTGCTCGCGGGCCGCCGCGTCCGCCCAGGCAACGGTCGACGCCCCATACGGCGGGCGGTGGGGAAACTGGGTGCCGATGGGCATCGGGTGACCGCCGCCGTGACGGCTTCGGACCTGATCGACGACGGTGGAGTAGTCCTCGCTCACCGAGAAGGCAACGCAGTGGGCGCCCGTCGCGGCTGACAGCTCGACCATCGCGGAACGGGCCAACACCAGGGCCGGGTAGCGGGTGGCCGCCTCGCGGCCGAGCCGGACCAGAGCGGGACCGAGGTGGTAGGTCTTGCGAACCGGATCGCGCAGCAGCCAGCCGGCTCGGAGCAACTCGGACAACATCGAGTGGCAGCTGGCCTTGTGAACGCCCAAGTGGCGCGACACCTCCGCCAGTGTCATCCCCCCGCTTCCCTCGCCCGCCAGATGCTCGAACAGGTTCACGACCCGTTCGGTCTGCGGTGAGGGGCGCGGCGCCATGGGCGTAATGGTCGCATAATGCGACTTCTTGCGGTGTTATAAGTGACCATGTGACGATGGCCACAATGGAAGACCTTCGTGGCAAGGTGGCGGTCGTAACCGGCGGGGCCGGGGGCATCGGCCAGGCCATGGGCAGACGTTTCGGCCAAGCGGGCATGAAGGTGGTGCTGGCCGACGTCCTCGCCGAGCCGCTGGACCAGGCGACCCGGGCACTCGCGGACGAGGGCATCGAGGCCGCCGGGGTCCCCACCGACGTCACCGACTATTCCTCGGTCGAATCGCTGGCCAAGGAGGCGCTCTCCCGCTTCGGGGCGGTGCACGTGGTGTGCAACAACGCCGGCACCGGCGGGGTTTCCGAGGGATACATGTGGGAGCACGACCTGGCCGACTGGCGCTGGGGGATCGACGTCAACGTGCTCGGCGTCATCCATGGCATCAAGGCTTTCGTGCCGATCCTGCTCGAGCAGGGCGAAGGGCACGTGGTCAACACCTGCTCGGGCAACGGCGGGTTCGCGCCGATCGCCCGGGGGGCCATGGGCGGACCGGCGACGGCCGTCTACCCGATGACCAAGGCGGCGGTGCTCTGCCTGACCGAGAGCCTCTACACGCATCTGGAGATGACCGGGACGCGGGTGCGCGCGCACGTCCTTTTCCCCGGCGGCTTTTTGAACACCGGCATCTGGGAGTCGTGGCGACACCGCCCGCAGCGCTACACCGCGACCCAGCAACGACGCACCCCCGAGCAGACACTGGACAAGGTCGTGGCCCGCTTCGAAGCCGCCGGCGCGCACGTCGAATTCACCCCGCTCGAGACGGTCGCCGACCAGGTGGTGGACGGAATTCGGGCGGACCGCTTCTGGATGATGGGCCCGCCCACCCCGGCCGATCAGGTGGTGAGCAGCAAGGCGGCATCGATCCTCGCGCGTGGAGCCCCCGACTACCTGGTCGACGTCCTCGGCCAAAACGCCGGGAAGGGCTCCGAAACGAAAGGAGAAAAACGTTGAACGCCAACGTAATCCGCTACGGTCCTCGCCCGCCCGAGGCGCAAGTCGACCACGAGATCGATGCCACCAAGGCGCCGATCGCCACCGAGGCGGTGACCGTCACCTACCTGACCGATCCGGAAATCGTCGCGGCCGTGCTACCCAAGCCGCTGGAGCCGGCGGCCGAACCGCTGGTGCGCATCCAGCTTCAGCGGGTCCGGATCGAGGGCATGGCGCCGTTCGGGTCGGCGGTGTTTTCGGTGACGGCCCGACACGGCGACGTCGAGGGCGATTACCCGCTCTTCATGCCCCAGTCCACCGAGCAGTCGGTCACGGGCGGGCGCGAAACCTTCGGTGAGCCAAAGAAATTAGCGCGCATCGAGGTGGGGCGCGACGGCGATCGTATCACCGCCGGCGTTGACCGGTTGGGTTATCAGCTGATCAGAGTCAGCGGCGAGATCACCGGTCCGGCGGAGTTGCCGCCCGACCAGATGAACACCGAGTTCTACTTCAAGTTCCTGCGCGCCCCCGACGGCGGCGGCCTCACCGACCCCCACCTGGTCTACGGCGAGTACCACCGGCACTACGAGCTGCTGGAGCACATCGACGGCACCGCCGAGTTGGGGGAGTCGCCGTTGGATCCGGTGGCCGACATCGTCATTCGGCAGATCAGGTCGATCACCTGGTGTCGCCGGCGCACCGTCCAGGTGGGGCGGATCGCGGCGCGGGTGCCGCAGGAGTGGCTGTTGCCGTACGTGCACCAGCGCTACGACGATGTCGCCCTGCTCGCGGCCCCCAGGCCCGAGCCCGCGCGGGCCTAGCCCATGGACCGCTACACCGTCATTTCGGCCGACTGCCACGCCGGCGCCGACCTGCTCGGCTACCGCGAGTACCTCGATTCGCAGTACCGGGACGAAT
>NZ_JAICZA010000167.1 GCF_025933915.1 Mycobacterium sp.
CACACACGCAACTTCTCGTTCTTCCTGCCCGAAGGGCACGAATACCAGATCACCCTCATCGCCATGGCCGCCGCGGTCATCTTGTGCGGGCCCGGCCGCTACGGTCTCGACGCGCGCCGGGGCTGGGCTCACCGGCCCTTCATCGGGTCCTTCGTCGCCCTGCTGGCCGGCATCGGCGCCGGCATCGGGGTGTGGGTCGCGCTCAACGGCATGAACCCGATCGGCTGACCCGGGGCCCTTCACTGGTACGGGTTGGGAACCCGTCCCGAGCTGGCTTCGGTCAGTTCCGGCAGCGTCGAGAACGTGACCGCCGGCAATCGCAGCTCGGCGCCGCTCTTGAGGCGCGCGCGTGCCCAGGAACCGCGGTGGAAACGCAGCCCGTCGATGTCGTCCCAGCGCACCGCCTCGCTGCCCAGCAGCGTCCGAACGGTGACGCCGCGGTCGTCGGCCACGGTGCGTAACCGCATGATCATCGCCGACAGCACCACCGGGAGGATCAGCAGCGGCGCGGACGGCGGCCACAGCAGGACCGGGATCAGCAAGCCCAGGGCCAAGAATCCGACGGCCAGGTGCGCGATGGGGGACACCCTGATCACGAGAGGTGTGTGAGAAGACGACCCGGTAGCCACCCGACCATCATTTCACCCGGCGCGCCCGCTCGGTCGGCCCGCGCACCGCCGCGGCCAACCCGCCTGGTGACGGCCGCGGATTTGACTGCTGAGCTGTGCGAAGACTACCGTCGAGCGCTATGGATACCGCCGGAAAGCCCGGGATGCTCGTAGTAATTAGGCGCGTTGGTGCCTGACTTGCCCGTCAGCATTTGAAGCAATCCAGCACCAACGCGCAACCCTCGTGCAGCAGATGAGCTGTCGGGGGTTTTTTGTTGCCCCCGCGAGACTCCCAGAGTGAATAAGGACTGAACGACAGTGAGCGCTCCCACCAGGCCGCCCGCCCCCGACGCACCGGGCGCCGCCGACATCGCCACCGACGCGGCGAAGCCGGCCGCGAAGTCTTCGAACGGCAAGCCGAAACGCATTGGGCCCGAGCAACTTACCGGCGCGCAGTCGGTGATCCGTTCGCTGGAGGAACTCGACGTCGAGGTGATCTTCGGCATTCCCGGCGGTGCGGTGCTGCCGGTCTATGACCCGCTGTTCGACTCGACGAAGCTGCGCCACGTGCTGGTCCGCCACGAGCAGGGCGCCGGCCACGCCGCCAGCGGCTACGCGCACGCTACCGGCAAGGTCGGTGTCTGCATGGCGACGTCCGGCCCCGGTGCCACCAACCTGGTCACCGCCCTGGCCGACGCCCAGATGGACTCGATACCCGTTGTCGCCGTCACCGGCCAGGTCGGGCGCACGCTGATCGGCACCGACGCCTTCCAGGAAGCCGACATCTCGGGCATCACGATGCCGATCACCAAGCACAACTTCCTGGTCCGCTCCGGTAACGAGATCCCGCAGGTGCTCGCCGAGGCGTTCCACATCGCCTCCTCGGGCCGCCCCGGCGCCGTGCTGGTGGATATCCCCAAGGACGTGCTGCAGGGCCAGTGCACGTTCAGCTGGCCGCCGCGTATCGATCTGCCCGGATACAAGCCGAACACCAAGCCGCACAACCGGCAGATCCGTGAGGCCGCCAAGCTGATCGCGGGCGCCCGCAAACCGGTGCTGTACGTAGGCGGTGGCGTCATCCGCGGGGATGCGACCGAGCAGCTGCGCGAGCTGGCCGAGTCGACCGGCATCCCGGTGGTGACCACGCTGATGGCCCGCGGTGCCTTTCCGGACAGCCATCGTCAGCACATGGGCATGCCCGGCATGCACGGCACCGTCGCCGCGGTGGCGGCGCTGCAGCGCAGCGACCTGCTGATCGCGCTGGGAACCCGCTTCGATGACCGGGTGACCGGGAAGCTCGACACCTTCGCGCCGGAAGCCAAGGTCATCCATGCCGACATCGACCCGGCCGAGATCGGCAAGAACCGCCATGCCGACGTGCCGATCGTCGGCGACGTCAAGGCCGTCATCGTCGAGCTGCTCGAGACGCTGCGGCACGACGCGGTGCCCGGCACGATCGACATGACCGAGTGGTGGGCCTACCTGGATGACGTGCGGTCCACCTATCCACTCAGTTACGGACCGCAGAGCGACGGCAGCCTCGGCCCGGAATACGTCATCGAGAAGCTGGGTCAGATCGCCGGCCCGGACGCCGTGTACGTCGCCGGCGTCGGCCAGCACCAGATGTGGGCGGCTCAATTCATCTCCTACGAGAAGCCGCGCACCTGGCTCAACTCCGGCGGCCTGGGTACCATGGGTTTTGCCGTTCCGGCCGCCATGGGCGCCAAGATGGCCCGCCCGGACGCGGAGGTGTGGGCGATCGACGGCGACGGATGTTTCCAGATGACCAACCAGGAATTGGCCACCTGCGCAGTCGAAGGCGTGCCGATCAAGGTGGCGCTGATCAACAACGGCAACCTGGGCATGGTCCGCCAGTGGCAGACGCTGTTCTACCAAGAGCGCTACTCGCAGACGGATCTGGCCACCCACTCGCGCCGCATCCCGGACTTCGTGAAGCTGGCCGAGGCGTTGGGCTGTGTCGGATTGCGTTGCGAGCGTGAGGAAGACGTCGCCGAAGTGATCAACGCGGCGCGTGCGATCAACGACCGCCCGGTGGTGATCGACTTCGTCGTCGGCGCGGATGCGCAGGTGTGGCCGATGGTGGCCGCCGGCACCAGCAATGACGAGATTCAGGCGGCCCGCGGGATCCGCCCGCTGTTCGACGACGAGGGTGAGGGGCACGCCTGATGAGTCCGCAAACGCACACGCTCTCGGTGCTGGTCGAAGACAAACCCGGTGTGCTCGCCCGCGTGGCGGCGCTGTTCTCGCGGCGCGGCTTCAACATCGAGTCGCTGGCGGTCGGCGCGACCGAGTCCAAGGACATGTCGCGGATGACCATTGTGGTCTCCGCCGAGGAGACCCCGCTCGAACAGATCACCAAACAGCTCAACAAGCTGATCAACGTCATCAAGATCGTCGAACTGGACGACGACAACTCCGTGTCGCGGGAATTGGCGTTGATCAAGGTGCGCGCCGACGCCGGTATCCGCAGTCAGGTGATCGAAGCGGTGAACCTGTTTCGCGCCAAGGTGATTGACGTTTCACCCGAATCGCTGACGATCGAGGCCACCGGTGACCGCGGCAAGCTCGAGGCTCTGCTGCGGGTCCTGGAACCATTCGGTATCCGCGAAATCGTCCAATCGGGAGTGGTGTCGTTGTCCCGCGGTCCGCGCGGAATCGGCACGGCCAAGTAAGTTTTCAGCGCAAACAAGAAGGAGATAGTGAAGTGGCTAACCCGTCTGGGGAGACATTGCCGATGTTCTACGACGACGACGCGGACCTGACCGTCATCCAGGGTCGCAAAGTCGGGGTCATCGGATACGGCAGCCAAGGACACGCGCACTCGCTGAGCCTGCGCGACTCCGGCGTGCAGGTGAAGGTGGGGCTGAAGGAGGGGTCGAAGTCCCGCGCCAAGGTCTCCGAGCAGGGCCTGGACGTCGACACCCCGGCCGAGGTCGCCAAGTGGGCCGACGTCATCATGCTGCTGGCGCCCGACACGGCGCAGGCCGACATCTTCAAGAACGACATCGAGCCCAACCTGAAGCCCGGTGACGCTTTGTTTTTCGGTCACGGGCTCAACATCCACTTCGACCTGATCAAGCCGCCCGCCGACGTCACCATCGCGATGGTCGCCCCCAAGGGCCCCGGCCATCTGGTGCGCCGGCAGTTCGTCGACGGGAAGGGCGTGCCGTGTTTGATCGCCGTCGACCAGGACCCGACCGGGGGCGGCGAGGCGCTGGCGCTGTCGTACGCCAAGGCCATCGGCGGCACCCGGGCCGGCGTCATCAAGACCACCTTCAAGGACGAGACCGAAACCGACCTCTTCGGTGAGCAGGCCGTCTTGTGCGGTGGCACAGAGGAATTGGTGAAGACCGGTTTCGACGTGATGGTCGAGGCGGGCTACCCGCCGGAGATGGCGTACTTCGAGGTGCTGCACGAGCTCAAGCTGATCGTCGACCTGATGTATGAGGGCGGCATCGCCCGAATGAACTACTCGGTGTCCGACACCGCGGAGTTCGGCGGGTACCTGTCGGGGCCGCGCGTCATCGACGCCGGCACCAAGGGGCGGATGCGGGAGATCCTGCGCGACATCCAGAACGGTGACTTCGTCAAGAAGCTGGTCGCCAACGTCGAGGGCGGCAACAAGCAGCTCGAGCAGCTGCGCAAGGAGAACGCCGAACATCCCATCGAGGTCACCGGCAAGAAACTGCGTGACCTGATGAGCTGGGTCGACCGGCCGATCACCGAGACGGCGTAGGCGGGCATCCACCGCGAGCAGACGCGGAATCGCACGAATTCGGTTGGAATCGTGCGATTCTGCGTCTGCTCGCGCTAAGAGGTGAGCCGGTCGGCCGTGGCGACGACCCGGCGGGCCAGGTGCTCGAGGGCGTTTTCGGTGGGCTCGTCGAATTCGGTGATGTTGTCGTGGGTGGACACCAGGCTGACGCCGTACGGGTTGCCGTCGACGAACTTGCACGGATCCGTGTATCCGGGGGGCACGATGATTCCGCCGAAATGCATCAGCGTGATGTACAGCGAGAGCAGGGTGGTCTCCTGACCGCCGTGCACGGTGTTGGACGACGTGAACGCCGCGTACACCTTGTCGGCAAGCTTGCCTTGCGCCCACAGCCCGCCCAGCGAGTCGAGGAACGTGCGCAATTGCGCTGCCGGAGAGCCGAACCGAGTCGGTGAGCCGAAGATCACCGCGTCGGCCCAGACGATGTCGTCGCCGGTCGCCGCCGGAAGATCCTTCGTGGCCTCATAGTTCGCGGTCCAGGCCGGGTTGTGGGCGAACGATTCGGCGTCATGGGTTTCGGCGACGTGGCGCAGGCGGACTTCGGCCCCCGCCGACTCGGCCGCGGTGGCGACGCGCTGCGCCATCGTGGTGCCATGGCCGGTGGCCGAATAGTAGATGATCGCAAGGTGGGTCACGACGTCATCGTAAGCCGCGAGTGCGGCCCTCAAGGTCGGTTGAGCTTCGACGACCTGCACTTTCAGGCCGGCCCGGGGGCAGGCCGTCGCAGCGGTCAACCCGTTGGCTTCGCCGCCGACGACGGTGCTGCCGACGCGCCAATGGCAGCCGATAGGCTGGCCGGGTGAATCTGCCTGTGGTACTCATTGCCGACAAACTCGCCGAATCAACCGTCGCGGCCCTGGGCGACCAGGTCGAGGTCCGCTGGGTAGATGGGCCCGATCGGGAGAAGCTGCTGGCGGCCGTGCCGGAGGCCGACGCGCTGCTGGTGCGCTCGGCCACCACCGTCGACGCCGAGGTGCTGGCGGCGGCGACCAAGCTGAAGATCGTCGCCCGCGCCGGGGTGGGCCTGGACAACGTCGACGTGAACGCCGCCACCGAGCGCGGTGTGCTGGTGGTCAACGCGCCGACGTCGAACATCCACAGCGCCGCCGAACACGCGATCGCGCTGCTGCTGGCCGCGGCCCGCCAGATCCCGGCGGCCGACGCCTCGCTGCATGCCCACGAATGGAAGCGCTCGTCGTTCTCCGGCACGGAGATCTTCGGGCATACCGTCGGGGTGGTGGGTCTGGGCCGGATCGGGCAACTGGTCGCCCAGCGGCTGGCCGCCTTCGGCGCCCACGTCATTGCCTATGACCCCTATGTGGCGCCCGCGCGGGCCGCTCAGCTGGGTATCGAGCTGTTCACCCTCGAGGAACTGCTGGGCCGCGCCGACTTCATCTCGGTGCATCTGCCCAAGACGCCCGAGACGGCGGGCCTGATCGGCAAGGAGGCGCTGGCCAAAACCAAACCGGGCGTCATCATCGTCAACGCCGCCCGCGGCGGGCTGGTGGACGAGGCGGCGCTGGCCGAAGCCATTACCAGCGGCCACGTCCGGGCCGCCGGTATCGATGTGTTCGCCAGCGAGCCGTGCACCGACAGCCCGCTGTTCGATCTGCCGCAGGTGGTGGTGACACCGCATCTGGGTGCATCCACCGAGGAGGCGCAGGACCGGGCCGGCACCGACGTCGCGGCAAGCGTGAAGCTCGCTCTGGCCGGGGAATTCGTGCCCGACGCCGTCAACGTCGGCGGCGGGGCGGTCAACGAAGAGGTGGCGCCGTGGCTGGATCTGGTGCGCAAGCTCGGGCTACTGGCCGCCACGCTCTCCGACGGCCCGCCGGTGTCGTTGTCGGTGCAGGTGCGCGGCGAGCTGGCCTCCGAAGATGTTGGGGTGCTGAAACTTTCGGCTCTGCGCGGGTTGTTCTCGGCCGTCGTCGAGGGTCCGGTGACGTTCGTCAACGCACCGGCGCTGGCCGAGGAACGCGGCATCACCGCCGACATCGGCACGGCTTCGGAAAGCCCCAGCCACCGCAGTGTGGTCGACGTGCGTGCCGTCGGTGCGGACGGCTCGGTCGTCAACGTCGCCGGCACCCTGACCGAGCCGCAACTCGTCGAAAAGATCGTGCAGATCAACGGCCGCAACTTCGACCTGCGTGCCCAGGGCATCAACTTGGTGATCAACTATGCCGATCAGCCGGGCGCGCTGGGCAAGATCGGCACGCTGCTGGGCTCGGCCGGGGTGAATATCCAAGCCGCACAACTCTCCGAGGACGCCGAGGGCCCGGGTGCGACGATCCTGCTGCGACTGGACCGAGACGTGCCGGGCGAGGTGCGCTCGGAAATCGGCGCGGCCGTCGGCGCCAACAAGCTTGAGGTGGTTGATCTCTCGTGACCGCGGAGCGAAGCGATGAGGAGGAACGACGCCGATGAAGCTGGCGGTGATCGAGGGCGACGGTATCGGGCCCGAAGTCGTGTCCGAGGCCGTCAAAATCCTGGATGCGGTGCTGCCCGGCGTGGAGAAGACCAGCTACGACCTGGGTGCGCGACGCTACCACGCGACCGGTGAGCTACTGCCGGACTCGGCGATCGACGAGTTGCGGGCGCATGACGCCATCCTGCTCGGGGCCATCGGTGACCCGTCGGTGCCCAGCGGGGTACTGGAGCGAGGTTTGTTGCTGCGCCTGCGTTTCGAGCTGGATCACCACATCAACTTGCGGCCCGGCCGCCTGTACCCGGGAGTGAGCAGCCCACTGGCCGGCAACCCCGAGATCGACTTCGTGGTGGTGCGCGAGGGGACGGAAGGTCCCTACACCGGCACCGGCGGCGCCATTCGCGTCGGGACACCCAACGAAGTCGCCACCGAGGTAAGCCAGAACACCGCTTTCGGTGTGCGCCGCGTCGTCGCCGACGCGTTCGAGCGCGCCCGGCGGCGCCGAAAGCACCTGACGCTGGTGCACAAAACCAACGTGCTGACCTTCGCCGGCAGGTTGTGGTCGCGCATCGTGGCCGAGGTCGGCCAGGACTATCCGGACGTCGAGGTGGCGTATCAACACATCGACGCGGCCACCATCTTCATGGTCACCGACCCGGGTCGCTTCGATGTGATCGTCACCGACAACCTGTTCGGCGACATCATCACCGACCTCTCAGCAGCGGTGTGCGGCGGAATTGGCTTGGCCGCCAGTGGAAATATCGACGCCACCCGCGCCAATCCCTCGATGTTCGAGCCCGTACACGGCAGCGCGCCCGATATCGCCGGGCAGGGCATCGCGGACCCGACGGCGGCGATCATGTCGGTGGCGTTGCTGCTCGCCCATCTCGGCGAGGACGCTGCCGCCGCCCGGGTGGACCGGGCCGTCGAGCGGCACCTGGCAACGCGTGGGAGCGGACGGCTCGCCACCAGCGAAGTCGGCGAACGGATTGCCGCCGGGCTTTAGTCTCCAAGCCGGGCGGGAGCAACCGCGTCGGCACCAGCGGTATCGCCGCCAGCGGGAACAAAGCGCACAACGTCCATGCCGGTGGATATTTCGCGGCCGAAATCAAGGCACCGAACAGCGGGGGGCCGGCGGCCGCCATCATGCGCTGGGTGGTGTTCTGGATGCCCAGCGCGCGTCCGCTCCAGTAAGGCCCGGCGAATTCGGTGATGGCAGTGGCCTCCAGCCCGTTGTCGAGCACTGCGATCACCGCGATGACGACCATGAGCCACGCCTGCCACCGCGAATCCATATAGTCGGCCCACGCCAGCAAGAGAAGCGCCAACACGGCGGCGGCCGCGATGTAGCGGACGGGTTGCATCCGTGAGGCGAGCCGATCGGACAAGCGGCCCACGGCGACCCGGCCGAGCGCGCCCAGCAGCTGTGAAAGCGTGACCAGCCCGCCGGCGCCCGCGACCGACCAGTGCAGGTTCCTGATCAGCCATACCAGCATGAATGTCACCGTCACCGTTTGGGGCATCATCATCAGGCCCGCCACCGCGTGAATCCGCCACAGCGTCAACGACCTTCGATACGGGCTGGAGAGTTCCTGATGGCTTGCGCTCGCGCGCGGTTTCCGCGGCGGATCGACGATTCCGACCGCGCTCGCTATCGCCCCGACCGCGCATGCCAGCGCGGTGAATCTGAGCCCGTTCTGCGGTCCGCGTTCGGCGAGCTCGGGAATCACCATGGCGCCCAAGGCGATTCCCAAGGGTTGCGCGGTCTGGCGGATGCCCATCGCAAGACCGCGCTGGTGCGGCGGAAACCAGGAGGACACCAGCCGCCCGCCCGCGGTGTTGCAACTGGCGGCGGCCATACCGCCGAGAAACAGATACATGGAGATCAGCACCAACGAATGCGCCGACGCCGCGGCGTAGGCCGCCGCCGCGGTCAGTGCCGAGCCCGTGGTCATCACCACCCGCTCGCCCACCCGGTCCAGCACATAGCCCCACAACACCAGCGTCACCACCATTCCCCAGCTGGGCATCGAGGCCAGCAGCGCGGCTTCGTCGAGCCGGATTCCGCGCGCTCGCAGCGACGGGATCAAAAACGCGACGCCGTTGATGAAGAGGAATGAACTTGCCGTTGCCAGCAGCGAAACGACCATGATCGACCAGCGCGCCCCCGCGCCGATTTCGGGCGTAGCGGCCGAGTCGGTCTGCATTCCCCATGCTCGCATACCGCCGGGAAATTTCGTGGTAGGACTTCTGTCGTTGCTGGTGATCGCCTGGCTCGTTCTCGGGCAGGTACGGCCCGCCACGCCCGGCTACGCCGCGCTCGCGACCGTCACCGGGTGGGATCGTGACGGCCCGCCACGCCCGGCTACGCCGCGCTCGCGACCGTCACTAGGTGGGATCGTGACGGCCCG
>NZ_JAICZA010000129.1 GCF_025933915.1 Mycobacterium sp.
CACCGACGGCAGCAGCAGGGTCGTGGCGACCGGCCCGGTGTGCCCGCCACCCTCGCCGCCCTGCACGATCATCGCATCGGCGCCCCAGCCCGCGACCTTGCGCGCGTGCTTGGCCGCGCCGATCGACGGAATCACCACCGCGCCGGCATCTTTGAGCCGGACGATGAGCTCCTGCTTGGGCGCCAAGGCAAAGGAAGCGACCTTGACGCCTTCGCGGATCATCAAATCGACGCGGTCGCCGGCGTCGGCGGCATCGGCGCGGATGTTCACGCCGAACGGCTCGTCCGTGGCGGCCTTGACCTTGGCGATGGCCGTCGCCAATTCGTCCAGCGTCATGGTGGCCGAGGCCAGGATGCCCAGCCCGCCCGCGTTGGCGGTGGCGGACACCAGTCGGGCGCCGGCCACCCAGCCCATCCCGGTCTGCACCACCGGGTGCTCGACGCCAACCAGCTCGGTCAGCGGCGTGCGCAACTTCATCAACGTATCTCTCGGTCGCGCAAGGACTTCGGATCGATCGTCTCGCGGATGAGGCGCAGTTCGTCGTCGGTGGGCAGGCGGGTCGCGGCGGCGTCCTCGAGGCCGTGGATCTCGAATGAGGTGGCTTCGCGGACCTCTTCCGCTGAGACGCCGGGGTGCAGGCTCAGCGCCCGCATGGTCCGGTCGGGGCCGCCGAAGTCGAACACGCCGAGGTTCGACACCACCCGGTACGTGTTGGCGAAGCGAAACGCCGGATTGTCGGCATCCACCTTGTCCCAGCCGACACCGCAGACCACGTCCACCTTTTCGCTGAACACCCGCTTGGAGTGGTTGCCCACCCAGTAGCTGGTCGCGTGGTTGATGGCGTTGCCGGGGGCGCCGCGCACGCCGAACATCTGGCGTTTGGGTCGCTGTAGCGGGCCGAACGCCGAGATGTTCTGATTGCCGAACCGGTCAACCTGATTGGCGCCCATGACCACATGGCGGCGCCCCCAGGCCAGCGTCTCGAACACGCGGCCGAACGGCATCCATCCCTCGACGGCTCCGGTCGCACCCAGCGCCGGCGTGTCGGCCAGCAATTGGGCCTCGCCGTCGGTCAGCAAGATGTCGGGGGAGAAGGTCAAGCGGGCCAGCCGCGCCCCGACAGAGGCCATGTTGGTCATCGGGCTGACCATGATCTCGCCTGCATCCCTGAATAATTCGGCGCAGGCGACTGCGCACACTTCGGCGCGGGTGCTGCTCACTTTTCAGGCCTCCTCTGCGAATGCGCGGACCGCCGCCCGATAGTCGTCTTCGTTGCCCGACAGGTACGTCTCGGTGAACTTCTCCCAGCCCTCGTCGGTCGAGGCCGCCTCCGCGTAATGCCGCTGAAACTTTTCGTCCCGGCCGTAATCCGGCGCGGCGGTGGTGAAGTGGGCGCCACCAGGCGCCTCCACCACGCTGTCGACCATCATGCGGTTGACCAGCAGCGCCTGCGGCGGCACCGCCTTGACCAACTCCTGCGTGGAGACGATGCGCTCCACCGACAGATGGCGCTTGTCGGCGGCCATCAGGAACAGATCGTCGAAGTAGGGGTCGATGCCGGTGTAGGCGGCGTTGCCCTGGCTGTCGCCGAGGTGAAGGTGCACGAAGGCGGCGTCCAGGCGCAGCGCCGGCATGGCGATCAGGGTTTCGTGGCCACCGCCGGGCGCCGGATACGGGCTGGTGACGGTGGTCAGCTCGCCCTCCCAGAAGTCGGGCACCGAACTGCCCAGCCCGGCCCGGATCGGCAGGAACGGCAGTCGTTGTGCGGCGGCTTGCAACCCGCAGCGCAGCATGCCCTCGTCCATTTCGCGGGCCTCGATCGCGCCGGCGGCCCGGGCCTTGGCGAACCATGGGTCGTAGAACGGGGGGGAGTCCAGCGAGACGAACCCGTAGTAGGCGCGCTTCACCTTGCCCGCCGAGCACAACAGCCCCAGGTCGGGGCCGCCATAGCTGACCACGGTCAGGTCCGTGACGTCGGTGCGCAGCAGGGCTCGCACGAATGCCATTGGCTTGCGCCGTGATCCCCAGCCGCCGATGCCGATGGTCATGCCGCTGCGCACCTGCGCGACGGCCTCGTCGAGGCCGGTTCTCTTGTCGGTCATTCCTTGTTGCCCTTTGCCGTGCCGGCGAACGCATCCCGGTGCTCGTCGGACACCCCGGCGAGATTGAGCTCGAACGTAAAGCCTTGCTCCATGCGGTAACTCGAGTTGACTCGTTGCACGTCGATGAGGTTCAGCGCCTCTTTGGCCGCGCGGATGACTCGGGTGTCCTTGGCGGCGATGTCTCGCGCGACGCGCAACGCCGCTTCATCCAGCTGATCGCGCGGCACCACCTCGTGCACCGAACCGAAATGGTGCAGGGTGGCGGCGTCGACGGTGGCCGCGGTGAAGAACAGCCGTCGCATCAGGTGCTGGGGAACCAGCCGGGACAGATGGGTGGCGGCGCCGAGCGCGCCGCGTTCCACCTCCGGCAGCCCGAAGGTGGCGTCCTCGGAGGCGACGATGACGTCGGAGTTGCCGACCAGGCCGATGCCGCCGCCGACGCAGAATCCGTTGACGGCCGCGACGACGGGCACCGCGCACTCATAGACCGCGCGGAACGCGGCGAAGCAGCCGCGGTTGGCATCGATCAGCGCGGTGAATCCCTCGGTGCGCTGCATCTCCTTGATGTCGACCCCGGCGTTGAAACCGCGGCCCTCGGCCCGCAGGATGACGACGTGGGTTTGCGGGTCCCGGCCGGCCGCGGTGATGGTGTCGGCGAGGTCGAACCAGCCGCGCGACGGGATGGCGTTGACGGGCGGGAAGTCGACGGTGACCGCGACGATGCCCGGTTCGGTGGTTGTGGATGTGATGGGCAAGGTGCCACTTCCTTGTGGGGGTAACTACCTAAGCAAGCACTTGCTTGGTACGCTAGCACAGTGACTCGCGCCGAAGCACGCCCCCCATTTGCAGAAGCCATGAACTTGGGGCTCGCCGGGCGGGTGGTTCTGGTCACCGGCGGTGTTCGTGGGGTGGGCGCCGGCATCAGCTCGGTTTTCGCGGCGCAGGGCGCCACCGTCGTCACCTGCGCACGACGGCCGGTCGAGGGATTGCCGTATGAATTCCACTCCTGCGACGTGCGCGATGACGACGCGGTCAAGGAATTGATCGACATCATCGCGGACCGGCACGGCGGCCTCGATGTCGTCGTCAACAACGCCGGCGGATCGCCCTACGTGCTGACCGCGGAATCCAGCGCCAAGTTCAACCGCAAGATCATCGAGCTCAATCTGATTGGTGCGCTGTCGGTTTCGCAGTACGCGAACGACAAAATGCAAGCCCAGCAGCGCGGCGGGTCGATCATCAATATCTGCAGCCTCAGTGGCCGGCGGCCGTCCCCCGGCACCGGCGCGTACGGGGCGGCCAAGGCGGGCCTGGAAAGCCTCACCCAGACCTTGGCTGTCGAGTGGGGGCCGAAGGTCCGGGTGAACGCCTGCGTGGTCGGCATGGTGGAGACCGAACAGTCAGAACTGTTCTACGGTGACGCCGAATCGATCGCCGCGATCTCGAAGAATGTGCCATTGGGTCGTCTGGCCAAGCCCGAGGATGTCGGTTGGGCCGCAGCGTTTTTGGCCTCGGATGCGGCCTCCTATATCAGCGGGGCCTCGTTAGAGGTGCACGGCGGTGGCGAGCCGCCGCACTATCTGTCCACCACGACCGCCAGCGCGGTCAAGTAGAGGAGACACGAACTATGGGAGTGGTTGACGGCCGCGTCGTCATCGTCACCGGAGCGGGCGGCGGTATCGGCCGCGCGCATGCGCTGGCCTTCGCCGCCGAGGGTGCGCGGGTGGTGGTCAACGACATCGGGGTGGGCCTGGACGGTTCACCGGCGGGCGGCGGTAGCGCCGCCCAGGGTGTGGTCGACGAAATCACCGCGGCCGGTGGCGAAGCCGTCGCCAACGGATCCAACATCGCAGACTGGGACCAAGCCGCCGGTCTGATCCAGACCGCCGTCGAAACCTTCGGCGGCCTGGACGTTTTGGTGAACAACGCCGGCATCGTGCGTGACAGGATGATGGCGAACACCAGCGAGGACGAGTTCGACGCCGTCATCGCCGTGCACCTCAAGGGGCACTTCGCCACGATGCGGCACGCCGCGTCGTATTGGCGTGGCCTGTCCAAAGAGGGCAAACCCGTTGACGCGCGGATCATCAACACCAGTTCGGGTGCCGGCCTGCAGGGCAGTGTCGGGCAGGGCAACTACAGCGCCGCCAAGGCCGGGATCGCGGTGATGACGCTGGTTGGCGCGGCCGAAATGGGTCGCTACGGCGTCACCGTCAACGCCATCGCGCCCTCGGCCCGCACCCGCATGACCGAGACCGTGTTCGCCGAGATGATGTCGACCCAGGACCAGGATTTCGATGCGATGGCCCCGGAAAATATTTCCCCGCTGGTGGTTTGGCTGGGCAGCGTCGAATCGCGTGACGTGACCGGCAACGTGTTCGAAATCGAGGGCGGCAAGATCCGGGTCGCCGAGGGCTGGGCGCACGGGCCGCAGATCGACAAGGGGGCGAAGTGGGACCCCGCGGAGCTGGGGCCCGTCGTCGCCGATCTGCTCGCCAAGGCGCGCCCGCCGGTCCCGGTCTACGGCGCCTGACGCACCGCCGACGCCGAACGTACACTCACGGCAATAATTTCGGCGATTTCTCGCCGTCAGTGCACGTTCGGGGAAGTGGCTCGCACACCACGAGCGGGATGACCCGGTCGGCGGCTTCGCGGTACTTGCGATATGGCGGGTACATCCGCGTCAGCCGTGGCCAATACCGTTCGCGCTCAGCGTCTGTGGCGTCGCGCGCGACCAAATCCAGGCGCTGGGCCCGGATCTGCACCCGCACCTCGGGATTCTCTTTGAGATTGCGATACCACAACGGATCTTCGTCCCGGCCGCCGAAGGACGCCGGCAGGATGACCCGGTCGCCGTCGCGCAGGTACAAGGTCGCGGTGGTCCGTGGTTCGTTCGATTTGCGTCCGGTCGTCGTCAGCAGCGCCGCCGGGAACCGCAACAGTTTCGCGCCGAGCCTGCCGTCGGTTCGGCGGTATGCCCAAATATGCAGGCGTGCGAAGTACTTGAGCAGCAGCGCAATCGGGCGAGAATTGCGGATCCAGTGGGGCATGCTACTCAGGATAGTTCGGCTCAGGGGTCGCAGATCACGACCGGGATGACCCGACCGGTCCAGGACCGGTAGTCGTCGAACGACGGATACATCGCATCCAACTTCGGCCAGTACTCGGCGCGCTCCGCCTCGGTGGCATCGCGTGCCTGCAGTTGCAGCACCTCGTCTTTGATCTGCACCGAGACTTTCGGGTTCGCCTTGAGGTTGAGGTACCACAGCGGGTGTTTGTCGCTGCCACCTTTCGAGGCGACCAGTACCACCCGGTTCCCCTCGCGCAGGTAGAGCAGCGGGCTCACCCGCGGTTCACCGGTCTTGCGGCCCGTGGTGGTGAGCAGCGCGACCGGAGCCTTCTGGAAGGTGCCGCCGAATTTTCCGTTGCTGCGTCGGTAGATCCACGCGTTCCCCTTGGCCATCCATTTGATGATGAAGCCGACCCAGGGTGCGTTCAGTGAACGTGGCTTCGGTTTCGGCATGATGTTCCTCTGTGCTCGATCTGGCCGGCCGCGCCGCATCCGCTTTGCGGGCTGCGTCGTTACCGGCGGTGCTGAATGAAGGGTTGGAAGCGGACCGTGATGTGGTGGATTTCGGCCTTCCCGCTTGCGCTTTCGGCCGGAATCACGAAGGTCTCGTTGACGTGCGCGGCGACCCGACGGCCGCCGAACGCGGCCTTGGTCAGCACCTGGTACGCGGCGTGCACCTCGTCGCCGTCGATGCGGTAGTCCGGCGGCGTCGTGTGCGCCAGCAGACGATACTGGGGCCCGCGATTCAGGCTGCGCCGCAGATGATTTCCCGAGAACCCGTTTTTGATTCCCTGCTCGATGCGGATGCAGTGGACCGCGAACGGGACGGCGTCGCCGTCATGGCTGACCAGCGCGTCGATGTAGGCCTGTGCCGCGGCGATGCGGCTCTCTTCGGAGACGATCAAGTCGCGAGCTAGATGCGCTCGATGATGGTGCCCGTCGACAGGGCGCCGCCTGCACACATCGTGATCAGCGCGGTGGTCTGGTCGGTGCGCTCCAGCTCGTGCAACGCGGTGGTGATCAACCGGCTGCCGGTGCTGCCCACCGGGTGACCCAGTGCGATGGCTCCGCCGTTGACGTTGACCTTGGCCATGTCCGGTTCGTGCACGCGGGCCCACGACAGCACCACCGAAGCGAATGCCTCGTTGATCTCGGTGATGTCGATGTCGCCCATCTTCATGCCCGCCTTGTCCAGCACCTTGGCCGTCGACTGCACCGGTCCGTCCAGGTGGTAGTAGGGCTCGGCGCCGACCAGCGCCTGGCTGATGATGCGGGCGCGCGGCCGCAGCCCCAGGGCCTTGGCCTTGTCCTCGTCCATCCACAGCACGGCCGCCGCGCCGTCGGAGATCTGCGACGACGTTCCCGCGGTGTGGATGCCGCCTTCGATGACCGGCTTCAGCGCGCTCAGACCCGACAGGGTCGTCTCGCGCAGGCCCTGGTCGCGGGAGATGGTGACGCGCTCGGACGTCGGCTGCTTGTTCTCGTCGAGCGCCGGGGCTTCGATCGGGGAGATCTCGCGGTCGAATCGGCCCTCGTCCCAGGCCTGCTTGGCCTTGGCCTGTGAGTAAAAGCCGAACTCGTCGATGTCCTCGCGGGTGATGCCACGCCGCTTGGCGATCCGCTCTGCGGCGGTGAACTGGTCGGGCAGGTCGATGTCCCAGGACGCGGGCCGCAGGATGCCGCGGTCGGGGCCGGCGTTGGCGCCGAGCCCGACGCGGCTCATGGCCTCGATTCCGCAGGCGATGCCGACGTCGATGGCACCTGCGGCGATCAGACCGGCCACCAGGCCGTTGGCCTGCTGGCCGCTGCCGCACTGGCAGTCGACGGTCATGGCGCCGACGTGTTCCGGCAGCCCGGCGACCAACCAGCTGACCCGGCTGATGTTGTTGGACTGCTCGCCGTACTGCGTGACGCAGCCGCCGATGACCTGTTCGACTTGGCCGGCTTCAAAGCCGGAATTGCTGCCGGCCTTCTCGACCAGCGCCTTCTGGACCGCTCCCAACAGCTCGGTGGCGTGCAGACCGGACAGCCATCCGTTCCGCTTGCCGATGGGGCTGCGAGTGGCTTCAACGATGACAGGGTTACCCATTCCGTCAGGCTAGAACACGTTTCATTACTCTGACAAGCGAGGATGGTGACCTGCCTTTTATCTGCGCAGGAGCCGTGTTTTACTGGCACTAGAACACGTTGCAATTAGTGTTGTAAAAGGAGCACACCGCACATGGCACCCCCCAACATTCCCGCCGACTTCGACTTTCTTGACCCCGACCTCAACCTTGCCGGGTTGCCCGTCGAGGAACTCGCCCAGCTGCGCAAGGCGGAGCCGATCCACTGGGTTGATATCCCGAATGGCGCGGGTGGGTTCGAGGACCACGGATATTGGATCGTCACCAAGCACGCTGACGTCAAGGAGGTGTCGCGCCGCAGCGACGTCTTCTCGAGCTGGTTGAACGGTGCCATCCCGACGTGGCCGCCGGAGATGAAGCGGGAACAGGTCGAACTGCAGCGCAGCGTCATGCTCAACATGGACGCACCCCACCACACCCGGTTGCGCAAGATCATCTCCCGCGGGTTCACGCCACGGGCCATCGGGCGCCTGGAAGCCGAACTGGCTCAGCGCGCCCAGAACATCGCCAAGACCGCGGCGGCCGAAGGTAACGGCGACTTCGTCGAGCAGGTGTCGTGCGAGCTGCCGTTGCAAGCCATCGCCGGCCTGCTCGGTGTTCCTCAGGAAGATCGCGACAAGCTGTTCCGCTGGTCCAACGAGATGACCGGCGGTGAGGATCCCGAGTACGCCGACATCGATCCCGCGCAGTCGTCGATGGAACTGATCATGTACGCGATGGCGATGGCCGAAGAGCGGGGCAAGAACCCGACCGACGACATCGTCACCACGCTCATCCAGGCCGACATCGATGGTGAGAAGCTCTCCGACGACGAATTCGGCTTTTTCGTGGTCATGCTCGCGGTGGCAGGGAACGAGACCACCCGCAACTCGATCACCCACGGAATGATCGCCTTCGCCAACAACCCGGATCAGTGGGAGCTGTTCAAGAGGGAGCGCCCGTCGACCGCCGCCGACGAGATCGTTCGCTGGGCGACGCCGGTATCGGCATTCCAGCGCACCGCCAACGAGGACACCGAGCTGAACGGCGTCCACATCAAGAAGGGTCAGCGGGTCGTCATGTCTTACCGGTCCGCCAACTTCGACGACGACGTCTTCGACGACCCGCACACCTTCAACATCCTGCGCGACCCGAATCCCCATGTCGGTTTCGGTGGCACCGGCGCCCACTACTGCATCGGCACCAACCTGGCCCGGATGACGATCAACCTGATCTTCAACGCGGTCGCCGATCACATGCCGGACCTCAAGCCGCTGTCGGAGCCCGAGCGGCTGCGGTCGGGCTGGCTCAACGGCATCAAGCATTGGCAGGTCGACTACACCGGCAAGCCCGCGGTGACGTCCTGATGGACTTCGACCTCACTGCGACGCAACACGCCGTCGCCGATGTGGTGACGTCAGTGTTCGAGCGTGAATTGAGTTGGGACGCCTTGGTCGACGGGGGCGTGACGGCGCTCCCGGTGCCCGAACGCCTCGGCGGCGACGGCGTGGGCCTGCCCGAGGTCGCCACCGTGCTGACCGAGATCGGTCGTCACGGCGCCATCACCCCGGCCCTGGCCACCCTGGGTTTCGGCGTGGTGCCGCTGGTTGGTCTGGCCTCCGACGAACAACAGGACCAATTTTTGGCCGGCGTCACCAAGGGCGGTGTGCTGACCGCGGCGCTCAACGAGCCCGGTACCGCGCTACCGGACCGGCCGTCGACCGTGTTCGCCAACGGCCGGTTGTCGGGCACCAAGGTCGGCGTCGGCTATGCCGGACAAGCGGATTGGATGATCGTCACCGCCGACAGCGCGGTGGTCGTGGTGTCGCCGAAGGCCGACGGTGTCGAGGTGGTTCGAACCCCGACCTCGAACGACTCCGAGGAGTACACGGTGACGTTCGCCGATGTCGCGGTCGGGGACTCCGGCGTTTTGGCGGGCGCCACGGCGTCCCGGGTCAACCAGTTGGTCCTGGCCGCCACCGGCGCCTACGTCGACGGCCTGGTGGCCGGGGCGCTGCGTCTGACCGCCGACTACGTGGCCAACCGGAAGCAATTCGGCAAGCCGCTGTCGACGTTCCAGACCGTGGCCGCGCAGCTCGCTGAGGTCTACATCGCCTCGCGCACCATCGATTTGGTGGCGAAGTCGGTCGTGTGGCGGCTGTCGGAGGGACGGGACGCCGACAACGACCTGGATGTCCTCGGTTACTGGATCACCTCCCAGGCGCCGCCGGTGATGCAGCTCTGCCACCACCTGCACGGCGGCATGGGCATGGACATCACCTATCCGATGCACCGCTACTACTCCACGATCAAGGACCTGACCCGGCTGCTGGGCGGCCCGTCGTATCGTCTCGACCTGGTGGGAGCGCAATGTTCATAGACCTGACTCCGGAGCAGCGCCAGCTGCAAGCGGAACTGCGGGAATACTTCTCGAACCTGATCTCGTCCGACGAGATGAAGGCGATGGAGCAGGACCGTCACAACGAGGCCTATCGCGCGGTGATCCGGCGGATGGGCCGCGACGGCAAGCTCGGCGTCGGGTGGCCAAAGGAGTTCGGCGGCTTGGGCTTCGGCCCGATCGAGCAGTCGATCTTCGTCAACGAGGCACATCGGGCCGACGTGCCGCTGCCCGCGGTCACGCTGCAGACGGTCGGTCCGGTGCTGCAGCAGTTCGGCAGCGAAGAACAGAAGAAGAAGTTCCTGCCGGCGATCCTGGCCGGTGAGGTGCACTTCGCGATCGGCTACACCGAGCCGGAGGCCGGCACCGACCTGGCTTCCCTGCGGACCACCGCCGTGCGTCAGGGCGACGAGTACATCGTCAACGGGCAGAAGATCTTCACCACCGGCGCCCACGACGCGGATTACATCTGGCTGGCCTGCCGCACGGACCCGGAGGCCGTGAAGCACAAGGGAATTTCGATCCTGATCGTCGACACCAAGGATCCCGGCTATTCCTGGACGCCGATCATCTTGTCCGACGGCGCCCACCACACCAACGCCACGTATTACAACGACGTGCGGGTGCCCGCCGACATGCTGGTCGGCGAGGAGAACGGCGGGTGGCGGTTGATCACCACCCAGCTCAACAACGAACGAGTCATGCTCGGCCCCGCGGGCCGTACCGCCGGCATCTACGACCGGGTGCACGCCTGGGCGTCCAAGCCGGGTAGTGACGGGGTCACCCCGATCGACCACGCCGACGTCAAACGCGCACTCGGCGAGATCCACGCGATGTGGCGGATCAACGAGCTGCTGAACTGGCAGGTGGCGGCCGCCGGCGAGGACATCAACGTCGCCGACGCCGCATCAACCAAAGTCTTTGGTACGGAGCGCATTCAGTATATCGGGCGGCTCGCCGAGGAAATCGTCGGCAAGTACGGCAACCCCGCGGAAGCGGACACCGCCGACCTGCTCAACTGGCTGGACTCCCAGACCAAGCGCAACCTGGTGATCACCTTCGGAGGCGGCGTGAACGAAGTGATGCGCGAGATGATCGCCGCGGCCGGACTCAAAGTGCCGAGGGTGCCTCGATGACCGAGATCCAGGACGCCATCGCGGAAATCAAGGCGGCCGGCGGCCCCAAGCCGCGCGCCGGCCGTGATGCCGTGAACCAGCCGATGATCAACAACTGGGTGGAGGCCATCGGCGACAGCAACCCGATCTATGTCGACGCGGCCGCGGCGTGCGCGGTCGGGCACCCCGGAATTGTGGCACCGCCGGCCATGATTCAGGTCTGGACCATGTTCGGCCTGGGTGGGGAGCGTCCGAAGGATGACCCCATGGGTCCCATCATGGAACTGTTCGACGACGCCGGCTACATCGGCGTGGTCGCCACCAACTGCGAGCAGACCTATCACCGCTACCTGCAGCCCGGTGAACACGTCAGCATCACCTCCGAGATGGGTGATGTGGTGGGGCCCAAGCAGACCGGTTTGGGTGAGGGCTATTTCATCAACCAGCACATCATCTGGCGGGTGGGCGACGAGGACGTCGCCGAGATGAATTGGCGCATCCTCAAGTTCAAGCCCCGCGAATCCGAGGCGCCGGCGTCGTCGGTGCCCGACGACCTCGACCCCACCGCCATGATGCGGCCCTCGTCGTCGCGCGACACGGCGTTCTTCTGGGAGGGTGTCAAGCAGCACGAGCTGAGGATCCAGCGGCGTCCGGACGGCAGCCTGCAGCACCCGCCGGTGCCGGCGGTGTGGCAGGACGCTAAAAAGGAAGTCGCGCCGGCCGATTACCTGGTGGCCGGCGGCAAGGGCACGGTGTTCAGCTTCGTGGTGCACCACGCGCCGAAGGTGCCCGGCCGCACAGTGCCGTTCGTGATCGCCCTCGTCGAACTCGAGGAAGGCGTGCGCATGCTCGGCGAGCTGCGCAACATCGAGGCCGCCAAGGTGAAGATTGGAATGCCGGTGCAGGCAACCTATATCGACTTCCCGGCCGGTGACACCGGGCCGGAGTGGAGCCTGTACGCCTGGGAGCCCGTGGAGGCTCGAGCATGAGCGCACCGGTCCTCGAAGTCGGCACCACGCTGCCCGAGCTCAAGCTCTACGGCGACCCGACGTTCATCATCTCAACCGCCCTGGCCACCAGGGATTTTCAGGACGTGCACCACGACCGTGACCTGGCGCAGGCCAAGGGATCCAAGGACATCTTCGTCAACATCCTCACCGACACCGGGCTGGTGCAACGCTACGTCACCGATTGGGCGGGTCCGTCGGCGCTGATCAAGTCGATCGGGCTGCGCCTCGGGGTGCCGTGGTACGCCTACGACACGGTGACGTTCTCGGGTGAGGTGACCGCCGTGGAGGACGGGCTGGCCACCGTGAAGGTGTTTGGCCGCAACAGTCTTGGTGACCATGTCATCGCGACCGTGACGCTGACGATGGGGGATGCGTAGATGTCAGCGGGTTTACTGAGCGGCCGAGCCGCGATTGTCGGCATCGGCGCGACCGACTTCTCGAAGGACTCCGGCCGCAGCGAGCTGCGGTTGGCCGCCGAGGCTGTGTTGGATGCGTTGGACGACGCCGGGCTGAGCCCGGCCGACGTCGACGGGCTGACCACCTTCACGATGGACACCAACAACGAGACCGCGGTCGCGCGTGCGGTCGGCATCGGTGACCTGAAGTTCTTCTCGCAGATCGGCTATGGCGGCGGCGCCGCCTGCGCGACCATTCAGCAGGCCGCGATCGCCGTCGCCACCGGGGTGGCCGACGTCGTGGTGGCCTACCGCGCGTTCAACGAGCGCTCGGGCATGCGGTTCGGTCAGGTCCAGACCAGGCTGGCCGGAGATGCCCGCGCACAAGCTGATTCGACCACGGCGGACAATTCCTTCTCCTACCCGCACGGGCTTTCGACACCGGCCGCGCAGGTCGCGATGATCGCCCAGCGCTACATGCACCTGTCGGGTGCGACCAGCCGGGACTTCGGCGCGATTTCGGTGGCCGACCGCAAGCATGCGGCCAAAAACCCGAAGGCCTACTTCTACGAGAAGCCGATAACCATTGAGGATCACCAGAATTCGCGATGGATCGCCGAGCCGCTGCGGCTGCTGGACTGCTGCCAGGAGACCGACGGGGCGGTGGCGATCGTGGTGACGTCGCCCGAGCGCGCGCGGGACCTCAAGCAGCGACCGGCGATCATCGAAGCGGCGTCGCAGGGCTCCAGTCCCGACCAGTACACGATGGTCAGCTACTACCGGCCCGAGCTCGGCCTGCCGGAGATGGGGCTCGTCGGCCAGCAGCTGTGGTCGCAGTCGGGGTTGAAGCCGACCGACATCCAGACCGCGGTGCTCTACGACCACTTCACGCCGTTCACCCTGATTCAGTTGGAGGAGTTAGGATTCTGCGGCAAGGGCGAGGCCAAGGATTTCATCGCCGACGGTGCGATCGAGATGGGCGGGCGGCTCCCCATCAACACCCACGGCGGCCAACTCGGTGAGGCCTACATCCACGGCATGAACGGTATCGCCGAGGGTGTGCGGCAACTGCGGGGCACCTCGGTGAACCCGGTGCCCGACGTCGAGCACGTCCTCGTCACCGCGGGTACCGGCGTGCCCACGTCGGGCCTCATCCTCGGCTAGCGGAGCGGCCAGTGAGCCGGCTTCCGGGCCGGCTACCGGGCTGTGCCGCCGAGCGCTCGGGATTTGCCG
>NZ_JAICZA010000278.1 GCF_025933915.1 Mycobacterium sp.
ACCAAGGATCTGGTGGCCGCCGTGCTGGACCCGCTGGGCGAGGTCGTGGCCCCGCCCGGGTCGTTCAACAACGAGCTGGGACATCCGTGGACGGTGCTGCGCGCGACGCCGGACACCGACTACCTGGTCCTCGAGATGTCGGCGCGCCACCCCGGCAATATCGCGGCGCTGGCCGACATCGCCCCGCCGGCGATCGGGGTGGTCCTCAACGTCGGCACCGCGCACCTGGGCGAGTTCGGCTCGCGTGACGTCATCGCACAAACGAAATCCGAACTGCCGCAATCTGTTCCAATCTCCGGGGCGGTGATCCTCAACGTCGACGACCCGGCGGTGGCGGCAATGGCCGACGTGACCGCGGCCCGGGTGGTTCGGGTCAGCCGCGCCGAGAACACCGACGCGGGCCCCAGCCAGCTGTGGGCCGGGCCGGTGTCGCTCGACGAGTTGGCCAGGCCGTGCTTCGCGCTGCATCACCGCGACGCCGCCGGGACCAAGCAGGCGCAGGTGCGCCTCGGCGTCTACGGCGATCACCAGGTCGGCAACGCCCTGTGTGCCGCCGCGGTCGCGCTGGAATGCGGCGCCGACATCGAACAGGTGGCGACCGCGCTCGCCGGCGCCGGCCCGGTGTCGCGGCACCGGATGCAGGTCACCACCCGCGCCGACGGCGTCACCGTGATCGACGACGCCTACAACGCCAACCCCGATTCCATGCGAGCCGGGCTGCAGGCCCTGGCCTGGATCGCCCACGGCGGTGGCGAATCGGGCACGCAACCGCGGCGCAGCTGGGCAGTGCTCGGCGAGATGGCCGAACTCGGTGAGGACGCGATAGCCGAGCATGATCGCATCGGCCGGCTGGCCGTGCGCTTAGATGTGTCTCGACTCGTTGTCGTGGGAAGTGGGAGGTCGATGAGCGCCATGCACCACGGAGCGGTCATGGAGGGTTCGTGGGGCTCGGCCGATAAGGGGGCCGTCAACGTGGCAGACCGCGACGCCGCCCTGGCATTGTTGCGGGCCGAGGTGCAGCCCGGCGACGTCGTCCTCGTCAAAGCCTCCAACGCGGCCGGCCTGGGCGCGCTGGCCGACGCGCTGGCCCGTGACGATCGCGAGGGCGGCGAAGCCGGGCGAAGCGGGTCGTCACCAGCAGAAGACTCAGCGGCCGCAGACGGCGGGACCCGCCCATGAGACAGATCCTCATCGCCGTCGCCGTCGCGCTGACCGTGTCGATCCTGTTGACCCCGGCGCTGATCCGGTTGTTCACCAGGCAGGGATTCGGCCACCACACCCGCGACGACGGCCCCCCGACCCACCACGCCAAACGCGGCACGCCGTCGATGGGCGGCGTGGCGATCGTGGCCGGCATCTGGGCCGGTTATCTGGGGACACACCTGGCCGGACTGGCCTTCGACGGCGAGGGCGTCTCCGCGTCGGGTCTGCTGGTGCTCAGCCTGGCCACCGTGCTCGGCGGCGTCGGCTTTCTCGATGACGTGATCAAGATCCGCAGGTCGCGCAATCTCGGGCTGAACAAGACCGCCAAGATGGTCGGGCAGGTCACCGCGGCGGTGCTGTTCGGTGTGCTGGTGCTGCAGTTCCGCAACGCCAACGGCCTCACACCGGCCAGCGCGGACCTGTCCTACGTGCGGGAGATCGCCACCGTCGCGCTGGCTCCGGCACTGTTCGTGTTGTTCTGCGTGGTCGTCGTCAGCGCCTGGTCCAACGCGGTCAACTTCACCGACGGCCTGGACGGCCTCGCCGCCGGCAGCATGGCAATGGTCACCGCGGCCTACGTGCTGATCACGTTCTGGCAGTACCGCAACGCGTGCGTCACCGCGCCCGGGCTGGGCTGCTACAACGTGCGCGATCCGCTGGACCTGGCGATCGTCGCCGCCGCCACCGCGGGCGCCTGCATCGGCTTTTTGTGGTGGAACGCCGCGCCCGCCAAGATTTTCATGGGTGACACCGGATCGCTGGCATTGGGCGGCATCATCGCGGGCATCTCGGTCACCAGCCGCACCGAGATCCTCGCCGTGGTGCTGGGTTCACTGTTCGTCGCCGAGGTCAGCTCAGTTGTGTTGCAAATCTTGACTTTTCGCACCACCGGGCGCCGGGTGTTCCGGATGGCGCCCTTCCACCACCACTTCGAATTGGCCGGCTGGGCCGAGACCACGGTCATCATCCGTTTCTGGTTGCTCACCGCGATCGCCTGCGGCCTGGGTGTGGCCCTTTTCTACGGTGAGTGGCTGGCCGCGATCGGTGCCTGATGAGTGGTCTTGATCCCCTGGCACCGGGCGCATCGGTGCTGGTGGCCGGCGGCGGGGTGACGGGCAAGGCGGTGCTGGCGGCGCTGACCCGACTCGCCGCGGTGCCGACCCTGTGCGACGACGACCCGGCCACCTTGCGTGGTTATGCCGATGCCGGCGTGGCGACGGCGCCGACGTCGACGGCCGCCGAACAGATTTCGCGCTACGCCCTGGTGGTGACCAGTCCGGGCTTCTCGCCGGCCACGCCGCTGCTTCGCGCCGCGTCGGTGGCGGGCGTGCCCGTGTGGGGCGACGTGGAGCTGGCCTGGCGGCTGGACGCCGCGGGTCACTATGGACCGCCGCACCGCTGGCTGGTGGTGACCGGGACGAACGGCAAGACGACGACCACGTCGATGCTGCACGCCATGCTGACCGCCGCGGGCCGGCGAAGCCTGTTGTGCGGCAACATCGGCAGCCCGGTGCTCGACGTACTCGGCGAACCCGCCGAGCTGCTGGCCGTCGAGTTGTCCAGCTTCCAGTTGCACTGGGCGCCCTCGCTGCGGCCCGAGGGCGGCGCGGTGCTCAACATCGCCGAAGACCACCTCGACTGGCACGGCACCCTGGCCGACTACGCCGCGGCCAAAGCGCGGGTGCTCGACGGCCGGGTGGCGGTGGTCGGGCTGGATGACCGCCGGGCCGCGGCGCTGCTGACAACCGCGCAGGCGCCGGTGCGGGTCGGTTTTCGGTTGGGCGAGCCGGCCGCCGGGGAGCTCGGCGTGCGCGACGGCCAGCTGATCGACCACGCCTTCGCCGACGACCTGACGCTGTTGCCGGTCGAATCGATACCGGTGCCCGGACCCGTCGGCGTGCTCGACGCCCTGGCCGCCGCGGCGCTGGCGCGCAGCGTCGAGGTGCCGGCCG
>NZ_JAICZA010000210.1 GCF_025933915.1 Mycobacterium sp.
AGACGGCGCGCGTCACCAGCTCCCGCACCGACAACACCGGGAGGCCCGACGAATCGGCCAGCTCCACCGACACGGCACCTGCGCCGACCGGCGCCAGCCTCACCCGGACCCGCGACGCACCGGCGGCGTGCAGGCTCACACCCTGCCAGGAGAACGGCAGTAACGTTTCGATCCGCTCGTCGGCGACCCCCAGCGCGTGCAGCGCCGCGTCCAGCACCACCGGGTGGATGCCGAAGCCACTGGTCACGACCCCCGCATGCTGCGGCAGTTCGACCTCGGCGAATGTCTCGTTTCCCCGCCGCCACACGGCCCGCAACCCCTGAAAGGCCGGGCCGTACCCATAGCCCCGGTCCGCCAAGCCCTCATACACGCCGGCCACGTCCACCGCGTCCGCACCGACCGGCGGCCACACCGACAAATCCGTCGGCGGGGCGGCAGCACCGTCGCTCAGCACACCCTCGGCGTGCAACGTCCAATCCGTTTGCGCGACACGCGAATACACGGCGACCGGCCGCGAACCCCCCGCGCCGGCCGCGTCCACCACCACCTGAAGCTGCACGACGCCGCCGGTCGGCACCGACGGAACCACCAGTGGCGCCGACAGCGTCAGCTCCTGGATCACCGAGCAGCCGACCTCGTCACCGGCCCGCAACGCCAGCTCCACGAAGCCCGCCCCCGGAAACAACACCGTGCCGGCCACCGCGTGGTCGGCGAGCCAGGGTTGCGCGGCCGTCGACAGCCGGCCGGTCAACACCACACCGCCGGAATCCGGCCGGTCCACGACCGCGCCCAGCAACGCATGCTCGGCCTCGGCCAACCCGAGACTGGCGATCTTCGCCGAACCCACCGAATCGCTCGACAGCCAAAACCTGCGTCGCACAAAGGCATACGTCGGCAACTCGATTCGTCGGGTGTTCAAGCCGGTAAACGCCGCCGACCACTCCACGTCCGAACCGGTCGCGAAAAGCTGTCCGGCCGCCAACAGCAGCGAGTCGACCTCGGGGCGCCCCTTGGCCATCGACACCACCGACATCGCGCGGTCCGTCGTCAGGGACTGTTCGACCGCGGCCGTCAACGCCGCGCCCGGGCCGACCTCCAGAAACACCCCGGCGCCCAGGGATTCGGCCAGCTGCACGCCGTCGACGAATCGCACCGGCTTGCGTACATGGTCAACCCAGTATCCGACCGTCCCATAGTCTGGGCCGGCCAGCTGCCCGGTCAGGTTGGACACCAGCGCGATCCGCGGTTCGCTCGCCGACACGCCGGCGACCACCGCGGAGAAGTCTTCCATCATGGGTTCCATCAGCGGGGAGTGGAACGCGTGCGAGACCGCCAGTTTCCGGACCCGTGCACCGCCGGCCGCCAATCGATCCGCGACCGCCCTTACCGCGGATTCCGAACCGGAAAGCACCAGCGATTGCGGACCGTTGACCGCCGCGATACCGACGTCACCGTTCAGCAGCGGCGCGACCTCGGCCTCGCTCGCGGTCACGGCCATCATCACCCCACCGGGCGGCAGCTGCGCCATCAACCGGCCCCGGGCGGCCACCAGTCGCGCCGCGTCGGGCAGCGACAGCGCGCCGGCCACACAGGCGGCGGCGATCTCCCCCACCGAGTGGCCGATCACCACATCCGGTGTGACACCGAAGGATTCCCACAGCGCGGCCAACGCGACCTCGAGCACGAACAACGCCGGCTGGGCAAATTCGGTGCTCTGCAACAACTCCGCGTCGCCGCCCCACATCACCTCGCGCAACGGCAGCCGGCAATGGCCGTCCACCGCCGCCACGGCGTCGTCAAACGCCCGGGCGAACGCGGGAAATCGTTCGTACAGCGCCGCACCCATGCCCAGCCACTGCGACCCCTGGCCGGGAAACACGAACACGCGCTTACCCACCGAGCGGGTACGCCCGGCGACGACGTCCGGGCCCGGCGCACCGGACGCCAACCCCGTCAGCCCCGCCATCAGGCCCTCACGATCGGCGCCGAGAAGCACCGCGCGGTGCTCGAATGCCGCCCGGGTGGTCGCCAACGACCAGCCCACGTCCGCCGCGGGCACGCCCGCGTCGGCGCCCAGGTGGTCCAGCAGCCGTTGCGCCTGGCCGGCCAGCGCGTCGGCCGACCTCGCCGAAACCGCCCACGGCACCACCGGATTCGTGTCATTCGGCGCGGGCGTTCCGTCCGGTGCTGGGCTCGGTTCGGAGGGGGCCTGCTCGACGATTACGTGCGCGTTGGTGCCGCTGATGCCGAACGACGAGACCCCCGCCCGCCGCAGCCCGCCGTGATCCGGCCACGGCCGCGGTTCGGTCAGCAACGACACCGCGCCGGCCGACCAATCCACGTGCGGCGACGGCACGTCCACGTTCAGCGTCTGGGGCAGCACCCCGTGCCGCATCGCCTGCACCATCTTGATCACCCCGGCCACGCCCGCCGCGGCCGAGGTGTGACCGATGTTGGATTTGATCGATCCCAACCACAGCGGCCGGTCCGCCGGGCGATCCTGCCCGTACGTCGCCAGCAACGCCTGCGCCTCGATCGGGTCCCCGAGCACCGTCCCGGTCCCGTGGCCCTCCACCACATCCACGTCCGCGGCCGTCAACCCGGCGCTGGCCAAGGCCGCCCGGATGACCCGCTGCTGTGACGGGCCGTTGGGCGCGGTCAACCCGTTGGACGCGCCGTCCTGGTTTACCGCCGTGCCCCGCAGCAACGCCAGCACCGGATGCCCCAGGCGCCGGGCGTCGGCCAGCCGCTCCAGCACCAGCACACCCGCGCCTTCCGACCACGAAGTCCCGTCCGCCGCACCGGCATACACCTTGCAGCGACCATCGGGCGCCAGTGCGCGCTGCCGGCTGAACTCGACGAACGCCGCAGGGGTGGCCATCACCGTCACGCCACCGGCCAGCGCCAGGTCGCATTCCCCGGACCGCAACGACTGCGCGGCCAGATGCATGGAGACCAACGACGACGAACACGCGGTGTCCACCGACACCGCGGGCCCTTCCAGCCCCAACACATACGACACCCGGCCCGAGGTCACGCTCAGGGTCGAGCCGGTGAGGCCGTAGCCCTCCAGCTCGCCCTTCACCTCGCCGCCATACCCGGCGTGGATGACACCGGCGAACACCCCGGTTGCCGTGCCGCGCAGGCTGAATGGGTCGATGCCGGCCCGCTCCAACGCTTCCCAGCAGATCTCCAGCATCATCCGCTGCTGGGGATCCATGGCCAGCGCCTCGCTGGGCCCGATCCCGAAGAACCCGGCGTCGAAGTCACCCGCGTCCCGCAGGAAGCTGCCCTGCCGGGTGTACATCTTGCCCTTCGCGTCGGGATCCGGGTCGTACAGGCCCTCGACGTCCCAGCCGCGATCGAGCGGAAAGTCCGACACCGTGTCGCGGCCCTCAAGCACCAGCTCCCACAGGGCTTCCGGCGTGTCCACCCCGCCGGCGTAACGGCAGGCCATGCCCACCACCGCCACCGGTTCGGACAGCTGGCCCTCCAGCTCCGCTACGCGCCGCCGGGTCCGCCTGAGATCCGCCGTGAGGCGTTTCAGGTAGTCGACGTGCTGCGCGGTGCCCGGCATCGTTGCTCCTTGTGGGGTGTCAGCGGCCGAGTTCGTCATCAAGGATCGCAAAGAGTTGGCTTTCGGTGGCGGCATCGAGGTCATCGTCGAGGTGTTCGGCGTCGGTTGGCTCGCTGGGCGCAACGGCGCCGAGCAGGGCGTGGATGCGGGCCCGCAGCGCCGACCTGTCGTCGGCATTCCAGTTGGGCGCGCTGAGCAGCGCCTGCAGTTCGCGGGTGATGTCGTTGACACGGGCCATCAGGTTCGGCTGGACGTCGGTGTCGGTCCCGGCCAGTTGCGTGTCCAGGTGTCCGGCCAGCACGGTCGGTGTCGGGTAGTCGAAGATGAGCGTCGGCGAAAGGGTAAGCCCCGTCGCATTTTTGAGGCGGTTGCGCAGTTCGACGGCGGTCAGCGAATCAAAGCCGAGCTCTTGGAATGCGCGCCCGACGTTGATGTCGGCCGGGTTCGGCACGCCCAACACCATCGCGGCATTGCCGCGAACCAGGTCCACCAACTCGCGTTGTCGGGCCTCGGGGCTCAGGCCGTGCAGGCGTGCGGTGAGGCCGGTCATCGACGCGGTGGCGTCCGTGTCGTCGACCACACGCCGGGTCGGCCCGGCGGCGAGTTCGGACAACAGCGGGGGCAGGGCCGCGACGTTCTCCGACAGCGCGGCCCGGTCCAGGCGGGCGGCCACCAACACCGGACTGTCGACCAGCATGGCGGCATCGAACGCCGCCAAGGCCTGCTCGGTGGACAGCGGTGCCAGCCCGATCCTGCTCATCCGGGCCTTGTCCCGGTCACCGAGGTGCGCCGTCATCGCCGAGGCCTGCTCCCACAGTCCCCAGGCCAGCGACAAACCCGCGAGCCCGTGGGCGCGCCGGTGGGCGACCAGCCCGTCGAGGAAGCTGTTGGCCGCCGCGTAGTTGGCCTGTCCCGGCGTACCGACAATCCCGGCCATCGACGAAAACACCACGAACGCAGACAAATCCAGATGCCGGGTCAGCTGGTGCAGGTTCCACGCCCCGTCGACCTTGGCCCGCAGCACCGCGTCCACGCGCTCCGGGGTCAGCGACGAGATCAACCCGTCGTCGAGAATCCCGGCGGCATGGACGACGCCACGCAGCGGATACCGCGCCGGTATCTCCGCCAACATCCCGGACACGGCTTCGGGGTCGGCGACATCGCACGCCACCACCGACGTCTGCGCGCCGGCCTGCCCCAGCGCGTCCACGAGTTCCGCGACCCCGGCCGCGTCCGCGCCGGCGCGGCTCGCCAGCACCACGTGCGCCACCCGGTAGCGGTCGACGAGGTGGCGGGCCAGCGCCGAGCCGGCCATCCCGGTGCCGCCGGTGATCACCACGGTGGCCCCCGCCAGCCCGCCGCCGCACCCGCTGAGCACCCCGCCGGGCCCCGACGGAACGGTCAGCGCGACCTTGCCGATGTGGCGCGCCTGGCTGACGTACCGGTAGGCCGCCGAGGCGCATCGGACGTCGAACGTCTTCTGCGGCAACGGTATCAAGACCCCGTCCGTCAGCAGCCCGACGATCTCGGCCAGCATGGCCGCGGTGCGGTCCGGACCGGCCTCCAACAGGTCGAACGCCCGATACACCGCGCCCCGGTACTGTTCGGCGATCACGTGCGGATCGCGGACGTCGGTCTTGCCCATCTCGATGAATCGCCCACCGGGCGCCAACAGCCGCAGCGACGCGTCGGTGAATTCGCCGGCCAGGGAATTGAGCACGACGTCGACGCCGCGGTCGCCCGCCACCGCACGGAACTTCTCCTCGAAATCCAAGGTGCGCGAATCGCCGATATGGTCGTCGTCGAATCCCATCGCGCGCAAGGTATCCCACTTACCACGGCTGGCGGTGACGAACACCTCGGCGCCCCAGTGCCGCGCCAGCTGCACCGCGGCCATGCCCACTCCGCCGGTGGCGGTGTGCACCAATACCCGCTCCCCGCCACGCAGCCCCGCCAGCACCGACAACCCGTACAGTGCCGTCAGGAACACCACCGGCACACCGGCGGCCGCCACCAGCGACAGCCCCTGCGGCACCGGCGTCACCACTCGCTGATCCACCACCGCCTCGGAGCCGACAACCCCCAGCAACCCCATCACCGGATCGCCGACGGCCAGCCCGGTCACGTCGGGCGCAACCTCGACGACCACGCCGGCGCCCTCGGCACCCAACTGGCCGCCGCCGGGATACATCCCCAGGGCCACCAGCACATCGCGGAAGTTGACCCCGACCGCGGCCACCGCCACCCGCACCTGCCCGGCGGCCAGTTCCACCCGCGGGGACGGGCTCACCACCACATCCGCCAGCGTGCCCTCCCCCCCGGCATCCAACCGCCAGCCACCGGCCGGCAGGCTGACCGCCGAGTCCGCGCGCACGGGCCGCAGCCGGGCCGCGTAGGCCACGCCCCGACGGACCACCACTTGCGGTTCACCGCAAGGGATTACCCCTCGGACATCCAGCGATCCGTCGGAATCGATCAGCACCATGCGGCCCGGATGTTCGGCCTGTGCCGACCGCACCAACCCCCACACCGCGGCACCGGCAAGGTCCGAAACGTCTTCACCGGCAAGGGCGACCGCCCCGCGGGTCTGCACGGCCAGCACTCCGGCGCCGTCGGTGCGCAACCACGTTTGCAGCACGTCCAAGGTCTCGGTGGCCGCCGCGTGCACCGACTTCACC
>NZ_JAICZA010000156.1 GCF_025933915.1 Mycobacterium sp.
CTCGAGAAACGCGTCGCCAGTTACAGTCTCGCGGTCAGCACGGGCAGCCCCTCGCGCGCAGGGCGCTCCGAGCCCGAGCTACGACGACGTCGGGCCGATGACGCAGCAGGTCGGCGCCGACCCGGACCAGGCGCCATCCCCGCCGCTCCAGTTCAGCGGTGCGCTCGATGTCGTTGGCGCGAACGCGCGAATCCGTCCAGTGTTGGGCGCCGTCGTATTCCACCCCGACGAGCCACTCTTCCCAGCCCATGTCGATCCTGGCCAGCACCGCGCCCCAGACGTTGCGCACGACGATCTGTGTCTGCGGCCTGGGCAGACCTCCGCGCATCAGCACGAGCCTGCTGCGGGTCTCCTGCGGCGACTCCGCCCCCGCGTCGATGAGCGGCAGCGCTCGGCGCAGCTGCTTCATGCCGCGGGCACCGCGGTGCGTATTGAGCAGCGGGTACACGTCTTTGGCCGCGACACCCGTAGCGCGGGCCAGAGCATCGATCCGGATCACCGCGCCTGTCAACCCCGCCGGTCGGCGACCCACGTCGAACGCGGTGCGGGCGGGCGATGTTACCGGCACGCCGTCGACCGCGGTCACCTCCTCGGGCCGCAGCACGTCGTTGCGAGTGATGATCAGCGACGGGGGGCGCGTGCGGTCAAACACCAATTCGGCAGGCGAGTGGGGATCGATCCACTCAGCGCCGAGCAGCGCCGCCGCGGAGTTACCGGCCACCACGGCTTCTTTCCCGGACCACAGCCACGCGGCGATCGCGCGATCGCGGGCAGTGAGCTCGCTGCCGCGCCGGCGGTACACGTTGCGGTAGATCCGCGTGCAGGAGCGTCGGAGCTCACGTTGCGTCCACGCTCCCGCGCGGACGGCTTCAGTGCCGACGAAGGGTTCTGCACTCACGACCGCAGGGTGCCACGCCCCCCTGACACGCCGCGAGGCTGTAACTAGCGACAGCTCTTCTCGCGAAATGCGTCACGGAATACAGTTTCGCGGGTCAGGCCTTGGCGATGCTCACGCGGACGCCGTCGCCGATAGCGACGGCGTCCGGTGCCGGCTCGGCGAACTGGAAACTCGTAGCGAGGATCTCCCCCGCAATCAGGTCACGGTGCGTCTGCGCCCACTCGGCGCGCTCGGCCGGCACCGACATGGCCACCGAGATCCGGTCGGACACGTCGAGGCCCGTCGACTTGCGCAATTCCTGCAGTTCGCGGATCCGGTCCTTGGCCCAGCCCTCGGCCTCCAGCTCCGGGGTTACGGTGCCGTCCAGCACCACCAAACCCGCCCCGTCGGGCAGGGCCGCGGTGAATTCCGGGTCGGCGGCGACCAGCCGCGAGGTGTACTCCTCGGGTTGCAGGACCGCGGGACCGGCGGTCAGCGTGCCGTCTTCATTGACGACGCCCTGCCCCGCCTTGACGGCCTTGATCGCGGCCTGCACGTCCTTGCCCAGCCGCGGGCCGGCCACCCGCGCGTTGACGGTGAGCTCGAAGGAGCCGTAAACGTTTATCGCATCGGTCAGCTCCACGTTCTTGACGTTGAGCTCATCGGCGATCAGGTCGACGAACGGCTGCAGAAGCAGCGGATTCTCCACCGCCACAGTGAGTTTCGGCAGCGGCAGCCGCACCCGCAGCTTCTTGGCCTTCCGCAGCGACGACGCGGCCGAGCACACCTCGCGGACCTGATCCATCGCGGCGACCAGGTCGGGGTCGGCCGGCACGTCGCCCGCCTGCGGCCAATCGGTCAGGTGCACCGAGCGCCCGCCGGTCAGGCCGCGCCAGACGATCTCGGTCACCGACGGAAGCAGCGGCGCGGCCAGCCGCGCGGTCACCTCCAGCACGGTGTGCAGGGTGTCGATCGCGTCGGCATCTTCTTCCCAGAACCGCGAACGCGATCGTCGCACATACCAATTCGTCAATGCCTCGGTGAATTGGCGCAGCCGTTCGCAGGCCCGCGAAATGTCACAGCTGTCCATCTCGGCGGTCAGGTCGTCGCGCAGTTCGGCGAGCTTGGCCAGGATGTAGCGATCCAGCACCTGGGTCGAATCGGTGCGCCAGGTACCCACTTTCGGCGCGTACAGGACCAGGAAGCTGTAGGCGTTCCAGAACGGCAGCAGCACCTGGCGCACACCCTCGCGGATGCCCTGCTCGGTGACGATGAGATTGCCACCGCGCAGGATCGGCGAGGCCATCAGGAACCAGCGCATGGCATCGGAGCCGTCGCGGTCGAACACCTCGGACACGTCGGGATAGTTGCGCAGCGACTTGCTCATCTTCTGGCCGTCGGAGCCCAGCACGATGCCGTGGGCCACACAGGTTTTGAAGGCGGGGCGGTCGAACAGCGCGGTGGCCAGCACGTGCAGCGTGTAGAACCAGCCGCGGGTCTGCCCGATGTACTCGACGATGAAGTCGCCCGGATAGTGGCCGCCGACCTGCTTGTCAGGGTCGGCGCTTTGGACGCCGTCGAACCATTCCTTACTTTCGAACGGGTAGTGCACCTGGGCGTACGGCATGGACCCGGAGTCGAACCACACGTCGAGCACGTCGGGGATGCGCCGCATCGTGCTGCGACCGGTGGGGTCGTCGGGGTTGGGCCGGGTCAGCTCGTCGATGTAGGGGCGGTGCAGGTTGGTGGGCCGCACGCCGAAGTCGCGCTCCAGCTCGTCGAGGCTGCCGTAGACATCGATGCGCGGGTAGGCCGGGTCGTCGGACTTCCACACCGGAATCGGGGTGCCCCAGTACCGGTTTCGGGAGATCGACCAATCGCGGGCACCCTGCAACCACTTGCCGAACTGGCCGTCCTTGACGTGCTCGGGGTACCAGGTGATCTGCTGGTTGAGTTCCACCATGCGGTCCCGGAATTCGGTGACCGCGACGAACCACGACGACACCGCCCGATAGATCAGCGGATTGCGGCACCGCCAGCAGTGTGGGTACGGGTGCTCGTAGGTTTCGTGGCGCAGCAACACCGCCCCGTTGGCCGCGGCGGGACCGCTGCCGTTCTTCAGGTCACGGACGATGTGCGGGTTGGCGTCAAAGACGTGCTGCCCCTGGTAATCCGGGACTTGTGCATCGAAGCGTCCCTTGGAGTCAACCGGGGTGACCGGGGCGATGCCGGCGGCGTCCGCGACAGCCATGTCGTCCTCGCCGTAGGCGGGCGCCATGTGCACGATGCCGGTGCCGTCCTCGGTGGTGACGAACTCACCCGGCAGCACCTGAAATGCGTTGGGGGCGTCACCGGGATCGTAGAAATACGGGAAGGGCGGCAGATAGCGCGTGCCGAGTAGGTCGGACCCGCGGTGGGTGGCCAGGATCTCGGGCTCTTCTCCCAGCTCGCGGGCGTAGGCGGCCAGCCGCGGCTGCGCCAGCACGAAGCGACGATCGCCGGAGCGCACCTCGACGTACGTCACGTCGGGGTTGACGGCGACGGCGAGGTTGGACGGCAGGGTCCACGGCGTCGTCGTCCACACCAACAAGTAGGCGCCATCCAGGTCGCCGCCGATGACTTTGAATCCCACCGTGAGCGCGGGGTCCTGGCGGCTTCGGTACACGTCGTCGTCCATCCGCAATTCGTGGTTGGACAGCGGGGTTTCGTCGCGCCAGCAATAGGGCAAGACCCGGTAGCCCTCGTAGGCCAGGCCCTTGTCCCAGAGCTGTTGGAACGCCCAGATCACCGACTCCATGTAGGGCAGGTCCAGCGTCTTGTAGTCGTTGTCGAAATCGACCCAGCGCGCCTGGCGGGTGACGTAGGCCCGCCACTCGTCGGTGTAGCGCAGCACCGATGCGCGGCAGGCGTCGTTGAAGGCGGCGATGCCCATGTCGTCGATCTGCGATTTGTCGGTGATGCCCAGCTGGCGCTCGACCTCGAGTTCGGCCGGCAGGCCATGCGTGTCCCAGCCGAACCGGCGCTCCACCTTGTAGCCGCGCATCGTGCGGTAGCGCGGGACGATGTCTTTGACGTAGCCGGTGAGTAGGTGCCCATAGTGCGGCAGGCCGTTGGCGAACGGCGGCCCGTCGTAGAACACGTATTCCGACGAGCCGTCGCGGCGGGCGATGCTGGCGCGGAAGGTGTCGTCGCGGGCCCAGTAGTCGAGCACCTCGACCTCGAGCGCCGGGAAGTCGGGTGCCCCGCCGGCCAGCTTGGGGTAAGTGTGCTCGGTCAAGCGTCGTCTCCTGTGCCGGTCTCAGGCCTGGGGACGACGACGCGCTGGCTGCGCGAGCGCCGCGGTACCACCCCGCTTGCCGCGCGTGCGCACGGCCGCTCGTTGAACAGGCTGTGACGGGCCTACCCGTTCGGTTCTACTGAGCCGGTGCTGGCCAAGCCAGGCCGGCGGTTCTTCCGAAGGCTCCCCGGTGATGGCCGGATCGACGCCGCTAAATCCTACCGCGAGACGGTCACCGCCGACGCAGACGCCCGTCGGCAGTTGCCGTCTCGCGGTCGGAATGTCAGGCGCGGACTTCGAGCACACCCACCCGCCACAGCGCCGCGTACACGTGACGCAGCGGGATGCTCAGCAACCGGCAGGCCCCGTTGATCAGCGGGTCGCCGCCCGGCCCGAACAGCGGGTAGTCAGTGCGGCGCGCCTCGGGCACGGGCTCGGGCACGGGAATCTGGATCGGAGCGTCGATCGTGTCCGTGTCGCGCACCACCCTCAGCGTGCGGGCGGGCGCTGCGGTGACGACTTCGTCGTAGAGGGCTGCGGTCATGATCGCCTCCTAGAGGGGAATTCCAACGGGGAATGAAAGGACTGACGTGTCCCGTCCCGGGTCGGTTCCGATCTCAGAACGCTTGGCCGATAAGCACTTAGCGTGTGCGACGACTCAGCCGAGAACGTCGCGCCGGAGAACGGATCGGGACGAAACGGGGTTCGGACTTCGATCCGGACTATCGCTAGAACTCATGTGTCCCTCACCTCCTCGCGGTCACGACGCATGCGCGGTCGCATGCGATCTAGGCGCAGCAAAAGGAGCAGAACCCGACGATCGTCGGAGGCCGCACCCCTCTCGTCAGAGCTTCGGCACCACACGACGTGTCCTGGCCTGGAAATAATCCGAGCCGGAAGCCACCTGGGCTCAACCCTTAAGCCGGGAGGAGCTGTCCTGACCCGGGGCGTCTTTCGACGTTCGGGGTCAGTGGCCTGTATTCGTGTAGACGCCTCACCTAACGAGGTGCTTACCCGACCGATCATGCACGAGCGATCTGACGCGGTCAAATCCCGCGATGGCGTGTCCCCGATTCGTTATCCACCGTCCCCCAAACGACCCCGGATCAGCTTTCGACCAGGCCCTCGAGCCGGCCGATCGTGTCGATGAACTCATCGACCATGTCCAGCACCACCGAGCGCGTCGGGCGGACCCGGTCGAGCGAGCCCACCACCTGTCCGACGAAGTACGTCGCCAGCTCACGCGCCTTGGCGCCGTCGTGGGCGGCGGCGGAGTTGATGCGCACCTGCGGCTCGGTGATCAGCGCGGTCTGCAACGGCATGCCCAGCGGGTCCGGGTTTTCCGGCCGCTCCCACTCCTCGGTCCAGGCGGTGCGCAGCATCCGCGCCGGCTTGCCCGTCAGCGAGCGCGACCGCACCGTGTCGGAGGACGTGGCGGCCAGGAACTTCTCCTTGACCACGGGCACCGTCTCGGCTTCCTCGGTGGTCAGCCAGACCGACCCGCACCACACGCCCTCGGCGCCCAACGCCAGGGCCGCCGCGACCTGGCGACCGCGGGCGATGCCGCCAGCGGCGAGCACCGGAATGGGGTCCACGGCATCTACTACTTCGGGAACCAGCACCATGGTCGCCACGTCGCCGGTGTGGCCGCCCGCCTCGGTGCCCTGCGCGACGATCAGGTCGACACCGGCCGCGGCGTGCCGCTGCGCGTGGCGGGTGGTGCCGGCCAGCGCGGCCACCAGCACGTCGTCGTCGTGGGCGCGTTCGACGAGATCCGCCGGGGGCGGGCCGAGCGCGCTGGCGATCAGCCGGATGTTGTGCGCGAAGGCCACGTCGAGCAGCGGCTCGTAACTCTTCGGCGAAATGTTCAGGCCGCCGAAGGACGGGCGGGCGTCCCCGGCGGGCGCCGTCACCCCGTAGCGCGCCAGCAGGTCGTCGACGAACGCGCGGTGCTCGTCGGGCAACAGCGTCCGGGCCTGGTTGGCGTCGATCCCGCCTTGCTCGGCGCCCACGTATTTGGGTGGCAGCAGCAGGTCGACCCCGTAGGGCTTGCCCCCGGTCTGCTCCTCGATCCAGGTCAGTTCGCTGCGCAGTCGCCCCGGACTGTGCGCGGTGGCGCCCAGGATGCCGAATCCGCCCGCGTTGGTCACCGCGGCCACCACATCGCGGCAATGGCTGAAAGCGCAGATCGGGAATTCGACACCGAGCATCTCGGCGACCCTGGTTCTCATTGCCCGACGCTAAGAGTTATCGATTGATAAGTCAATCGGTTACGGCCCTGAGTAATTCACGCCGGAGCGTCGCGCTAAGAGTCGGGCGGTCGGCCGTCCGGAGGCCAGCTCGACACACCCTCCTCCAGCGGCACCTCGAGGCTTTGCAGGATGGACGCGACCATGCGCCACGCGCCGATGGCCGTGACCAGCTCTACGAGAGTCATTGTGTCACCGTTGAATTCGCGCTCGCATACCGACCAACTCGCGGCGCTGACCGCGCCGTCGCGCACCACGTCGTCGGTGGCCGCGAGCACGGCCCGCTCGGCGGGCCCAAACCCGGCGTGGTTCCGCCAATCTCGTACGCCGAGCAGATCATCGCGCGGGATGCCGAGCCGCGAGGCGACGCGCCAATGCTGTGTCCATTCGTAGTCGCAGGCGGTGAGCCAGCCGATCCGCATGATCGCCAACTCGCGCAGCCGCGCGTCGAGGGCGCCGTGCCAGAGCATGGTGGCGAGCAGGTCGTTGATGGCGCGCGCCAGCGGCGGATGGTTGAGCAACACCTGGAAGATGCTCAGTTCGGCCATGTAGTTGGGGACGGCCGCTTCGTCGGCGGCGGCTTTGGCCTCGTCCAGTGGCAGTTTGGGCAGGCGCGCTGTTGTCATCGGATGAGCACTCCTCTGTGCGGCGGGACCGTCGCGTTCTACCGGTCATGGTAGTCAGCGGGACCCCAGACGACGACGGCTTCGGCCGACCCGAGCGAAAGCCGCTACCGGCCAATGTATTTCAGAGCAGTCCGAGCAGCTGCAGGTCGGTCACGTATTTGACGATCACCGGCGCGCTGATATGCGGGATGTCGTTGTCGGGGCCGATTTTGGCCTCCTGCACCGCGGCGCGGAACCGCTCCGTCGGCCCCAGGCAGCCGCGGGCCGGGTCCGCCGGCGGCACATACTGTGCGTTGCGCAACTGCAACAGCTGCAGCACCGACTGGTGGCGCTGTCGTTCCGGCAGCGCGTGCAGCGCGGCCTCCATCCGGTGCAGCCACTCCGCGAAGTCGTCGACCCGCTCGATCGGATAACCGGCCTCGATGATCCAGTCGACGTACTCGTCGAGCCCGATGCCGTCGTCGTGCGGGTTCATCACGTGATAGGTCTCAAACCCCGCGGCGGAATCGCGGCCCACCTGGGCGCCCAGCGTGGTGATCGCTTCGGCGACGAACTCGACCGGCAGGGCGTCGAAGTGGGCGTGTTGGCGGTTGCCGTGGGCGTCGAGCCGGTAAAACGAGCCGGGCGCGACACCGCTGGCCACGACGCTGAGCAGCAACCGGGTGAACATGTCCGACAGGTTGAGCTGGCCCGCGTACGTGGTGTCAGCCAGGATCATGTCGCAGCGGAACACCCCGACCGGCAACGCGCACAGGTCGTGGGCCTCCCGCAGCAGCACCTCGCCGGCCCACTTGCTGTTGCCGTAGCCGTTGCCGTAGCTGCCGTCGATCGTGCGGATCGGGCCGGCTACCCGGACGTCGGCGTCCTCGGTGAAGGCCCCCGGCTCGATCTGGTCGCCCACGTTGGCCGTCGACACATACGTGTACGGCTTGAGTGTGGTGGTGAGCGCCAGCCGGATCAGCTCGGCGGTGCCCGCGACGTTGGGGGCGAACAGTTCGCTGTAGGACAGCACCCCGTTGACCACGGCGGCGGAGTCGACGATCAGGTCGACGGTGTCGGCCAGCCGCTGCCAGGTCGGTTCGTCCAGGCCGAGGTTGGCGCGGCCCTTGTCGCCGGCGATGACCTCGAGGTGGTCGGCGGCCAGTTCGTGGAAATACCGCAGCAGGGCGGGATCGCCTGCAAAACCGGGGGGGTCGAAGGTCCGCTCGAGCCGGCGCCGCGCATCCTCATCCGAGGCGGCCCGCACCAGGCAGATCAGCTTTCCGTCGGCCAGTTCCAGCCGTTCCAGCCACTGCAGCACCAGGTAACGGCCGAGGAAGCCGGTGGCCCCCGTGAGCAGGACCGTGCGGACCTCGGCGCTCGGGCCCGGCAACGCCGGCGCGGCGGCCAGCGTCGGGGCGTCGATGAACTTGTCCAGCGTGAGGTCGCAGGCGTAGACCTCGGTGGCGTCGCGGCCGTGCACGGACGCGAAGTCGGCCCCAAGCCCTTCCGCCGCGTCCGGATCCCGGTTGAGCTGCTGGCTCAGGCTGCGCACCGACGGCGCCTCGAAGACGGCGCGGACGGGCAGGTGGACATCGAGGGCGTTGTAGATCGCGGCGACCAGGCGCATGGCCGACAGGGAATCCCCGCCCAGGTCGAAGAACGACTCGGAGACCCCGACCCGCGGCAGGCCCAGAACCTGGGCGTAGAGCCAGGCCAGGATCTCCTCGACCGCGGTGGCCGGAGCGAGGTAGTCGTCGCCGCCCTGGTAGTCGGGGGCGGGCAGGGCGCGGATGTCGAGCTTGCCGCCGGGCGTCAACGGCAGCGCGTCCAACACCGCCACCGCGGCCGGCACCATGTAGCCGGGCAGGCGGTCGGCCAGCAGGGTGCGGACCTCGGGCGGGGTGGCCGTTCCGGTGATGTAGCCGACCAGCCGCTTGTCTCCCGGGCGGTCCTCGCGCGCGATCACCACCGCCTGCTCCACCCCGTCGAGGGCGGCCAGCGCGGCCTGGATTTCGCCGAGTTCGATGCGATACCCGCGGATCTTGACCTGCTCGTCGGCCCGCCCGACATAGCGCAGCTGGCCGTCGGAACCCCACCACGCCAGGTCCCCGGTGCGATACATCCGCGCCCCGGTGCCGCTGGAGCCACTGAACGGGCACGCCACAAACCGCGACGCGCTCAGGCCGGGCCGGCCCACGTAGCCGGTCGACACGCCACCGCCGGCCACATACAACTCGCCGACCACGCCCGCGGGCACCGGCCGCAGGCATCCGTCGAGCACGAACAACGCGGCCCCGGACACCGGCGAGCCGATCGGCGGCACGTCGGGTCCCGGGGTGAGCGGCGCGCTGACGGCCGCGACGATCGTGATCTCCGTGGGGCCGTAGACGTTGACCATCACCCGTCCGGACGCCCACCGCTCGACCACTTCGACCGGGCACGCTTCACCCGCGACGGCCAACACCGCGGAGTCCAGGCCCTCCGGTGAGAGCATCCCCGCCTCGGACGGTGTTTGGGTGAGCATGTCGACCTGTTCCGCAACGAGCAAGGCGTGCAGGTCTTTCGGGGAGCGCACCACGCCGTCGGGCACGACCAGCACCCGGCCGCCGTGCAGCAGCGCACCGAAGATCTCCCACACCGAAAAGTCGAAAGCCAGGGAATGGCAGTGGCTCCACACCTTGCCCGGCGCGGCGGGCAAACCCGCGGCGCCCAGGGAGGCGAACAGCTGGGTGGCGTTGTGGTGAGTGACCGCCACTCCCTTGGGAACTCCCGTGGTGCCCGAGGTGTAGATCGTGTAGGCGATGTGGTGCGGCGCCGGCGCCGGCAACGCCGTGGCGGGCCGGGTCTGGATCGACGGGTCATCGATGTCGATGGCCAGCAGTCCCGAATCGCCGAGGCGCGAACGCAATTCGGCGGTGGTGAGCACCGCCGCCGGCGCGGCATCGCCGAGCATGAAATCGATCCGGATCGCCGGCAGGCCCGGGTCGATCGGCACGTAGGCGGCCCCGGTTTTGAGCACGGCCAGGATCGCGACGACGGCCCGCGCCGAGCGCTCCATCAGCACCGCCACGCAGTGCCCCGGGCCGGCTCCGTGGCCAATTAGCATGTGTGCCAACCTGTTTGCGGACTCGTCGAGTTCGCGGTAGGTCCACGAATCCGCCCCGTCGGTGATGGCCACGGCCCGCGGGGCACGCGCGACGTGGCCGGCGAACACCTCGGGGATCGACACGGGCGGGCGTGACGGGCCGTCCAGCACCGCCCGGTTACCGATCGCGTCGAGGCGGGCGCGCTCGTCGGCGCCGAGCACGTCGATCGACGACAGCCGCCGGGCGGGGTCGGCGGTCATGGCCATCAGTACCCGATGCAGCCGGATGATCAGCGCTTCGATGGTGGCGGTGTCGAACACGTCGGTGCGGAACTCCACGGCCCCGCCGATCCCTTCGGGCCGGCCGTCGCCGCTCCAGCGTTCGGCCAGCGACCACGCGAGATCCATGCGGGCGGTGCGCGTGTCGACCGGCAGCGGGGTGACACGCACGTCGCCGAGGCTCAGGTCGGCGGGTTCGGTGTTCTGCCAGGCCAGCATGACCTGTACCAGCGGATGGTGCGCGAGGCTACGGGTCGGGTTGAGCCGTTCCACCAGCACCTCGAACGGCACGTCCTGATGCTCGTAGGCGGCCAGGCTGCGCGCGCGCACGTGCGCCAAGACCTCGCCGATGGTGGGATCCCCGGCCAGGTCGACGCGCAGCACCAGCGTGTTGACGAAGAAGCCCACGA
>NZ_JAICZA010000290.1 GCF_025933915.1 Mycobacterium sp.
ACCGAGCCTACGGAAACTCGAACGGAGTCAACGCGGCCGCGGCGGTGGCTAGCCGATGGCTTTCCCGATCAGATCGCGGGCGCGATCGAGCATGGACGCAAACGGGCCGAGGGCGAAATTCAGCTTCGCCGATTCGACGCCTGGGTGCGGGTGGGTCGGCGCGATGGCCTCGGCGGCGCGCACCGCCGTTCCCATCCGCTTGAGGTCGTCGGCGTCGAGCTGCTGCTGAAGAACCGGGAATTCCTCACTTTCCTCACGCATGGCGTGTTCGAGGACGGCTTCCCGCAACTTCGTGACCTGGTCGATGAACTCGTCAGAGGTGACGTCGAGCCCCTCGATCCGCGACAGCAGCTCCTTTGCCTCGTGCTCTTCTTTCAGGCGGGCGTCGACGATCGCGTCGCCGGCGTCCGCCTCCTTGCGTGCGCGCGGATGCACCACCATTTCCTCGGCGGTTTCGTGGACCGCCAGCAATTGGCGCAGCGCCGCGAACGGCTCTTCGCGCGCTTTCGGATCCGATGCGTGCAGCACCTGGTCGAACATGTCCTCGATGAGGTTGTGCTGTGCTTTCAAGAACGCGACGGCCTCGTCGGGCGACTGGATAATCATCTCGGCCATCGCCGATACCTCCTGTATTGGGGAGAGTTGAATTCGCACGTACGGGCTGTGTGCGGCTGGGTGAGGTATACCCGCTGCGGAAGCGGCCAAACGGCACCTCCCGCTGCGGCGCGCTATGGATGGACCGAGCTAGCAGCGAGATCCTTTGAGGGGCAAGCTATTCGGTAAAGGAGTCGAGAACCCAGCCGGATCCCCGTCAGGCGCGCTGCGTCTAGCGGGGATCCGGGCAGCGAAGGGTTAGACGCCGCGGTCGCGAGGCGCGGCCGGCCCGACGCCGGTGCCAGTAACAGCATCCTTCCGGCGCATCAGTCCGGCGAGCCCGCCCAAGCCGAGGAGGCCAACGAGGCCCCACAGCCCACTGTTGTCGCTGTGCTGATCATTGTTGTTGTCCGCCAACGTCGTTGTGGTGGGCGACGGTGCCGGAGCACTCGGAACGGCGGCAGTGGCAACACCTGCTCCACCGAACAACAGCGCCCCGGTGGTTGAAACGATTGCGATGGTCCTTCGCATATTTACTCCTAATGGTTTTTCCCGGTCGAGTCCAGACGGCCGATCGAGATGCGATTGGGGACCAGGATTCTCTAGTCTCCGCAGCAAGCCGCGCGACCGATGGCCGCAACGTGCGAGGGGTGGACTACCCCGCACAGCCACGGCGAAACTCGACGCGCGGGAGCGTTTCGTTTGCTGGCCGGTCAGCAATTCGCCGGTCCGGTAAGGGTCCCCTGCGCAAGAGGGAGATGTGCCCCACGTGCGCGGGGCTTGCCCGACCGGTGGTTCCGGGACATCGCTACGGTTAAAGGGCACACGCCCACTATCGACAACCACGAGAAGACGACAGATCAGCTCAAATGTACGAACAGGTCAACAGCAACGCCGCCGAGTCCGAGGACGTCGGCTCTCGCATCGACCCGGTACTGGCCCGAAGTTGGCTACTGGTCAACGGCACGCATGCCGACCGGTTCCAGTCCGCGGTGGACTCCCGCGCCGACGTCGTCGTTTTCGACATCGAGGACGCGGTCGCGCCCAAAGACAAACACACCGCTCGCGACAACGTCGTGAGTTGGCTCGGCGCCGGCAACATCGACTGGGTCCGCATCAACGGCTTCGGTACCCCCTGGTGGGCGGACGATCTGGCCGCGTTGGCCACCACGCCGGTCGGCGGGGTGATGCTGGCGATGGTCGAATCGGTCGACCACGTCACCGAGACCGCGAAACGGCTGCCCGATGTGCCGATCGTGGCCCTGGTCGAGACGGCCCGGGGTCTGGAGCGCATCACCGAGATCGCCGCGACCAAGGGGACCTTCCGGCTGGCCTTCGGCATCGGAGACTTCCGCCGCGACACCGGCTTCGGGGATGACCCGGCCACCCTGGCCTACACGCGATCTCGCTTCACCATCGCGTCCAAAGCCGCCGACCTGCCCAGCGCGATCGACGGGCCGACCATCGGCTCCAATCCACTGAAACTGATCGAGGCCACCGCGGTCTCAACCCAGTTCGGGATGACCGGAAAGATCTGCCTGACACCGGACCAATGTGCCGTCGTCAATGAGGGGCTGTCGCCGTCTCAGGACGAAATATCTTGGGCAAAAGAGTTTTTCACCGAGTTCGAACTTGACGGGGGAGAGATCCGGAACGGCTCCGATCTGCCCCGCATCGCCCGGGCCACCAAGATCCTCGAGCTGGCTCGCGCGTACGGCATCGAGGCGTTGGACATCGACGACGAAGAACGCGATCACTCACCCGCGCCGTCGGACACCTATCACTACTGAGCGCTAGGCCGCATGTCGCGCGAGCGCGACGCCGACGCGGACTTCGAGCTTGCTCATGGTGATCGTGGGGGCGCGCGGCGGTGCCGCCGAACGGTAGGTTTTTCCGGTTGGCGTCGTGAAAAGCGCTGTGTGAGTGTGGGATTCGTCGACGCTGGTGCGTACCGTCCACCCTGCATTTTCCTTGACGTAGTTGCACTGCTCGCACAATCCGAGACCGTTGTCCGCGGTGGTCGGGCCGCCGCCGGCCCACGGCTGCGCGTGGTCGCGGTGCCTGATCGGCGCGTCGCAAT
>NZ_JAICZA010000053.1 GCF_025933915.1 Mycobacterium sp.
GCAGGTCGCCAACCCGCCGGCGGATCTCACCGACGTCTACGCCGAGGAGCCGGAAGTGGCTCCGCCGGAGTGGAATCTGGACTTCGCGACGGCGCTGACCCGCCTACTGACCGCCACGTGCATCGGCCTCATCTCGGGATCCTCGGGAACAAGAAGGGAGGCCAGGGGGCTGTGACTTGGCGAACTGCAACCGGTGAGAACGGCTCCGAGGTCTCCGAGCGCCCGGCGCCGCAGGAGATCGTTCCCTCGACCAACGGGGCGCCCGCGATAGCCGCCGAGCCCAGCGCGCCGGTGGGGCGCCAACGCCAGCCCGATCGGCGACGGAACAACCCGGTCGGCACCGCGGTGAAGAAGTTCTGGATCGTGCTGGTCATCGTGGCCGTGATCGCTGTGGCGGGGTTCTGCGTCTCGCGGCTGCGCACCTTCTTCGGCGACCACGACAACCGCCCGATCACCAGCGCCAGCGCCAACGACATCAAGCCGTTCAACCCCAAGCACGTCGTCTACGAGGTGTACGGGCCGCCCGGGACGATGGCGAACATCAACTACCTGGACATCAACGCGCAGCCCCAGCGAATCGACAATGTGCCGCTGCCCTGGACGCTTTCGGTGATCACCACGTTGCCCTCGGTGAGCGTCAACGTCGTCGCGCAGGCCACTACGCACCAAATCGGCTGCCGGATCATCGTGAACGACGTCTTGAAAGACGAGCGGTCGGCCGAGGGCGTGAAAGCCCAGACCTTCTGCATTGTGAAGTCCGCATGACGACCGACAACCAGGCCGCCGGGCTCCCGCACATGCCCTTTTTCGCGCGGGCGGTCCACAAGGGCGCGCTGCTGATCGTGTTGGGCTGGGTCGGGCTCGTCGTGGTGCTCAGCGTGTTCGTGCCCTCGTTGGACATCGTCGCCAAGGAACACACGGTGTCGATGAGCCCGAAAGAGGCGGCGTCGATGCAGGCGACGCAGCGCGTCGGCAAGGTGTTCAACGAATTCGACACCGACAGCGCGATCATGATCGTCCTCGAGGGCGACAAGCCGCTCGGCGACGACGCCCACCATTTCTACGATCAACTGATCAAGAAGCTCGAGGCCGACACCAAGCACGTCGAGCACGTCCAGGACTTCTGGGGAGACCCGCTGACGGCGGCCGGCGCGCAAAGCAACGACGGCAAGGCGTCCTATGTCCAGGTGTATCTGGTCGGCAATCAGGGCGAGAGCACGGCCAACGAATCGGTCAAGGCGGTCCGCCACATCGTCGAGAGCACGCCGTCGCCGCCCGGGGTGACGGCGTACGTCACCGGCGCGGCCGCGTTGACCGCCGACCAGTCGGCGGCCGGTGAGAAGGGCGTCCTGCTGGTCACGATGATCACGTTCCTGGTGATCATCGTCATGCTGCTGTGGGTCTACCGCTCGATCGTCACCGTGTTCATCACGTTGATCATGGTGGTCCTCGAGCTGTTCGCGGCCCGGCAGGTCGTCTCGGTGTTGGCCTACAACAACATCATTGGGCTGTCGACGTTCGCGGTGAACCTGCTCGTGCTGATGGCCATCGCGGCCGGCACGGACTACGCGATCTTCGTGCTCGGCCGCTACCAGGAGGCGCGATCACTCGGTGAGGACCGAGATCAGGCCTTCTACACCATGTTTCACGGGACGGCGCATGTGGTGCTGGGTTCCGGCCTGACCATCGCCGGCGCGATGTATTGCCTCAGCTTCACCCGGCTGCCCTATTTCCAGACGCTCGGTGCGCCCTGTGCGGTCGGCATGCTCGTCGCCGTCTTGGCCGCGCTGACCCTCGGCCCGGCCGTCTTGACGGTGGGCAGCCGGTTCGGCCTGTTCGACCCCAAGCGCAGGATGCGGACGCAGGGCTGGCGACGGGTGGGCACCGCGATCGTGCGTTGGCCCGGCCCGATCCTGGCGGTGTCGATCGCGATTGCGCTCATCGGGTTGCTCGCCCTGCCCGGCTACAAGACCAATTACGACAACCGCAAATATCTACCGGGATCCACCAAAGCCAACGTCGGGTACGACGCCGCCGAGCGACACTTCCCCAACGCCCGGATGAATCCGGAGCTGTTGTTGATCGAAACCGATCACGACATGCGCAACCCGGCGGGCATGTTGGTGCTGGACCGAATTGCCCGGGGCATCTTCCACATTCCCGGTGTCGCGCGGGTCCAGGCGATCACCCGGCCGTTGGGAACGCCGATCGAGCACACGTCGATCCCGTTCCAGATCAGCATGCAGAACACGACGCAGGTGGAAAACCAGCAGTACATGCACCAGCGCATGAAGGACATGCTGCAGCAGGCCGATGCCATGCAGCAGTCCATCGACACGATGCAGCGCATGTACAACATCACGTCGCAGATGGCCGCCGTCACGCACCACATGGACGGCCTGACGCATGAAATGCTGGATGTGACAAGCACTTTGCGCGACAACATCGCCAATTTCGACGACTTCTTCCGGCCGATCCGCAGCTACTTCTACTGGGAGAAGCACTGCTTCGACATCCCGGCCTGCTGGTCGCTGCACTCCATTTTCGACGCGCTCGACGGGCTGGACCAGATCACCGAGAAGTTCCAGTACCTGACGAATGACATCGCGCAGCTGGATGCGTTGCTGCCACAGATGCTGGCGCAGATGCCACCGATGATCGCGACCATGACGACGATGAAGCAGATGATGCTCACCATGCACAGCTCGATGTCGTCGCTATATGACCAGATGGACGTGATGAGCCAGAACTCGACCGCCATGGGTCAGGCGTTCGACGCGTCGAAGAACGACGACTCGTTCTACATCCCGCCGGAGGTGTTCGACAACCCCGATTTCAAGCGGGGCCTGAAGATGTTCCTGTCGCCGGACGGGCACGCCGCCCGCTTCATCATCTCCCATGAGGGGGATCCCGCTACCCCCGAAGGGATTTCGCACGTCGTCCCGATCAAGAACGCCGCCAAGGAGGCCATCAAGGGGACGCCGGTGGAGGGCGCCAAGGTCTGGCTGGGCGGCACCGCGGCCGTCTACAAGGACATGCGCGACGGGTCCACGTACGACCTGATGATCGCCGGGATCTCCGCGGCCAGCCTGATTTTGATCATCATGCTGATCATCACCCGCAGCCTGGTCGCCGCGATCACGATCGTTGGCACCGTGCTGCTTTCGCTGGGCGCCTCGTTCGGGCTCTCCGTGCTGGTGTGGCAGGACATCATGGGCTTCGAGCTGCACTGGATGGTGCTGGCGATGTCGGTCATCCTGCTGCTGGCGGTGGGATCGGACTACAACCTGCTACTGGTGTCCCGATTCAAGGAGGAAATCCATTCCGGGATCAGGACCGGGATCATCCGCTCGATGGCCGGCACCGGGGCGGTGGTGACGTCCGCCGGCCTGGTCTTCGCCGCCACCATGGCGTCGTTCGTCTTCAGCCCTCTGGTGGTGATGGGGCAGGTCGGTACGACGATCGCCCTGGGCCTGCTGTTCGACACGTTGATCGTGCGCTCGTTCATGATGCCGTCGGTGGCCGCGCTGATGGGCCGGTGGTTCTGGTGGCCGACGCAGGTCCGCACCCGACCCGCCAGCCAGATGTTGCGGCCGTACGGGTCCCGCGCGGCGGTGCGGGCGTACATGCTGCCCAAGGAGCCGGAGGCGAACACCGACCGGTTCGTGGCGGCCTCGGCGCCGCACCACTGACGCGGGGGTGTCAGGCGGCCGCGCGGCTTACGACCAGTTCCACACCGACATGTCGCCGGGCGGGTACTGGTTGCAGATGTCGGTGGCCTTGGCCACCACGCCCTTGTTGTTGAAGAAGATCTTCATGTGGTTGGGCCAGGCCAACCACAGCGGATCGGCCTGTGGCGCGTAGAAGTTCTCCGAGTAGTTCCGGCGGTCCTGCGGCGACAACGCGTAGAACCAGTGCGCCTTGTCGATGGCCGCCTGATTGACGTTGGGGTGGTTGTTGAAGTCGATCATGTAGCGCTGGTAGTACACCGGGCTGGTGTCCCGGCTGGCCGCCAGGATCTGCTCGGCGTCGCACGTGGTGTTGATCATCCGGCGCGGGATCGGGAAGTCCTCCGTGGAATCGGCTACCGCGGTCGACGGAAAGATCGCAGCGGTAATCCCCAGAGCAATGAACGCGGCGCCTGCACGCAGGCCAGTACTCAGCCGAGACATAGCAATTACGGTAGCACTTTTTGGCCGGACGGGGACATTTCCCAGGTCACTGCCAGCGGATCCCTAGCCCGTCTCAGTATCAGTCCCGATCAGGGACGATGACGTGCGTGGGGTCCGGCCGGAGCCCCGGCGGGGCCTGGCTGTAGTCGCCGAACGGGCCGTCGCGACGCTCGACGGCGGCCCGCACGCCCTCGCTCTCGGCGATCTTGATGAAGCCCAGCGCGTCGGGCGTATTGCGCATCAGGCCATCGAGGATGCCGCCCAGCGTCTGGGTGGAGGCCAAGCCCATGTTCTCGTAGGCCTGGTTGACGACGAGCTTCTGCGCCTGCAACTGCGACAGGGGGATTTGCGCCAGTTCGGCCGCGATCTCGGCCACCCGCGCTTCCAGCCGCTCGAAGGGCACCGCCTCGTTGATCAACTCGATCTCGGCGGCCTGCACGCCGGTCAGCGGCCGGCCTGTCAGCGAGTGCCACTTCGCCTTGGCCAGGCTCAGCCGGTAGAGCCACATCCCGGTCAGATACGCGCCCCACATCCTGCTGTAGGGGGTGCCGATCACGGCGTCTTCGCTGGCGATGACGAGATCGGCGCACAGCGCGTAGTCGCTGGCCCCGCCCACGCACCAGCCGTGCACCTGGGCGATCACCGGTTTGGATGCCCGCCAGATGGCCATGAACTTCTGCGTCGGCCCGGTCGCGCGGGCGCTGACCATCGCGAAGTCCTTGCCCGGATCCCACTTCCCGTCGGTCATCATCGATTCGCCCCAGTGGGCGAACCCGCCGCCGAAGTCGTAGCCGCCGGAGAAGGCCCGACCCGCGCCGCGCAGCACGATGACCTTGACGGTCGCGTCGCGCTCGGCCAGGCCGATGGCCGCCTCGATCTCGTCGGGCATGGGCGGGACGATGGTGTTGAGCTGCTCCGGCCGGTTCAGCGTGATGGTGGCGACCGGGCCGGCCGTCGTGTACAGCAGCGTCTCGAAGTCGGATTTGCGCATGGCCCAAACTTAGGGGTCGGGCTGGCGGTTTTCCGGCGAGGATGCGTAGATCCGCCCGCGGATCTTCAGATACGGCGTCGTCAGGTAGGCGGAGAAGGCGACGAGGGCCGCGAAGATCGCCGCCGCGAGGATGCCGTTGGGCCAGAGCTGACCGGTCCCGAACGCAAAGCAGACGATGCCGATGATCGCGGTCGCCCAGTAGAACCGCCGGCCGGCGCGACGGTCGTTGATGAAGCGGTAGCGCGCCTGTGCCGCCGAGACCAGGATGAAGATCAACCCGGTCGCCAACAGGGTGAGTTCGATACGTTGCGTCGCTGACACGTCGACGATCCTATGACTTCCTGCGGCCGCCGAGCATCTGCCAAAGGAACGAGTAGGTCAGCGCCGACTTGAATGCGACCTGCTCGTTGTCGGCGGCGCCGGCGTGGCCACCCTCGATGTTCTCGTAGTAGAACACCGGATGGCCGGCGGCCTCCAGCGCCGCCGTCATTTTGCGGGCGTGACCCGGATGCACCCGGTCATCGCGCGTGGAGGTGGTCATCAACACCGGCGGGTACTGGCGTGTCGCCGAAATGTTTTGGTAGGGCGAGTATTCGGAGATGAATTCCCAGTCGCCGGGATCGTCCGGGTCGCCGTATTCGGCCATCCACGAGGCGCCGGCGAGCAGCAGGTGATAGCGCTTCATGTCCAGCAGCGGCACGCTGCACACCAGCGCGCCGAACTTCTCCGGGTAGCGGGTCAACATGATGCCCATCAGCAGGCCGCCGTTGCTGCCGCCCTGCGCCCCGAGCTGTTCGACCGTGGTGATGCCGCGATCCACCAAATCGGTTGCCACGGCGGCGAAGTCCTCGGCCACCTTGTGCCGGCCCTCGCGCATCGCCTGGGTGTGCCAGCCGGGGCCGTATTCGCCGCCGCCGCGAATGTTGGCCAGCACATAGGTGCCGCCGCGGGCCAGCCACAGCCGGCCCAGCACGCCGCTGTAACCCGGCGTGTTCGACGATTCGAATCCGCCGTAGCCGTAGAGCAGGGTGGGCGCCGGCCCGTCGGATGCCGCCGGCCCGCCGGGCCGCACCACGAAGTAGGGGATCGGTGTGCCGTCCTGAGATTTCACGAAATTCTGTGCCACCGAGACGTTTCCGGCGTCGAAGAACGCCGGCGCGGACTTGAGCTGCTCGAGGCCCCCGTCGTCGGTGCCCCGCATCAGCCGTGACGGTGAGTCGAATCCGCTGGAATCCAGAAAGAACTCGTCACCGGTGTCGTCGGCGGAGACGACGACGGTGTTGGTTGCGGCCGGGACCCCGGCCACTGGTTCGCGTCGCCAGCCGCCCCGTGACGATCGCAAGCGCGGCGGAGCCGGGTGCAGCGGGTCGTCACGCGAAGGCGGCGTGGCGATCTCGACGCGGCTGGCCACGTCGGCAAGCGAGACGATCAACAGCCGGTCGCGGGTCCACGCGTAGTGATTGAGCGCGGTGTGCTCATCGGGTTCGAAGACGGCCTGCAATTGCGCTGTGCCGGCAAGGAATTCCTCATACCTGGCGGCCAGCAGCGACCCGGCGACATAGGTCTCGTTCCCGACGAACCAGTCGCTGCGCAACTCGACCAGAAGCCACTCGCGGTGCAGGCTGACGCTGGCGTCGGTGGGGGTGTCGATGCGGATGAGTTCCGCGCCGCGCAGCTCGTAGAGTTCTTCGTTCCAGAAGTCCAGAGCCCGGCCGATCAGGGTGCGTTCGAAGCCGGGGATCCGGCTGGCGCTTGCCACCACGTTCACGTCGGAGCGGGCGCCCTCGAAGATCGTCTCGGCGTCGGCCAGGGGTGTGCCCCGGCGCCACCGTTTGACCACCCGCGGATAGCCGGAATCGGTGAGCGTATCGGCGCCGAAGTCGGTGCCGACCAGCACGGTGTCGGGATCTTCCCAGCTGACCTGCGACTTGGCTTCCGGCAGCTCGAACCCGTCGGCAACGAATTCCCGTGTCATCATGTCGAATTCGCGCACGATGGAGGCGTCCGAACCGCCGCGGGAGAGGCTGACCAGCGCGCGGGTGTATTCGGGGTAGATGACGCCCGCGCCGGCCCACACCCATTTCTCGTCGTCGGTCCGGCCCAGCTCATCGACATCGATCAGCACATCCCACTCGGGGGCCTCGCTGCGGTAGCTGTCCAGCGTGGTGCGCCGCCACAGTCCGCGCGGGTTCGCGGCGTCGCGCCAGAAGTTGTAGAGGTATTCGCCGCGCCGCACCACATAGGGGATGCGGGCGTCGGTGTCGAGCACCTCGAGCGCCTCGGTGCGCATCCGCTCGAAACCGGCGTCGCGGAAGCGCGACAGCGTCGGCTCGTTACGCGACCGCACCCAATCCAGCGCCTCGTCACCGGTGACGTCCTCGAGCCACAGGTAAGGGTCTTCGTTGGCTTGCGGGTCGGTGCGAGCGTGCGACGTCATGGAAGCCATTGTGGCTCCGGCGGTAATGTGAGGTGTATTACACAGTCGAACGAGGAGCCGAGCAGATGACTGTTTTCGCACGTCCAGGTTCTGCCGGGGCGTTGATGTCGTATGAATCCCGCTACGAGAACTTCATCGGGGGGCAGTGGGTTCCGCCGGCCCGGGGTCGCTACTTCGAGAACCCGACGCCGGTCACCGGCCAGACGTTCTGCGAAGTGGCCCGCTCGGATGAGGCCGACGTCGCCAACGCGCTCGACGCCGCCCACGCGGCCGCTCCCGCGTGGGGCAAGATGCCGCCGGCCGAGCGGGCCGCGATCCTGAACAAGGTCGCCGATCGCATCGATGAGCACACCGCCGCGCTGGCGGTGGCCGAGGTCTGGGACAACGGCAAGCCGATCCGCGAGGCGCTGGCCGCCGACATTCCCTTGGCGGCCGACCACTTCCGGTACTTCGCCGCGGCGCTGCGCGCCCAGGAGGGCTCGCTGAGCCAGATCGACGACGACACCGTCGCCTACCACTTCCACGAGCCGCTCGGTGTGGTCGGGCAGATCATCCCGTGGAACTTCCCCATCCTGATGGGCGCCTGGAAACTGGCGCCCGCGCTGGCGGCCGGCAACACGGTAGTGCTCAAACCCGCTGAGCAGACACCGGTTTCGATGCTCTACCTGATGTCGCTCATCGGCGACCTGCTGCCGCCCGGGGTGATCAACGTCGTCAGCGGGTTCGGTGTCGAGGCCGGTAAGCCGCTGGCGTCGAGCAATCGGATCGCCAAGATCGCGTTCACCGGCGAGACCACCACCGGGCGACTGATCATGCAGTACGCGTCGCAGAACCTGATTCCGGTCACCCTGGAACTCGGCGGCAAGAGCCCCAACGTCTTCTTCTCCGACGTGATGGCCAAGGCCGACGACTACCAGGACAAGGCGCTGGAGGGCTTCACGATGTTCGCCCTCAACCAGGGCGAGGTGTGCACCTGCCCGTCGCGCAGCCTGGTCCAGGCCGACATCTACGACGAGTTCCTGGAGCTGGCCGCGATCCGCACTAAAGCGGTCCGCCAGGGCGATCCGCTGGACTCCGAGACCATGCTGGGTTCGCAGGCGTCCAACGACCAGCTGGAAAAGGTGTTGTCCTACATCGAAATCGGCAAGGACGAGGGCGCCAAGGTGATCACCGGCGGCGAACGCGCCGAGCTCGGCGGCGACCTGTCCGGCGGCTTCTACATGCAGCCCACCATCTTGGGCGGCGACAACAAGATGCGGGTGTTCCAGGAGGAGATCTTCGGGCCGGTGGTGGCGGTGACGTCATTCTCCGATTACGACGACGCCATGTCGATCGCCAACGACACCCTCTACGGCCTGGGTGCGGGGGTGTGGAGCCGCGACGGCAACACCGCCTACCGGGCAGGGCGCGACATCCAGGCCGGCCGGGTGTGGGTGAACTGCTATCACGTCTATCCCGCCCACGCGGCGTTCGGCGGCTACAAGCAGTCCGGAATCGGCCGGGAGAACCACAAGATGATGCTGGACCACTATCAGCAGACCAAGAACATGCTGGTGTCTTACTCCGAGAAGGCGCAAGGGTTCTTCTGATGGAGTGGCGCCGTGATGTGGCTGGGCCCCCACCGGGACTGGCCATCACCGCCCCGGCCGCCGAGGTGCTGATGCGGCTGCAGGCCACTCACGGACCGGTGATGTTCCACCAGTCCGGCGGCTGCTGCGACGGATCGTCGCCGATGTGTTTCCCGCTCGGCGACTTCCTCGTCGGCGATCGCGACGTCCTGCTGGGCGTGCTCGACGTCGGGCCCGACGGGGTGCCGGTGTGGATTTCGGGCCCGCAATACGCGGCCCACTATCACGACAAGCACACCCAGTTGGTGATCGACGTGGTGCCCGGTCGCGGTGGCGGGTTCAGCCTGGAAGCACCCGACGGCGTGCGGTTCCTATCCCGCGGCCGCGTCTTCACCCCGAAAGAACAGGCGTCCCTGATTGCCGCGCCGGTCATCACCGGCACCGATTACGAGCGTGGTGAACGCCCCGCGACACGAGGTCCGGTGCTGGCCGACGCTGGCGTCGAGACCTGCCCTTCGCACCGGTAACCGCAGTACAGTCGAGGAAGTGATTCCCCTGCCCCGTCCCTGGTTGCTGGCCGGCGCCATGCTGATCGGAAGCGCGGTCGGGGCGCTGGCGTGCGTGGCGTACACCGTGGTGATCCACGCCAGCGTCCGCCCGGACATCGCGATTGCGTCGGTGGTGGGCATCCCGAGCGTCATCGGGCTGACGATGATCCTGTTCTCCGGGCGCCGCTGGGTCACCACGGTGGGGGCGTTCATCCTGGCGGTCGCGCCGGGCTGGTTCGGTGTGCTCGTCGCGTTACGGGTGACCGCCGGTGCCTGACGATAAGGGCGACGCCTCGAGCCCCGGAACCGAGGCGTTCGTGCCGGATTTCTCCGACTCCGACTCCGCCTCCGACGAAGCCGAGGGCACCGGCACCCAGTCCTGGGTTCCCGATTTCGACTCTGATTCGGACGAGGACACCGGCGAGCGGCCCGCGGTATCCGAGCCCGAGCCGGAGGAGCCCGGCCGGGCGGAGCGGGAGCCCGCCGGGCACGCCGGCCCGGTGCAGTCGGTCACCGTCCCCGGTCGCTACCTCTACGTCAAGTGGTGGAAGTTGGCCCTGGTGCTCCTCGGCGTGTGGGCCGCGGGGGCCGTGATCGGGCTGGGTCTGTTCTCGTGGTGGTACGACTCGATCGACAAGACCCCGGCGCTGTTCGCGGTGCTGGTCTACGTGGTGGCGTGCACCGTCGGCGCCGTGCTGCTCGCGATGGCCCACGGCAGGCCGTTGCTCTCCGCGCTGTCGGTGGCGGTGCTGTCCGGGCCGTTCGCCGCCGTGGCCGGAGCGGCACCCCTGTACGGCTATTACTACTGCCAGCGAGTGGGCCACTGTCTCGTCGGCGTCATCCCGTATTGACGCCTCGCCCGGGCGGCCACCAGGGGGCATGGCCCACTAGGGTGGGCTCGTGACTTCTCACTATGACGTCGTCGTCCTCGGAGCCGGTCCCGGCGGATATGTCGCCGCCATTCGCGCCGCACAACTGGGGCTGGCCACCGCGGTCGTCGAGCCGAAGTACTGGGGTGGAGTCTGCCTCAACGTCGGCTGCATTCCGTCCAAGGCGCTGCTGCGCAATGCCGAACTCGCGCACATCTTCACCAAAGAGGCCAAGACCTTTGGCATCAGCGGCGAGGCGACCTTCGACTACGGGATCGCCTTCGACCGCAGCCGCAAGGTGGCCGAGGGCCGCGTCGCCGGCGTGCACTTCCTGATGAAGAAGAACAAGATCACCGAAATCCACGGCTACGGCCGGTTCACCGACGCCAACACCATATCGGTCGAATTGAACGACGGCGGAACCGAAACGGTCACGTTCGACAACGCCATCATCGCGACCGGCAGTAGCACCCGGCTGGTTCCCGGCACCTCGCTGTCGGCCAACGTGGTCACTTACGAAGAACTGATCCTGTCCCGTGAGTTGCCGGAGTCGATCGTCATCGCCGGTTGCGGAGCGATCGGCATGGAGTTCGGCTATGTGCTGCGCAACTACGGCGTCGACGTGACCGTCGTCGAGTTCTTGGCGCGCGCGCTGCCCAACGAGGACGCCGAGGTATCCAAGGAGGTCGAGAGGCAGTTCAAGAAGCTGGGCGTCAAGATCCTCACCGGAACGAAGGTCGAGTCCATCTCCGATAATGGCTCGGAGGTGACCGTCGTCGTCAGCAAGGACGGCAACACGCAAGAACTCAAGGCCGCGAAGGTGTTGCAGGCCATCGGTTTTGCGCCCAACGTCGACGGCTTCGGCCTGGAGGCGGCCGGCGTCGCGCTGACCGACCGCAAGGCCATCGGGATCACCGACTACATGCGCACCAACGTCGAGCACATCTACGCGATCGGCGACGTCACCGGCAAGCTGCAGCTCGCCCACGTCGCCGAGGCCCAGGGCGTGGTGGCGGCCGAAACCATCGCCGGCGCAGAGACTTTGGCGCTCGGTGATTACCGGATGATGCCGCGCGCGACGTTCTGCCAGCCCAACGTCGCCAGCTTCGGTCTCACCGAGGAGCAGGCCCGTGACGAAGGCCACGACGTTGTGGTGGCGAAGTTCCCGTTCACCGCGAACGGCAAGGCTCACGGTGTGGGCGACCCCAGTGGGTTCGTCAAGCTGATCGCCGACGCCAAATACGGTGAGCTGCTGGGCGGACATCTGGTCGGCCACGACGTCTCCGAGCTGCTCCCGGAGCTGACGTTGGCGCAGAAGTGGGATCTGACGGCCACCGAGCTGGCCCGCAACGTGCACACCCACCCGACCATGTCCGAGGCGCTGCAGGAATGCTTCCACGGCCTGACCGGACACATGATCAATTTCTGAGCCGCAAGATGATCCGCACCATCACCCCTCAAACCCTCGCGGGTGCCCTCGGCGGCCTGGCGACCGGTTATGTCGTGTGGTTGCTGGCCATTTCGACCGGAGACAACGCGACGGTGGGCCAGTGGGGGCCGCTGGTGCTACTGGGATCGGCGGTGCTGGGGATCTGCGCCGGAGTGTGGGGCGCCTGGCAGCGCCGGCGCCGTAAGCAGGCCTGGGCCGCGTTCGCCTTCGGCCTGCCGGTGCTTCCGGTGGTCCTGACGTTGGCCGTCCTCGCCGACGTCTACCTATAGCTGGTGCGGGTTGTCCAGCGGAATCTTGAGCGCGGACATCGTCGCGGCGAGCCCGTCGTATTGGCTTGCGAGCAAGCAGAATTCGATCAGCTGCCGCCGATCCAGGTGAGTCGCCAGCTGGCACCAGGTGGTGTCGGTGACGGTCCGGTCTTTGACGAACTCGTCGGTCGCCGCCAGCAGCGCCTGCTGACGCACGGTCAGGCGCCCCTCGACTGGGTCCAGCCGCTCGGGCCACGCGAAGATCGCGGCCTGCACGTCCGCGTCCAGCCCGGCCGCCCGCGCCATCCGGCGATGGTGCTGCAGTTCGTATTCGCACGCCCGCAGATGTCCGACCCGCAGGATCACCAGCTCGGTGTCGATGGTGGGCAACCGGCCCCGCAGCAACCGCCCGCTGTAGATCGACCAGGTCCAAAACAGCAGTTGGCGCTGTCCCAGCGTGGTGAACAGGTGCATCTCCGGCGCCCCCACCTGGCGTGCGGCCAGCTTCGCGACCACCCAATTGATCGGGCCCAGCTCACGGAACCGGCCCGACGGAATGCGGCCCTGACCGTCTTGAGCCGCGCTCACGGCTGCGTCACCAGGTATGGAGAGACGGTGCTGCGATGCTCGTCGAGATCGAGCGCGCGGCCGAGCGCAGGGAAGGCGCGCTGCGGGCAGTTGTCGCGTTCGCAGACCCGGCAGCCCGCGCCGATCGGTGTGGAGATTTCCCCCGACAAGTCGAGTCCTTCCGAGTAGACGAGCCGGTGCGCGTGGCGAAGCTCGCAGCCCAAGCCGATCGCGAAGGTCTTACCGGGCTGACCATACCTGGCTGCGCGTCGTTCAACGGTGCGGGCCACCCACATGTAGTTGCGGCCGTCGGGCATCTGCGCGATCTGCACCAGGATGTTGCCCGGATTGGCGAACGTTTCGTAGACATTCCACAACGGGCAGGTTCCGCCGCTGGAGGAGAAGTGAAAACCGGTGGCGGACTGACGTTTTGACATGTTGCCGGCGCGGTCGACCCGGACGAACGAAAACGGCACCCCGCGCATCGACGGGCGCTGCATCGTGGAGAGTCGGTGCGCGATGGTCTCGTAACTGATCGAGTAGAACGATGACAACCGCTCGACGTCGTAGCGGAAATTCTCCGCGACGTCGTGGAATTGGCGGTAGGGGAGCACGGCGGCCGCCGCGAAGTAGTTGGCCAAGCCGAGCCGGGCCAGTGTGTGCGATTCGTCGCTGGTGAACTTTCCCTGCGCGACCAGGGTGTCGATCAGATCCCCGAACTCGAGGTAGGCCAGTTCGGCGGCCATCTTGAAAACCTGTTGCCCCAGCGAGAGATGATTGCTGATCTCCAGCGTCTTGGTCGCGGGGTCGTAGCGGTGCAGCACGGTGTCGCCGAGATCGATCCGGCGGTTGATGTGCACTCCGTGCACCTCGGTGAGCCGGCGGGTCAACTCCCGGGCCAGGTCGCCGTGGTGCAACCGCATTTTGATGGTGAGGTCCTCGGCGGCGGTGTCCAGCTCGTGCAGGTAGTTCTGCCGTTGGTAGAAGTAGTCGCGCACTTCCTCGTGCGGCATGGAAATGGACCCCGACCCGGAGCTTGAGCCGCTGCCGTCGGAGAAGCGCTCCTCGGTGGCGGCCGCCAGCTGCGCCGTGGTGATCCGGTAACGCCGGTGCAGGTTGACCACCGCCCGGGCCAGGCCGGGATGGGCGCTGACCATCTCGGCGACCTCGGTTGGGTCGACGTCGATGTCCAGATCCCGGTCCATGGTGACCTCGCGCAGCTCGGCGACCAGCCGGGTGTCGTCCTGCGAGGAGAAGAAGGTGGCGTCCACCCCGAACACCTCGGTGATGCGCAGCAGCACCGCCACGGTCAGGGGGCGAACGTCATGCTCGATCTGATTGAGGTAGCTCGGGGAAATCTCCAGCATCTGAGCCAGCGCGGCCTGGGAAAACCCGCGCTCGTTGCGCAGCTGGCGCAGGCGCGAGCCGACGAACGTCTTGGACACATCACCGAGGTTACCGGGCTTTGTGAAGGTATGGTTCGCAGAGTTGGCATCGGATCGTGCGCGTCGCGATTGGTATTCGGCGGACCTCGTTGGCATGATTCGACCGGGCCTTGGGCCTTAGCCTGGGGTGATCGCAAGGAGGAAACGGGGAGCAGTGGGGAGGGTGGCCGTGAGCCTGGATAAACAACTGATGCCGGTGCCCGACGGCCACCCTGACGTTTTCGATCGCCAGTGGCCGTTGCGGGTCGGCGATATCGACCGCACGGGCCGGCTGCGGCTGGACGCCGCGTGTCGCCACATCCAGGACATCGGCCAGGACCAGCTGCGCGAGATGGGTTTCGAGGAGACCCATCCGCTGTGGATCGTCCGGCGCACCATGATCGACCTGATCCGGCCGATCGAGTTCAGCGACATGCTGCGGATGCGGCGATGGTGTTCGGGCACCTCCAATCGGTGGTGCGAGATGCGGGTTCGCATCGACGGGAGGCGCACGGGCGGGCTCATCGAGTCCGAGGCCTTCTGGATCAACATCAACCGGGAAACCCAGATGCCCTCGCGCATCGCCGACGACTTCCTGGCGGGTCTGCACAAGACGACGTCGGTCGACCGGTTGCGGTGGAAGTCCTACCTGAAGCCGGGCGGCCGGGACGACGCGGTCGAGATCCACGAGTTCCCCGTCCGGGTCACCGACATCGATTTGTTCGATCACATGAACAACTCGGTGTACTGGAGCGTGATCGAGGACTATCTGGCTTCCCATTCCGAACAGCACTCCGACCTGATGCGGGCGCCGTTGCGGATCACGATCGAGCACGAGGCGCCGGTGGCGCTGGGGGACAAGCTGGAAATCATTTCTCACGTTCACCCGGCCGGATCCACCGAGCAATTCGGTCCCGACCTGGTCGATCGCACTGTTACAACGCTCACATACACCGTCGGTGACGAGACGAAAGCCGTCGCCGCGATCTTTGCTCGCTAACAGGACAAGCGTCCCGGTTAAATCGCGCTGCGACCTGCGGCTTTGGGGTTACTGATGGGTAGCTTCTGAAACGGTTAAGTTTGTTAGCAACTTAGCAAGATTCGCAAATTCGCGCGTTCCCGTTGCTGAAATTGGCAATTGAAACGGGTGGACCGCCCCCCTTGAGCTGTGCCATCTTCGAGTTAGCACACCAGTGAAGTTGAGCCGCTAGCTACCGCCGGTGAGGCGTTCAGCAACTCAGTAGTGAAGATCGTGAAGGAGCATGCCCAATGTCTGTCGTTGGCACCCCCAAGAGCGCCGAACAGATCCAGAAGGACTGGGACACCAACCCGCGGTGGAAGGACGTCACCCGCACCTACAGCGCCAAGGACGTCGTCGCCCTGCAGGGCAGCGTCGTCGAGGAGGCCACCCTGGCCCGCCGCGGCGCCGAGGTGCTGTGGGAGCAGCTGGGAGACCTCGAGTACATCAACGCGCTCGGCGCGCTGACCGGCAACATGGCCGTCCAGCAGGTGCGCGCCGGCCTGAAGGCCATCTACCTGTCCGGGTGGCAGGTCGCCGGTGACGCGAACCTGTCCGGCCACACCTACCCCGACCAGAGCCTCTACCCGGCCAACTCGGTGCCGCAGGTGGTCCGCCGGATCAACAACGCGCTGCTGCGCGCCGACGAGATCGCCAAGGTCGAGGGCGACACCTCGGTGAAGAACTGGTTGGCGCCGATCGTCGCCGACGGTGAGGCCGGTTTCGGTGGCGCGCTCAACGTCTACGAGCTGCAGAAGGCCATGATCGCCGCCGGTGTTGCCGGCTCGCACTGGGAAGACCAGCTGGCTTCGGAGAAGAAGTGTGGTCACCTGGGCGGCAAGGTGCTGATCCCGACCCAGCAGCACATCCGCACCCTGACCTCGGCCCGACTGGCCGCGGACGTGTGCGACGTTCCGACCGTCGTCATCGCCCGGACCGACGCCGAGGCGGCCACGCTGATCACGTCCGACGTCGACGAGCGCGACCAACCGTTCATCACCGGTGAGCGCACCAAGGAAGGCTTCTACCGGGTCCGCAACGGCTTGGAGCCCTGCATCGCCCGGGCCAAGGCCTACGCGCCGTACTCCGACCTGATCTGGATGGAGACCGGCACTCCGGATCTCGAGCTCGCCGCCAAGTTCGCCGAGGGCGTCAAGTCCGAGTTCCCCGACCAGATGCTGGCCTACAACTGCTCGCCGTCCTTCAACTGGCGCAAGCACCTTGACGACTCCACCATCGCGAAGTTCCAAAAGGAGCTTGGCGCAATGGGATTCAAGTTCCAGTTCATCACGCTGGCTGGCTTCCACGCCCTGAACTACTCGATGTTCGATCTGGCCTACGGCTACGCCCGCAACCAAATGAGCGCCTACGTCGAGTTGCAGGAGCGCGAGTTCGCCGCCGAGGAGCGTGGCTACACCGCCACCAAGCACCAGCGTGAGGTGGGCGCCGGTTACTTCGACCGCATCGCCACCACGGTCGACCCGACCTCGTCGACCACCGCGCTGACCGGCTCCACTGAAGAGGGCCAGTTCCACTAGGCCTTGGCACGCAAACCGCGCCGAGCGTGCATCTGGTGCGAGAATTCCGAATTTTCGCACTGACTACACGCTCGTCGCACCGAGAATGAGATGAAGTAGCGTAGGCCCCGCCCAGCCAACCCTGGGCGGGGCCTATTGCGGTGCAAGACGATACGGTCACCGGAGAGAACCGGAGAGAATTCAGTGAGTGACGCAGCGATTCAGCGAGTAGGCGTGGTCGGGGCGGGCCAGATGGGATCCGGCATCGCCGAGGTCTCGGTCCGCGCCGACGTCGACGTGACGGTGTTCGAGACGACGGAGGCCCTCATCACGGCGGGACGCAACCGCATCGTCAAGTCGCTGGAGCGCGGCGTCAGCGCCGGCAAGGTCACCGAGCGGGAACGCGATCGCGCGCTGAGCAAGCTCACCTTCACCACAGACCTGAACGACCTCGCCGACCGCCAACTGGTCGTCGAGGCGATCGTCGAAGACGACGCCATCAAGGCGCAGGTCTTCGCCGAACTCGACCGCGTCATCACCGATCCCGACGCGGTGCTGGCGTCGAATACCTCCAGCATCCCGATCATGAAGATCGCCGCGGCCACCAAGAACCCGCAACGCGTGCTGGGCCTGCATTTTTTCAACCCGGTCCCCGTGCTGCCGCTGGTGGAGTTGGTCAGCACGCTGGTCACCGACGAGGCCGCCGTGGTCCGTACCGAAGAATTCGCCAGCGCGGTCCTGGGCAAGCAGGTGGTGCGCTGCTCGGATCGGTCCGGATTCGTTGTCAACGCTTTGCTGGTGCCGTATCTGCTGTCGGCGATCCGCATGGTGGAAGCCGGTTTTGCCACCATCGAGGATGTCGACAAAGCCGTGGTGGCGGGGCTGTCGCACCCGATGGGTCCGCTGCGCCTGTCCGACCTGGTCGGCCTGGACACCTTGAAGCTGATAGCGGACAAGATGTTCGAAGAATTCAAGGAGCCGCAATACGGGGCCCCGCCGCTTTTGCTGCGTATGGTAGAGGCCGGTCGGCTCGGCAAAAAGACGGGCCACGGTTTCTACAGGTACTGATCAAGGCCCGATGCCATACCGCGGGTGCCTGAGATCGTCGGCCACCATCGCGTCGGTTAGTATGCTCGCGTTGAATAGGACGAAAGGTATGTACCGCGGATGACGAAGCTGGAGCCCTATTACGAGGAGTCGCAGTCCATCTACGACGTCTCGGACGAATTCTTCGCATTATTTCTCGACCCCACAATGGGCTACACCTGCGCCTACTTCGAGCGCGATGACATGACCCTCGAAGAGGCTCAAATTGCGAAGTTCGACCTGGCGCTGGGGAAGTTGAATCTCGAACCGGGGATGACGCTGCTGGACATCGGCTGCGGCTGGGGCGGAGCGCTCAAACGGGCCGTCGAGAAGTACGACGTTAACGTCATCGGAATCACGCTGAGCCGCAACCAGTTTGAGTACAGCAAGAACAAGCTGGCCGGATTGCCGACGGAGCGCAACATCGAGGTGCGCCTGCAGGGTTGGGAAGAGTTCGAGGACAAGGTGGATCGGATTGTGACGATCGGAGCCTTCGAGGCGTTCAAGATGGAGCGCTATCCCGCATTTTTCGACCGCGCCTACGACATCCTTCCCGACGACGGCCGGATGCTTTTGCACACAATTCTGATGTATCAGTGGCAGGAATATCCCGCACTCGGCGTCACATTGACGATGAGTGATATTCGATTCGCGCGATTCATCGGCCAAGAGATTTTCCCGGGTGGACAGCTGCCGGCGCAGAAAGACATTTCCAAATTCGGCGAGGCCGCGGGCTTCTCGGTCGAGCGGGTGCAGTTGCTGCAGGAGCATTACGCGCGGACCCTCAATATTTGGGCGGCGAATCTGGAAGCCAACAAGGACAAGGCGATCGCCATCCAGTCCCAAGAGGTCTACGACAAGTACATGCACTATCTGACCGGGTGCGAGCACTTCTTCCGCAAGGGCATCACCAACGTGGGGCAATTCACGTTGGTCAAATAGGACAGTCAAGTCAGCCCCGAACGGTGATCCGTTCGGGGCTGATTGTTTCGGTGGAGCTGGTTACTTCTCCATCGTGAACTGGTTGACGTCGGTGTATCCCTCCCGGAACAGCTTCGCGCAGCCGGTCAGGTACTTCATATACCGGTCGTAGACGTCCCGGGACTGAATGGCGAGGGCCCGTTCGCGATTCGCCTCGAGCGCCTCGGCCCATAGATCCAGCGTCCTCGCGTAGTGCAGCCGCAGCGAATGGACCCGGGTCAGTTCGAAGCCCACCGTGACCCCGTACTCGCCGACGGTCTGGGGCGTCGGAAGCCAGCCTCCAGGGAAAATCTCGGCCAGGATGAATTTCGAGAACTCGACGATCTCGTGGGTCAGCCGCAGGCCGTCGGCCCGGGCATCTTTGAAGGACGGCCGAACGATGGTGTGCAGCAACATGATTCCGCCGGGCGGCAGCACGTTGTAGGCCATCTTGAAGAAGCGCCCGTAGCGTTGGCGGCCGAAGTGCTCGAACGCACCGATCGAGACAATGCGGTCCACCGGATCGTGGAACTTCTCCCAGCCCTCCAGCAGCACCCGTCGGGTGCGGTGGCTGTCGATTTGGTCGAAGGACTTCTGCACGTGCTCGGCCTGATTCTCCGACAGCGTCAGGCCTACGACGTTGACGTCGTACTTCTCGATGGCTCGCCGCATGGTGGCGCCCCAACCACAACCGATGTCCAGCAGCGTCATCCCCGGCTCGAGTTTCAGCTTGCCCAGCGCAAGATCGATCTTGGCGAGTTGCGCCTCTTCCAAAGTCATGTCGTCACGTTCGAAATAGGCGCAGCTGTAGGTCTGAGTCGGGTCCAAAAAAAGCCGGAAGAAGTCGTCAGACAGGTCGTAATGGGCTTGCACGTTCCCGAAATGCGGCGTGAGCTGCACAGACATGTCGTACTTGAGCCTTTCTTTTTGCGGGGGGCAGGGCCGAACAGCCGGCCGGGCCGCGTTAGAGGCCGTCTTCGTGGTCGCGGGGCGGCACGATCGGCGACGGGTGTGGTTCTTCGCGGAATTTCTCCAGCGACCCGCCGACCTCGACGATTCCTTTGAGGGCATTCCAGCTCAGCATCGTCAGGTAGTCGATCAACTCGTCGCGGCTCATGCGCGGAAAGGACATCCAGGAGTGGGTGGCCAGCTGCACGCCGCCGACGATCAGGTAGGCCCACGGCTCCGCGCCGCCGGTGTCCATCCCCGCCTGTTGCATGCGTCGGCGCATCAACACCGCGAGCATGCGGGCAATGATCCGCTCCGAGTCGGCGATCACCTTGCTCTTGCTGGCCGAACTGTTGGCCATCACGAAGCGGTACGGCTCGGGTTCGTTCGCGACGGTTTCGACGTACACCCGGATGACCTCGCGGGTCAGGTCGAAGCCGTCGAGGTTAGCCGTAAGTGCCCCAGCCATATTGGGAATCAGGGTGGTCTGCGTGAACCGCATCATCACGGCGGTGGTGAGGTCGTTCTTGTCGACGAAATAGCGGTAGAGCACCGTTTTGGAGACCCCGATCTCCGCGGCGATCTCATCCATGCTCAGGGTGCCGCCGAGTCGGCGAATCGCGTCGATCGTCCCGTCGACCAGCTCGTTACGACGCTCCACTTTGTGTTGATGCCAGCGTCGTTTGCGTCCGTCCATCTTGACGCCCACAGCCGTGATTTGCTCTGTCACAGTCGCCGATTTCCCATTCCCTAGACGCCCTCGATACTACGGCTTGGACGGTTCGGTCCGTGGTTCTGGCCGGGCGTGGAGGGGCACTGCCACCTGTGTCGTCACACCAATTCCCGGGAACATAGATGATGAAGTGGTGGCACATAGAGCCTCGGTGCGAGGCGAAGCGTCGGGCCCGCCTACGGCGAGGCAGGGTTCGACGACGCCGTTGACCGCCGGGGGCCGGGGTCGCACGTCTTTTGCCGAATCCTTCGCCGGCGCCGATCGAGAGGCCGATGCGCAGCGGCGGGTGGGGCTGCGCCGGATGAAGATGGTGGCGCTGAGCTTTTTGATCGGTGCCACCGGCGTGTTCCTCGCCTGCCGCTGGGCCCAGGCGCACGCCGGCGCGGGTGTCTGGGTGGGTTACGTCGGCGCCGCCGCGGAGGCCGGGATGGTGGGAGCCCTGGCGGACTGGTTTGCCGTGACCGCGCTCTTCAGGCACCCGCTGGGCATACCCATCCCGCACACCGCGATCATCAAGCGCAAGAAGGACCAGCTGGGCGAAGGCCTGGGCGCGTTCGTGCGGGAAAACTTCCTGTCGCCGGAGGTCGTGGAAACCAAGCTGCGCGACGCCGAGGTGTCCGGCCGGCTCGGTAAATGGTTGTCGGAAGCCGCCCATGCCGAGCGGGTGGCGAGCGAAACGGCGACGGTGCTGCGGGTGCTGGTCGAGCTGCTGCGCGACGAAGACGTCCAACAGGTGATCGACCGGATGATCGTGCGCCGCATCGCCGAACCCCAGTGGGGCCCGCCGGTCGGCCGGGTGCTGGCGACCCTGCTGGCCGAGAATCGGCAGGAGGCGCTGATCCAGTTGCTGGCCGACCGGGCGTTTCAGTGGTCGCTGAACGCCGGCGAGGTCATCCAGCGGGTGGTCGAGCGCGACTCACCGACCTGGTCGCCCCGCTTCGTCGACCATCTGGTCGGTGACCGGATCCACCGCGAGCTGATGGACTTCACCGACAAGGTGCGCCGCAACCCGGACCACGAACTGCGCCGGTCGGCGACGCGCTTCCTGTTCGAATTCGCCGACGACCTGCAACACGACCCGGACACCATCTCGCGCGCCGACGCGATCAAAGAGCAGCTGATGGCGCGCGACGAGATCGCCAACGCCGCGGCGACCGCGTGGACGACGCTGAAGAGGCTGGTGCTCGAGGGTGTGGATGACCCATCCAGCAGCCTGCGCACGCGGATCGCCGATACGGTGGTGCGGATCGGGGAGTCGCTGCGCGACGATGTCGACCTGCGTGACAAGGTCGACAACTGGCTGGTTCGGGCGGCGCAGCATCTGGTTTCGCAATATGGGGTGGAGATCACAGCGATCATCACCGAGACGATCGAGCGCTGGGATGCCGAGGAGGCCAGCCGGCGCATCGAGCTCCACGTGGGCCGTGACCTGCAATTCATCAGGATCAACGGAACGGTCGTCGGCTCGCTGGCGGGCCTGGTGATCTACGCCGTCGCGCAGCTGTTCTTCTAGCAGTGCTAACAAGTGCTTGCAATAGCAAGCACTTGTAGTAGCCTGGTGGCGTCAAGATCAACCATCCGACACAGGAGCACGCCGTGGCACCCGAGGAGAAGCTCTCCGCCAAGGTGTCCAACGCCGCCTCCGAAGTGGCCTCGGACATCGGCAGCTTCATCCGCAGCCAGCGTGAACTCGCGCAGGTGTCGGTGCGACAACTCGCCGAGAAGTCCGGGGTCAGCAATCCATATTTGAGCCAGGTGGAGCGTGGACTGCGTAAACCCTCCGCCGATGTCCTGAACCAGATCGCGAAGGCCCTACGCGTTTCCGCCGAGGTTCTCTACGTGCGCGCCGGGATTCTCGAACCCACCGACAAAAGTCAGGTGCGGGACGCGATCGTCACCGACACTGCGATCACCGAGCGCCAAAAGCAGATCCTGCTCGACATCTACGCATCGTTCACCCAGCAAAACGAGCCCACCCACGAGGAGTGTTCGACCCAATCCGACACCGAGTGAACAGTCGGTTCGACCGGCATCGTTGACCACAAACCTGCTGGGCTTCCGCCGGCGACGAGCTGTTCCACATCGCATCAGCGAGTTGCTGATGTATAGACGACCGGCCACCGGGGTTACCCCACAGGAAGGGATCTACCGATTCCAGCCGAACTGCTGGACGGCCACCCCGGCTATCGCGCCCCAGTTGCGAAGGAGACGTTTGCACCTAACTTCCCGACCAGACACCTGACAACGGATAACGCCAATTGCACAAAACACAGCACGAAAGGAAACAACATGGCGGAAAACTCAAACATCGAAGACTTGCGGGCACCTTTGCTCGCGGCCCTGGGCGCGGCCGACTTGGCGCTGGCCACGGTTAACGACCTGATCTCCGGCCTGCGGGAGCGCGCCGAAGAAACCCGCGTCGAGACCCGCACCCGGGTGGAAGAGCGCCGCGCTCGCCTGACCAAGCTCCAGGAGGACCTGCCCGAGCAGTTCACCGAGCTGCGCGACAAGTTCACCACCGACGAGCTGCGCAAGGCCGCCGAGGGCTACCTGGAGGCCGCGACCAGCCGGTACAACGAGCTGGTCGAGCGCGGCGAGGCGGCCCTGCAGCGGCTGCGCAACCAGACGGCCTTCGAGGACGCGTCCGCGCGTGCGGAGGGCTACGTCGACCAGGCCGTCGAGCTGACCCAGGAGGCCCTGGGCACCGTCGCGACGCAGACCCGCGCGGTCGGCGAGCGCGCCGCCAAGCTGGTGGGAATCGAACTGCCCGGCAAGACGGACGCGACCGCCAAGAAGGCCCAGAAGGCGGTCGCCAAGAAGGCCCCCGCCAAGAAGGCTCCGGCCAAGAAGGCCCCCGCCAAGAAGGCAGCGGCCAAGAAGGTCACCCAGAAGTAGTACGTCACTCGCACGACGTTCGACTCCGAGTCGCCTCCGGGTGACTCGGAGTCGACGTTTTGGATGGCGCCCGCCTACGCTTGAGGCGTGAACCACCTCGTGGGTACCGTCATGCTGGTTTTGCAGATCGCCGTCTTGGTCACGGCGATCTACGCATTCGTGCATGCCGCGCTGCAGCGACCCGACGCCTATACCGCCGCCAACAAGCTGACCAAGCCCGTGTGGTTGCTGATCCTGGCCGGGGCCGTCGCCCTGACGTCGATCCTGGGTTTCGTTTTTGGCGTGCTCGGCATGGCGATCGCGGCCTGCGCGGCCGGTGTCTACCTGGTCGACGTGCGGCCCAAACTGCTGGAAATTCAGGGCAAGTCGCGCTAGCGGGATGAGGGTGCTGCTGACGGCGCCGGTCGCCGCGCTCGTCGCCCTGTGCTTCCCGATACCGCACGCCGCCGCCGCGCCCGATACCGATCCCGGCACCGGCGCGGCGCACCCGCCCGCAATGTCCCCGCCCTTTATCGACCACACCGAGTGGGGGCGGTGGCAGGACCGGAGCAGCCTGCGGGTCTTTCCGTCGGCGGCCGGCCGGACCGCCTCCCGGTCCCCTGGGACCGCCGCCTTGGCCGACGAGGCCTGGGCCGAGGTGCTCGCGCTGGTGCCTGGCGCCGACACCCCGGGCATGCGCGCCCAGTTTCTCTGCCACTGGCAGTTCGCCGAACTGGCTCGGCCCGGCAAGGTCAGCTGGAACCTGGAGCCGTGGCGACCGGTCGTCGACGACGCCGAAATGGTTGCCTCCGACTGCAATCCGGGCGGTCAGGAAGAATCCTTCTGATGACAAGCCACCCCACCCGGGCGCAGCTGGCGGCGCTCGTCGACCACACCCTGCTCAAACCCGAAGCCACCGCTGCCGACGTGGCCGCCCTGGTCACCGAAGCGGCCGAACTGGGCGTCTACGCGGTGTGCGTCTCGCCCCCAATGGTTCCCGTCGCGGTGCGCGCCGGCGCCGGCGTGCGGGTGGCCGGCGTGGCGGGTTTCCCGTCGGGCAAGCATGTTTCGGCGATCAAGGCGCACGAGGCCGCCCTGGCCGTGGCGTCCGGTGCCTGCGAGATCGACATGGTCATCGACATCGGTGCGGCGCTGGCCGGCGACATCGATGCCGTGCGCTGCGACATCCAGGCCGTGCGAAACGCCATCGGGGGCGCCGTGCTCAAGGTGATCGTCGAGTCGTCCGCGCTGCTGGCGCTGGCGGACGAGCGCACGCTGGCGCAGGTGTGCCGCACCGCCGAAGACGCCGGTGCCGACTTCGTCAAGACGTCGACGGGTTTTCACCCGGCGGGCGGCGCGTCCGTGCGAGCGGTCGCACTGATGGCCGAGACGGTCGGCGGCCGGTTGGGCGTGAAGGCCAGCGGCGGCATCCGCACCGCAGCGGACGCGCTCGCGATGCTGGATGCCGGCGCGACCCGGCTGGGGCTCTCGGGCACCCGGGCAGTGCTCGAAGGGCTGGGCTGAATTGTCCGGCTTCTCAGCGTGCCGTGCCGGCACGCATCGGCGCCGGACGGGCTGAAGCTCGAGTCCTACCGTCAGAGGTTCGCGAAGCAGGGATCGTTGTTGTTGCCGGTGGGGATGCTGGCGTTCTGCGTCGAGAAGTGGCTGGTCACACCCTTGTCGGTGACCTGCACGCTGTCGGCGTGAATGCCCAGCGGGTAGTTCTTGGTCTGGTTCGAGGTGAAGTCGTCCAGCGTCGACTGCACGGATTCCTTGGGCATCGTGAAACCGAGCGCATTGAAACTGATGATCTGCAGCTTCAGCCCGGTGCCCTCCACCACCGGCTTGGCGGTGATGTTGTCCAACATGCCCTTCAATTCGATGGTGCCGTCGGCGGGGTGGGTGGTCACCGTGTTGGTGACGAACGGGCCCAGAACCGGAATCGCGTTTTGCACCGACTCCTTGATGCCGTCACTTGTCCAGCTGATGGTGGCGTCCAGCGAGCCGATGGTGCCCTTCGAGTTGGCCGTGTCCTTGAGCCGCACGTCTTTGATGTTGATCTCGAGCTTCATGCCCTTCGCATCGCGGATCTGGTTGCCGGCGGTCTGCACCGAGATGTTGGTGTAGTGCTTGGTCGCGTGCTGCCACAGCATGAGCGGCGTCACCCCGAAGGACGCGGTGGCCTGATCCTTGACCTCGCAGGCCACCGCCTCGGCCACCTTGGTGTCGGCGGCGTGCCGCACGTACAGCTCGGCGCCGATGAGCCCGGCGATGATCAGTGCGAACACGATGACGAAGATCAGCAGGACGGAGACCGGGTCGCGACCGAAACGGCGCTTCTTTTTCGCCGGTGTCGCGTCATCGTGGGGGGGCGTGGCCAGGCGCTCCGTCGGACCCGCGGGCGGGGTCGGTGGAGGCGGGTAGCCGGGTTGCTGCATGTTCGGCCGGGGTGTCCCGAATCGCTCGGTCTGACCCGGCGGGGGAGCCTGGGTGGGCGGGGGCGGCGGTGGTGGCACCTGGCCCGGGCGGCCGGTGTTGATCCGCTCGGTCGGCCGCTCCGTGGGGGGCTGGCCGAACGGTCCCTGGTTGGACGGACGGGCCCACTTCGACGGGTCCTGGTTCGGGGGTCCTTGTGGGTTTGTCACCGGATCGATTCTGCCTTATCAACCTGAGCAAAGTCCGAGCGGTTGTGCAGGACCGCGATGCTCTCGCGCGCCTCGGCGACCCTGTCGACATCGACGTCTGCCACCACCAGCTGCGGCTTCGAACCGGCCGACGCGATGACCTCGCCCAGCGGCGAGACGACCAGACTTCCCCCCACCCCGGTCGGTGCGCCCGATCCGGATTCCGCATGCGCGGCACCGGGGTACGCCTGACCGGCCGCGGCGACATAGCTCATCGAGTCGAGCGCGCGGGCGCGGGCCAGCAACGTCCACTGGTCGAGTTTGCCCGGGCCCGAGCCCCACGACGCGCAGACGGCGATCACCTGCGCACCGCGGCGGGCCAGCTCGGTGTAGAGCTCCGGAAAACGGATGTCGTAGCAAATGGTCAACCCGACCCGGACGCCGTCCACCGTGGTCACCACCGGCTCCTGTCCCGGCGCGACCGTGCGCGATTCGGCGAAGCCGAACGCGTCATAGAGGTGAATCTTGTCGTAGTGGGTGCCCGGCTGACTCGAATCGTCCGGACCGGCCGCGATCAGCGTGTTTGTCACCCGCCCGTCGCCGGCCGGGGTGAACATGCCGGCGACGACGGTGATTTCGGATTCGGTCGCGATGCGCCGCACCCCGTCGGCCCAGGGGCCGTCGAGCGGCTCCGCGATCGGGGCCAGCGGCACACCGAACCGGCACATGGTGGCCTCAGGGAACACCACCAGCTTCGCGCCCGCATCGGCGGCCTGGCGGCTGTATTCGCGCACCACCTGCAGATTTGCTGCAGGGTCGGCGCCGCTGAGGATCTGGGCCACTGCGATTCGCATGACCGCCAGCTTAGGCCGAGCGACGATGCGCGCCGCCGCGGCGGCGCGAGGAGGGGCTGGGCGATTCAGCTTGGGCCGAGCGACGATGCGCGCCGCCGCGGCGGCGCGAGGAGGGGCTGGGCAATTCAGCTTGGCGATTCAGCTTGGGGCCGAGCGACGATCGAGGGCTCAGGCCAATCTGGCGATCCACTCCGTGGTGAAGCGCTGTTCCGCGGCGACCAGTTCGGCCAAGCGGGTGCCGATGATGTTCTCCAACTTGCCCCCGATGATCGGGACACGCACCTGGACCGTGGCCTGGAACGTCAGCCGGGTGCCGCCCGTCCGTCCGATCGGCTCCAAAACGGCGGTGCCGGCGAGGTTCACCGGCGCGTCGACGATCGAGCCCACGACCGAACCCGTCGCGGCCCCACCGGCCACCGGCCCCCACGTCTCCTCGCGCCGGATACGCAGGTCGCCGCTGTGCAACTGCGTGACCAGTCCCGGCAGCTTGTCGCTGCGGATCACCTGCAGCGTGACGACCTCGACGGTGTCGTCGTCGCCGGACCGCCCGCCAACCCGCATCGACTCGAGCGTGGCGACGTCAACCCCGGACTCGGCCAGCCTGGCCCGCCAGTAGCTCGCATCGGTGAAGGCCCGGTGAACCTCGTCAACGCTGCCGTCGTAGTCGGCCGACAAGTCGAATGAACGCGGCATAGCAGGTCAGGCTACCGTTACGGGCCATGAAATCCAGCGGTGCCGATTCGGTGTTCGCCGGTGCGTCGGTGGCCGAATCGGTGCCACTGGCGCCGCTGACGAC
>NZ_JAICZA010000251.1 GCF_025933915.1 Mycobacterium sp.
ACCCGGGTCGCCCGTGGCCGGGGGTGGGCAGTGGTGTGACGCCGACGTGTTGCGCATCCTGCGGCGGCGGTCGCTGGCGGCGCTGCGGGCCCAGGTCGAGCCGGTCAGCACCGCCGCGTACGGGCGGTTCCTGCCGGCCTGGCATCACGTCGGGGCGGCCGAATCGTCGCGCACCCCAGGCTATTCCGGGCTGGACGGGCTGATGTCGGTGATCGATCAGCTGGCCGGCGTGCGGATGCCGGCTTCGGCGATCGAGCCGCTGGTGCTGGCACCCCGGGTCCGCGACTACTCCCCCGCGCTGCTCGACGAACTGCTCGCCGCCGGTGAGATCACCTGGTCGGGTGCCGGGTCGATTTCGAGTAGCGACGGCTGGATCGCGTTGCACGCCGGCGAATCCGCGCCTTTGACCTTGGGCGCGCCGGCCGGACCCGCCGACATCGACCTGGGCGACGCCCACCGCGCCATCCTGGACACGCTGGCCGGCGGCGGCGCCTACTTCTTCCGTCAGCTCGCGCAAAGCCCGTTTTCCGACGCCGAACTCAAAGCCGCACTGTGGGAACTGATCTGGGCCGGCTGGATCACCGGCGACACGTTCGCCCCGGTACGCGCCATCCTCGGGGGCACCGGAACCCGCAAGCGCGCGCGAGCCTCCCAGCCGGCGCACCGGTCGCATCGCCCGCCGCGGCTGAGCCGGTACAGCGTCGCGCACGCGCAGGCCCGGCCCGCCGACCCGACCGTGGCCGGCCGATGGTCGGTCCTGCCCGCCCCCGAGCCGGATTCCACGCTGCGCGCCCACTACCAGGCGGAACTGTTGTTGGGCCGGCACGGCGTGCTGACCAGGGGCGCGGTGACCGCCGAGGGCGTCCCCGGCGGGTTCGCCACCCTGTACAAGGTGCTGAGCACCTTCGAGGACGCGGGCCGTTGCCAGCGCGGCTACTTCATCGAGTCGCTGGGCGGGGCGCAGTTCGCCGTCGCGTCGACGGTCGATCGGCTGCGTAACTTCAGCGACGGGATCGATCCGGAACGGCCGGAGTACCGGGCGATCGCGCTGGCCGCCGCGGACCCGGCCAACCCGTACGGCGCGGCGCTGCCCTGGCCGGCCTCGAGCGGCGAGGGCGCACGCCCGGGCCGCAAGGCCGGCGCGCTCGTCGTGCTGGTCGACGGCGAGCTGGCCTGGTTCTTGGAGCGCGGCGGGCGCTCGCTGCTGACCTTCACCGACGATCCCGCGGCCCATCGGGCGGCCGCGGCGGCGCTGGCCGACCTGGTCGCCTCCCGCCGCGTCGCGGGGATGCTGGTCGAGCGCGTCGACGGGGTGCCGGCCCTCGCGCCCCGCGCGGACGAGCGCGGGCCCCTGAGCGCGCTGTCGGAAGCCGGATTCCACACGACGCCACGCGGAATGCGGCTGCGCTGAGATGCCGGAGGGGGACACCGTCTGGCACACCGCCGCCGTGCTGCGCCGGCACCTGCTCGGCGGCACCCTGACCCGCTGCGACGTGCGGGTGCCTCGGTACGCCACCGTCGACCTCACCGGGCAGGTGGTCGACGAGGTCCTCAGCCGCGGGAAGCATCTGTTCATCCGGGTGGGGCAGGCCAGCATTCACTCCCATCTGAAAATGGAGGGCAGCTGGCGGGTCGGCGTGCGCCCGGTGCGGATCGACCACCGGGCACGCATCGTTTTGGAAACCGACGCCGCCCGGGCCGTCGGCCTCGACCTGGGAGTGCTGGAGATCCTGGATCGCGACCGTGACGCCGACGCCGTCGCCCACCTGGGACCCGATCTGCTGGGCGAGGATTGGGACCCGGTGCGTGCCGCCGCCAACCTGACGGCGGACCCCGGCCGGCCGGTCGCCGAGGCGCTGTTGGACCAGCGGGTGCTGGCCGGGATCGGCAACGTCTATTGCAACGAACTGTGTTTCGTCAGCGGGCATCTGCCCACCGCCCCGGTGAGCGCCGTCGCGGATCCGCGTCGGCTGGTCTCTCGCGCACGAGAGATGCTGTGGCTCAATCGTTTCCGCTGGAATCGGTGCACCACCGGCGACACCCGGCACGGGCGCCAGCTCTGGGTCTACGGGCGGGCAGGGCAGCCGTGCCGCCGCTGCGCCGGCGCCATCAACATCGACGACACGAAAGAACGGGTGGCCTACTGGTGCCCGTCGTGTCAGCGCTAATCCCGTGCGTGCGCGAGGAAGAACCGGGCGATGGCCTCCGACCCGTCGAGCGCGTGCGTGGTGGGCCCGATGACGGCCGCGGGCAGGTATTGCTTGCCGCCCGGCCAGGTGTGCCCGCCCTTCTCGACCTTGTAGAAGACCACCTCGGTGGACGCCGAACACACCGTGGAAACAAACCGGCGGACCACCGTTCCGTCTTTGACCTCGGGGAGCATCTCCATCGACGGATCGCCGGTGCACCCATCCGCCGAACGCCACTTCGCCACCATGGCATCCGCCGAGATCGAGTGGCTGAGCCCGCCGCGACCGCGCACCGCCCCACCCTTGAACGGCACCAGCGGGTCGGCGGTGCCGTGGGCTTCCCACACCGACACCGGCCGCGACGGGTTGCAGGCCACGCCCACGCCCAGGGTGCCGGCCACCGGCGCCGCCGCGGCGAAGACGTCGGCCCGGTCGCAGGCCAGCCGGTTGGACATGAAGCCCCCGTTGGACATCCCGGTGACGAAAACGTGGCCCGGCGCGATGTTGTAGTCGTGTTGCAGCTTGCTGACCAACCCGACGAGGAAGGCCACGTCGTCGATGTGGCGGCGATCCGCGGGCGAGGCGCCGCGCCCGTCGGCCCAGCTTTTGTCGTAACCATCGGGGTAGACGACCAACAGATCGTGGGCGTCAGCAACGGAGTTGAAACCCGTCAGCGCGCGCTGCGCGATCCCGGTTCCGCCGCCACCGTGCAAACTGAGCACCAGGCCGACGGGGTCGCCTGCCGGGACGTGCAACATGTAGGTTCGGTCCATGCCGCCGGATCGGAACGTACCGGAAACATCCCGAGCGCTCGCCGCCGACACGTGCTGTACCCCGCATCCGACCACACATATCGCCACCACAGCGAGCCACAACCATCGCGCGTACGGCATGTCGTCAGATCACCGACGGCGCGGTGACGGACAGCGGCCGGTTACGCGCCGCCGAAGACAGAGCAAACATTGATGTGGCACACACCGCATTATGGGCGATACCGCATCGGGTAACGCCGCGGCGTGCGAGCATTCGAACTGGCCCCGCCTTCGGCAAGCTACGGCTCTTCTGTTCCACGGGAGTATCACAAATGACGAGCACCCAAATTCGCAAGCCCAACCGGGCGCGGTCGCTCTTGGCTATCGGCGTTGTGCCGGTGGCCGGGCTACTCGGCACCCTGGCCGCATCGGCGACCGCTCACGCGACCTCCGCCGATGATGCGTTCCTCGCCGCGCTGAAGGCCAAGGGGATCAACTACGAGTCCCCCGACGCCGCGGTCAACTCCGGTCACACCGTGTGCCACGAACTCGATTCGGGCCAAACGCCGGAGCAGGTCGCCAACAACGTGGTGTCCAGCAGTTCGCTGGACAGCTATCACGCCGGCTACTTCGTCGGCGTCAGCATCAAGGCGTACTGCCCCAAATACGCGGCGGCGGCAGCCGGGTCCTGAAATTTACAGCCGGTTGACAGGCTCGTGACGGATTCGCGGCTAAAATTGAAACATCCGAAGCTAATTGACGAACCACAAGGCCAAAATGATTCCGAAACTTTTGGTCGGTGTTGCGGGTGTTGCCATCGTTCTTGGCGCTTCCGGCTGGACCGCAGCATCGGCCAGCACCGACCCTAATTCCTTCAGTCATCTCAGCTGCGCCTGCACGGAGTCAGATCCGCCAGGCAGCCCGGCCCTGCGGGACAAAATCAATCAGGGCATTCAGCACGGTCTTTCCGCCTCGCCCACCGCCGCACCCCCGGTCGTGCAGTGACCACCTCGCGGTCTACAGCCAATCGCGACGTTTGAACATCACGTACAGCACCGCCATCAGGATGAGTATCACGCTGGTGCTGGCCGTGAATCCGGCCGCCGTACCGAAGCCCGGGTAGGGAACGTTCTGCCCGTAAAACCCGGTGATCGCCGTCGGCACGGCGATGATGGCCGCCCATCCCGTCAGCTTCTTCATGACGGTGTTCAACCGGGCGTCCTGCAGCGACAAATTGGTCTCGAAAATCGTGGTGATCATGTCGCGCAGCGACTCCGTCCATTCGGAGACCCGCAACACGTGGTCGTAAAGGTCGGCGTACAGCGGGTCGAGCTGCCGGTCGGCAACATCCGAAATGCGGTGGTGCTGAATCGAATTGACTACTTCGCGCATCGGTAACGCCACCCGCCGCAGGTTCACCAGGTCCCTGCGCAACCCAAAGGTGCGGCGGGCTAAGTTACCCTTGCGCGAGGTGCCGTCGAACAGCTCGTCCTCGATGGCCTCGATGTAGTCGTCGAGGGCCTCCACCGCCGCGAAATGGCTGTCGACCACTACGTCGAGCAGACCGTGCACCAATGCACCGACGCCGTAGGCCTGGCCGCCGATCTCCTGCCAGCGCCGGGTCACCTGCGCCATGTCGAAGTCGGGCGTCAGGCGCACGGTGATCAGCCCCTGCGGGAGCACGAAGGCCGAG
>NZ_JAICZA010000317.1 GCF_025933915.1 Mycobacterium sp.
CCGACGACCCCAGCACCCGCTCCACCTGAACCTCGATGACCACGCGTCGCGGGTTCGGGCGGGGTGTGCGGTAGCGCTGGGCGTAGCGCAACTCGGCGTCGCGCACCGCGTCGACGTCACTGTTGACCTTGGATCGGCCCTCCAGCGACAGCCACCGCGCGCCGTCGACCTGGCTCAGCACGGCCATGCCGCCACGATCGGCGTTGACCGCCTTTTGCGAACCGCCGGTGGTGATGACCCGCGCGATGTGCGTCTTGGGGTCGAAGGTGAAACCTACCGCCACCACGTGCGGCGAATTGTCGGCTCGCAGCGTGGTCAGCATGGCCAGATGGCGTTCCGACAGAAACGCCAGGGCCTCGTCGGTGAGCCGCGTAGTGGTATTCGCCATCACCGCTCACGCTAGCGCAGGTAATAATCGCAGCCGTGGACGACACGGGCGCGGGTCCAGTACTAATCCTGGGCGGACGCAGCGAGATCGGGGTCGAACTGGCGGGGCTCCTCGCGCCGGGGACGACGGTGGTGCTGGCCGCGCGGAACGCAGATCGCCTCGCGGACCAGGTCAGCGCGCTGAAAGCCGCCGGCGCCACCGCGGTCGACACCAGGGAATTCGATGCCGACGACCTGGCCTCGCACGGCCCGCTGGTCCGCGACGTCATCGCCGACCACGGACCCATCGGAACCGCGGTGTTGGCCTTCGGCATCCTGGGCGATCAGGCCCGCACCGAGACCGACGCCGCACACGCGGTCGCGGTCGTACACACCGACTACGTCGCCCAGGTCAGCATGCTCACTCACCTGGCCACCGCGATGCGCAAAGCTGGCAAAGGCCACCTGGTGGTGTTCTCCTCGATCGCCGGCGCGCGGGTGCGCCGGGCCAACTACGTCTACGGCTCGGCCAAGGCCGGCCTGGACGGCTTCGCCAGCGGCCTGGCCGACGCGTTGCACGGCACCGGGGTGCGGCTGCTGATCGCGCGCCCGGGATTTGTGATCGGGCGTATGACGGAAGGCATGACGCCCGCGCCGCTGCCCAGCACGCCCGCGCAGGTGGCCGCCGCGACCGCACGCGCACTGGCGAAAGGCCGACGCACCGTGTGGATCCCGTGGGTGCTGGGGCCCGCGGCCGCCGTGATGCGATTGCTGCCGCAGTTCGTCTGGCGCAGGATGCCGCGATGATCCGCGCCGGCGACGATGCAATGCGAAGCGATGAGGAGCGGCGCTCATGATCGTCGTGGTCGGTATCGGCGCCGACGGCATGGCCGGGCTCGCCGAAGCATCACGAGCCGAACTACGAAGGGCCGCGGTCGTTTACGGCTCCAAGCGGCAACTTGACCTTCTTGACGACACGGTGCCCGCGCCCCGACGGCAGTGGCCCTCACCCATGCTGCCCGCCCTGCGAACCCTGGTCGACGACGATCACGCGGGCGACGTCCACGTGGTTGCCAGCGGCGACCCCCTGCTGCACGGCATCGGTGGCACACTGATCCGGCTGTACGGCCCCGAGAAGGTGCGGGTGCTGCCGCACGTGTCCTCGGTGACGCTGGCGTGCGCGCGGATGGGCTGGAGCGTCCACGACACCGACGTGATCAGCCTCGTCACCGCGCAGCC
>NZ_JAICZA010000001.1 GCF_025933915.1 Mycobacterium sp.
ACCCGGGTGCGCAGCACTTCGTGGCCGTTGATGATGCTGGCGAGCGCGGCATCGAGTTGTTCGCGGCGCAGCGTCTCGGGCAACCGGATGGCTTCGGTCTGGGCGAGCCGGCGCGGGTCGCCGTGTTCGTAGAGCCATCGGCCGTTGGGCAGCAACGGCATTGGCCCGGTTCCGTCGTCTACCCGCTGGGTGGCCGTGGCGGTTTCGGAGTCGATCGCCTCGGCCAGTTCGCGGATGTTGGTGCAGTCGAGGATCAGTCTGGCGCGCAGCGCGATTCCCCGCGCCCGGGCCGCCTGTACCACCGACAGCGCCATGATGCTGTCCAGCCCCACCTGCAGGAAGTCGGCGGTGACGTCGACGCGCGGGTGCCCCAGCAGCTCGGCGAGCAGTTCGGCCAGCGCGGATTCGGTGGCGGTCTCGGGCGTCGTCGCCCCGGCGACGGACTCGGCGGTGTCGAAGGCGGCCAGCGCGGATTCGTCGAGCTTGCCGTTGGGGGTCAACGGGATTTCGTCGACCAGGACGATGCGCTGCGGCACCATATAGCGCGGCAGCCGGATGCTGAGCATGCCCCGCAGATCGGTCACCGTCGGCTTGTCGCCCGCGCCGGTCGCCACGTACGCGGTCAGCCGCGGTACGCCGGCGTGCTGACGCACCAGCACGCTTGCGTGCCGGACGGCGGGGTGCGATTCGAGGGCGGCCGCGATTTCCCCGGGCTCGACGCGGTGGCCGCGGATCTTCACCTGGGCGTCGGCGCGACCGACGTATTGCACTGTGCCGTCGGGCAACCGGCGCACCAGGTCGCCGGTTCGATACATCCGCTCGGCGGCCACAAACGGGTCGGCGACAAAGCGCGCCGCGGTCTCTCCCGCGCGGCCCACATAGCCGCGGGCCAGCTGGGCGCCGCCCAGATACAGTTCGCCCGTCGCGCCGCACGGCACCGGGCGCAGCCCGGAATCGAGCACGTATCCGCGGGTGTGCCGGGTCGGCCGCCCGATGCAGGGCTCGTCGTGCTCGGCGATGGCGGCGACGACCGCCTCGACCGTGGTCTCGGTCGGCCCGTAGCAGTTGTATGCGGTCATGGGCGTGGTGTTGCACGCCTTGTGGATTCGAGCCCAGGCCGCGCTGCCGATCGCCTCGCCGCCCAGCGCCAACACCGTCAGCGGCACGTCGGTCAACAGGCCGAAAGCCTGCAGTTGGGCGAACATCGAGGGGGTGGTGTCGATCATGTCGATGCCGTGCTCGGCGATCACCGCGACCAGGGCCTCGGCGTCGGTCTGGGTCTGCTCGTCGACCACGTGCACGCCGTGGCCGTCGAGCAGGGCAACCAACGGCTGCCAGGCGGCGTCAAAGGCGAACGACCACGCGTGGGCGATGCGCAGCGGTCGGCCGAGCGTGGCGGCCGCGGGGCGCAGCACGCCGTCCAGGTGGTCGTCGGCGTAGGCGCCCACCGCGCCGTGAGTTCCGATGACGCCCTTTGGTTCTCCGGTGGTGCCCGAGGTGAACACGACGTACGCGGCCTGCTCGAGCGGGACGTCGACCGGGTCGAAGTCGTCGCGCGGCGGGCTGGCTTCGAGTAGCTGCGCGGTCAGTCCTTCGTCCAAGACGATCGAGGCGCCGGATTGGCGCAGAATCGAATTCACCCGTCCCGGGGGCATCCCCGGCTCCATGGGGACACACATGCCGCCGGCCTTGAGCACCGCAAGTATCGCGATGATGTACTGCGGGCCTCGGAAAAGCTTTATGCCCACCGGTGTTTCGGGCTTGACCCCGTTCCGGGCGAGTTGGGCGGCCAGCCGGGTGGTCTCCTCGTCCAGCTCGCGGTAGCTCAGCGTGCCGCCCGCCCAGCTGATCGCCGGGTTGTCCGGTGCGCCGGCCGCGACGTCGGCGAACCGCGCGTGAATGCACCGCGGTGACTTCGGGCCCGTTGTGCCGGCACGCAGCGGGGCCGCTTCGTCCTGGAAGAGGACGCTGACCTCGCGCAGCGGACGTTCCCAGTCCTGCAGCAGTCGCTCGGCGGTGGTCAGCACCCGCCGCCCGACGGTGGCGGCCGGAATGGCGCCCAGTGCGCCATCGATCACTTCGATCAGCACTACCAGCTCGCCGGCCTCCATGTGGGCGGCGATGGCGATCGGGAAGTGCGACAGGGTTTGCAGAGCCGAGGGCCGGAATGTCGCACCACCGGCGGTGAATTCGCCACCGGAGGAAAGCCCGTTCATCGGGAAGTTCTCGTAGACCAGCAGGGTGTCGAACATCTCCCCGACCCCGCCGAGGGCCCGCAATTGGGCATGCCCGAGATAGCTGTGCTCACGTAGCAGCGCGGCATCGCGCTGCACGGCGCGACATTGCTCACCGGCGCTCGCGGCCGGGTCCAGCCGCACCCGCAGCGGCACGGTGTTGATGAACAAGCCCACCATGGTCTCGACGCCGGTCAGTTCGGGCGGCCTGCCCGAGACCGTGACCCCGAAAGCCACATCGAGGGTGTCGGTGAGCCGGGACAACACCAGCGCCCACGCCATTTGCATCAGGGTGTTGACGGTGATGCCACGCGACCGGGTCTCGTCGACCAACCGCGCGGTGGCCTCGATCGGCAGCCGCAGTTCGGTGGTGCGCGGCAGCGCCGTCTGCTGTCCCTCGGCCGTCTCCACCGAGCCCAGGGCGGCGGCCAGCAGGGTGGGGCCCGGCAGGGCCGCCAGGTGCTGGCGCCAGACCTGCTGGCTGGCCTCCGGGTCGCGACTGGCCAGCCAGCCGATGTAATCGCGGTACGGCCGCGACGCGACGGGCAGCGCCGCCAGGTCGCCGCCGGCGTGGTAGAGGATCATCATCTCGTTGATGAACACCGGCATCGACCATCCGTCGATCACGATGTGATGGGCGGTGAGCACCAAACGCCATCGCGCACCCGGCAATTCGATCAGCAGGAAGCGGATGGCCGGCCCGTGTTCCAGATCGAATGGTCGGCGGCGCTCGCCGGTTTCCAGCGTCGGCACGTCCTCGGGCGCGGCGGCGACGAGTCGCCACGGCAACTCGACGCGGGACGGCACGATCTGCACCGGCCGCGGGATGCCCCGGCTGAAGAAGCTGGCCCGCAGGTTCGGGTGGCGCACCAACATCTTCTCAGCGCACTCGCGTAGCAGCGCGACATCGAGGCCACCGGAGATGTCGGCCGCCATCCCGATCACGTACGGGTCGTCCGCCGCTTCGCCGTCGGTGAATTCGGCGAGCGTGGTCAGCGAATACAAGCCCTCCTGCAGCGGGCTCAGCGCCATCACGTCCTCGATGTCGGGCGCGACGTCGGTTCCGGCGGCCGTCATGTCGTGCCTTCGCGCGACGACGACCAAAGTTGTGTCACAGCAGCCAGATCCGAGGACGAGAGACCGGAGGTGCTCATCGGCTCGAAACGCACATCGGTCGCCTGGCCCCGCTGTTCGGCGTCAGCCTCCGCGTCTCCCAGGGCGTCCAGCGCCGCGGCCAGCTGCCGCACCGTCGGATTCTCGAAGATCATGCGCGGACTCACCGCCAGGCCGACCGCCCGCGCACGCGAGGCCAACTGCACCGACAGGATGCTGTCGCCGCCGAGCGCGAAGAAGTCGTCGAAGCGCCCCACTTCGGGGGTCGACAGCAATTCGGCGAACACCTTGGCCCGCGCCCGTTCGGTGTCCGTGCGTGCCGGCTCGGTCAGGCCACCGGTGCCGACCGACGGACGCGGTAACCCGGGCCGGTTCAGCTTGCCCGATTCGGTCTTGGGCAGAACGTCGAGAACGCTCAGCGATGACGGCATCATGTAGCCCGGCAGCGTCGTCGCGATCGCGGCGCGCACCTCCCCCGCGAAGACCGCCCTTTCGACATCATCGGTGATCGGCCGCTGCGGCACAACATATCCCGCGAGCGACGTACCGCCGTGCACCTCCCAGGTGCGGGCGGCCGACGAGGCGACACCCTCGGCCGCCGCCAGGGCCGCCTCGACCTCGGCCAACTCGACCCGGAAACCACGGACCTGCACCTGGTGATCGGAGCGCCCGACGAATTCCAGTTGGCCGTCCTCGGTCCACCGGGCCAAATCGCCGCTGCGGTACAAGCGCGAACCTGGCTCCACACCGTAAGGATTGGCGACGAACCGTGTTGCGGTCAGACCGGGACGTTTCCAATACCCGCGCGCCAGCTGGTCGCCGGCGTAGTACAGCTCGCCCACCACCCCGACCGGCACGGGGCGCAGCCCGTCGTCGAGGAGGTAGGCTTGCGCGCCCGGGACTGGCTTTCCGACAAGCGGATTCGGCAAGCCCAACCGCCCGCGGGACACCGCACCCGAGGTCTCGGTGGAACCGATGTTGTTCAACAGCTCGGTGCCACCGTCATCGGTGCACACCGACACCAGCCGTTGCAGCAACGACGCGCTGACCGGCTCGCCACCGCACACCAGCCGCGACAGCGAGGCCACGGCGTCGGGCCGGCTGTCCACCAACGCCGAGACCAGGCTGGGCACCGCGGTCACCTGGGCAACCGAATACCGGTTCATCAACTCCCCGAGGGCCTCGGGGTCGCGGTGCTCGGCGTCGTCGGCCAGGACCATGGTCGCGCCGGCCGCCAGGCCGGCCAGCATCTCCATGCCGCCTTCGAGGAAGGTGATCGACGCCTGCGCCAACCGAACGTCCTCGGTCCTGGGCGGATAGTTTCGCAGCTGCCAATCCAGCCGGGCCGCCATCGAACGATGGGTTCCCACGGCGCCTTTCGGCGTGCCGGTGGATCCGGAGGTGAATACCAGGTACATCGGGTCGTCGGGGTGCGGCAGCCGTAAATCCCTGGATTGCGGATCCACGTCATCGCTGTCCACCAGGGCGCCCACGCGGGGATCGTCGAGCGAAATCAACTCGACTCCCGGCACCTGCGGCATGGTGTCCACCGCCTCGGCCGTTGCCACCACCACCGACGGCTGGACGTCGTCGAGCATGAATTGCTTTCGCGCCGACGGATAACCGGGATCGATGGGGAAATAACCGGCACCGGCCTTCATGATGGCCATCAGCGCCACCACCAGCTCGATGCTCCTACGGGTCGACAGCCCGACCAACGCCCCCGGGCCTACCCCGCTCCTGGCGAGCAGCGCGGCCAGGTTGTCCGAACAGCGATGCAGCGTGGGGTAATCGATCTGCTGGTCGCCGCAGCGCACCGCGATCCGGTCCGCACCCCACGTCCGACTGGGTTCCAGCAATTCCGGGATGGTCCGCGGCCGGTCGTGCGGCGGCCGCGGACCGCGGCTCCAGTCCTGCAGAATGCGGCGCTGTTCTCCTGCATCGATCAGCGCAACGTCTCGCAGACTCTGATCGAGGTCATCGGCGAACGCGGTGACCGCCCGGATCAGCCATTCGGCCAGCCGCTCGATGGTGGTTCTGGCGTAGAGCTCGGTGCGGAAGATGACATTGCAGTTGTAACCGATGTCGTCGGCGCCGTCGGTGCCGAAGAAGTTGACGCTGAGATCGGCGTGCGCCATGTCGAAGATGGGATCCAGTGACGTGCATACGGTGTCGCCTCCGGCACCCCCCGCGGGTGCGGTCTCGATGACCCGCGTGGCGGACAGGTGATCCCGGACGTGCACGACGACCTGGAACAACGGGTTGCGTGACAGCGAACGCACCGGGCTCACGCTGTCGACCACCCGGTCGAACGGCAGGTCTTGGTGAGCGTAGGCGGCCAGCGCCGTCTCCCGGGCCCGCTTCAGCAGTTCTCGTAACGTCGGGTTGCCGTCCATGTCGTTGCGCAACACCAGGATGTTGACGAAAAAGCCGATCAGTTGGTCCAATTCGGCTTCGGTGCGACCCGCGACCGGGGTACCCAACGGAATGTCCACGCCGCCACCGGCCTTGTGCAGCACCACGGCGACAGCCGTTTGCAGCAGCATGAACTCGGTGACGCCCAACTCGCGGCACAGCTCGCCGAGCTTGGCCCGGGTGCCCGAGTCGATGTGGAAGTCGACGGATTCGCCCTCCCCGCTGGGCACCGGCTGGCGCGGGAAATCCGGGCGCAGCCCGGTGTCCTCCGGCAGCCCGGCCAGCCGCCGGGTCCAGTACTCCCGCTGCTCGGAGGCAATCGCGGACTCCTGTCCGCTGCCGTCACCCAAAAACGTGCGCTGCCATGCCGCGTAATCGGCGTACTGCACGCGCAGCGGCGCCCAGGACGGCGCTTCCCCACCGCGCCGCGCTCGATAGGCCGTCATCACGTCGGAGAACAGCACGCCCGCCGACCAATGGTCCGAGGCGATGTGGTGCACCACCAGCGATAGCACGTGTTCGGCGGCGTTCTCGGTGCGCAGCACCGCGACCCGGATCGGCAGTTCCGAGTCCAGCTCGAAGCAGTGGCGCCGCTCGACGTCGAGTTGCTGCTGCAGCCAGGCGTCCCCGGCGCCCTGCGCGCGGCGCACCGGAACCTCGACGTCGGCCGGGCCCACGACCTGATAGGGCACGCCGTCCACCTCGACGTAGCTGGTGCGCAGGATTTCGTGGCGGGCAAGGACATCGCCGACGGCGGCGATCAACGCGTCGATGTCCCACGGTCCGGTCAGCTTCGCCGCAAAGGGGATGTTGTTGACCGGGCTGGGGCCGTCCAGGCGATAGGCGAACCAGCTGCGCAGCTGCGAGGCCGAGAGCGGCATGGGTTCGTCGTGTGTGGTCGCGATCAGCCTGGGGCGTGACTGCGTCAGTTGGCCCGAACTCAGCTGGTCGACCCGCTCCGCCAGCAGGCCCACCGTGGCGAGCTCGAACACGTCGCGGATGCCCAGCTCCACGCCGCACTCGGAGCGGATCGCGGTGACCAGCTTGGTGGCGACCAGCGAGTGACCACCCAAATCGAAGAACGAGTCGTCGACGCCCACCCGCTCGTGGCCCAGCAGCCCGGAAAACAGTTGGGCGATCCGGGTTTCGGTGGGAGTCGTCGGGTCGCGATACTCGGTGCCGGCCGCGAGCTGTGGCTGCGGCAGCGCGGCGCGGTCGATCTTTTGATGTGCGGTGATCGGGATCTCGTCGAGCACCACATAGGCGGCCGGAGTCATGTAGTCCGGCAGCGCGGCGGCCACCCGAGCGCGGATACGTTCGACGTCAACCGTTTCCGTGTCGAGGCCCTCGGCCGGCGTCACGTATCCGACCAAGCTCTTGCCCAACTGGGGCAGGTCCATGGCCAGCACGACGGCTTGTCCGACGCTGGGGTCGACCGAGATGGCGGCGGCGATTTCACCGAGCTCGATGCGGAACCCGCGGATCTTCACCTGCTCGTCGGCGCGCCCGACGAACTCGATGTCCCCGTTGGCGTTGCGCCGGGCCAGGTCGCCCGAGCGGTACATCCGTCCGCCCGGGGTGAACGGGTCGGCGACAAAGCGCTCGGCCGTCAGCTGCGGCCTGCGGTGGTATCCATGCGCGACATGCGTTCCGGCGATGTAGATTTCACCGATCACCCCGACGGGAACCGGCCGCAGGGCATTGTCGAGCAGATACACCTGCGTGTTGATCTTGGGCCGGCCGATCGGCACCACCCGCGTACCCTGGGCGCCCTCCACCGGGTAGCTGGTGCAGTTCACGACCGTCTCGGTCGGCCCGTAGAAGTTGTGCAGCGACGCATCGAAGGTGGCGTGGAATTTGTCGGCGATCTCGCCGGGTAGGGCCTCCCCACCGATGGGCACGCGACGCAGCGTGCGCCACTGGCTGACGCCGGGCAGGGACAGGAAGAGCCCCAGCAGCGACGGCACGAAGTGCATCGACGTAATGCCTTCACGGGCCAGCAGATCGGTGAGGTAGCCGATGTCGCGCAGCCCATCGGGCCGCGGAATCACCAGTCGGGCGCCCATGATCAATGTCCCGAAGATCTCGCCCATCGACACGTCGAAGCTGGGCGACGCCACCTGCAGCAGCCGGTCGGTTTCGTCGATCCGGTATTCGTCGCCGAACCAGACGAAGTACTCGGCGATGGGCGCGTGGGGCACCGGAACGCCCTTGGGCAGCCCCGTGGAACCCGAGGTGTAAATCAGGTACGCGGTGTTCTGCGGGCTCAGCGGTCGGATCAACGCGGCAGGCGCGGTGGCCGGGTAGTCCTCCACGCCGGAAACCGGTTCGCGCAACACCAGTTTGGCGTCCGCGTCTCCCAGAATGAAGCTCAGCCGGTCGTCTGGGTAGGTGGGATCCACCGGCAGGTACACCCCACCCGCCTTGAGCACGCCCAACGCGGTGATGACCAATTCGGGTGACTTGTCCAGCAGTACCGCCACGCGATCCTCGGTGCCGATCCCTTGCTCGATGAGCCGGTGCGCCACCCGGTTCGACTCTTCGTCGATTTCGCGATAGGTGTAGGCGCGTCCTTCGTAGACGACCGCGACGGCATCGGGCGTCAGCGCCGCCCGCCGGCTGACCAACGCCGACAGTGTGCTGGCCGGGGTGACGAACTCCGCACCGGTCGAGACCGCCCGCAGCCATTCGGCGTCGTCGTCGTTCATCAGCGCGCACGCCGACAGCGTCGCGTCGGGAGCGGACAGCACGCTGTCCAGCAGGGCGCCGTAGTGGCGCAGCAATTGCTCCACCAACTGCTGATCCAGCACCTCGACCAGATACTCGGCCTCGATCAGGCCGCCGCCCGGGCCATCCGGCGTACGATTCAGCTCCACCATCAGACTCAGCGGCAGCTGGTTGAAATGACCGCGCAATTCGCCGCGCTCGCAGTGCACGCCCGGCGGGCAGAAGCCCGCACCGTCGGGGTCTCGCTGTCCGAAGCTGACCCGGGTCATCCGGTCAGCGCCGTGTCGGCGATCGGGATTCGACTCGCGCACCAGCCAGTCCAGGTCGGCGCGCGAATGGGCGAACGCACCCACCGCCCCGTCACGGGTCTGGGCGAGCAGCTCGCGGAACGTCTGGTGCGGCCGCGGGCGCAGCCGGATCACCACGGTGTTGCCGTAGTACCCGATCACATCCTCGGTTCCCACGCCACGGTTCAGCACCGGGGCCGCGAACAGGAAATCGGTGGACTGGGTGTAGCGGTGCATCAGGGTGCCGAACGCGGCCATCAACACCATGTACGGAGTGGCGCCCGTCTCGCGGGCCAGCGCGGCCGCCCGGTCGACGGTGTCCGCCGACAACGGCGCGGTTGCGCGCTGCGCACGCCAGGTACTGGGCACCACCGAACCGTTGGGCCCGGGAAGTTCCAGTGGCTCCGGGAGATCGGCCATCAACGGCCGCCAGTAATCCAGATCCGCCTGACGGATCGCGGTCGGGTCGTTGGAGAGATCCGGCAGCACCGGCCCGGCGGCGAAGTCGTCCGGCTCGGTGTACGCGCGGGTCAGATCGGCGAAAAACGGTGCCCACGAGCCGTCGTCCCAGGCGATGTGATGCGCGGTGATCAGCAGTATCAGGTCATCGGCGGCCAGGCGCGCCACCGTGACGCGCAGTGGTGAATCGTTGCTCAGGTCGAATGGCCGGCGAAAGTCGCGCTGCGCCAGCACATCCAGCCGCAAGCGGCGGGCCTGATCGGCCAACCCCGACAGGTCGTGTTCGGCCCACTCGGGCCGCAGCTCGTCGCGGATGGCCGGGCGCGGGTCGCCGTCGCCGTCGGTGTCATACGTCGTATGAAGTACGGGGTGTCGCGCGGCTACGGCGTCGACCGCGCGATGTAACCGCGCGGCATCGACGGCGCCGCTGAGCCGATAGGAGACGCAGATGTTGAGCAACGCGCTGTCGGGATCGACCGACTGCACGAACCACATTCGGTGTTGGCCGACGGACATGCGGGGCTCGTCGTAGGTGGTCACGGCCCCCGCGCCCGTCGACCTGGCCAGGCCGCGTTCAGCGAGCTTGCGGCGCAGTAGTTCTAAGCGCTCATCGTCGAGATGGGTGCCGGCGCCAGTGGTGTCTGTCACGCTAGGAGTCCAACCTTTCGAGCGTCGCGAGCGTTGAGTGGTGCGCACCGTTGGCGGCGCCGGTGGGTTCGAATGATTGCGGCGCCGCGGGGCCGCCCGCTGGGTCGGCGCGCAGCGCGTCGATCAGCTCGGTGACGGTGATGCCGCCCAGCATGCGGGCCACCGGGACCGAGTTCCCCACCGTGCGGCGCAGCCTTTTACGTAAATCGAGGGCGAGCAACGAGTCCACCCCGAGGTCGATGAGCGACGTGGCGGGGTCGATCGACAGTGCGTCGCCCAGGTGCAGCGTCGCGGCCAATTCGGCGCACACCACGTCGGCGAGCGGCTTCGCGATGGAGATGTTCTCCCCTGCATCGCCGTCGCCGGTGTGCGAAGCGCTGAACGGCATTGGCATTCCCTGGCTTTCGAAGAACACCCGCAGCCGGTCGAAGTCGGCGTCGAAAATCAGCGGATCGCCGTCGTAGCGGTACAGACTGGCTTCGATCGCCGCCTGTGGCTCCATCGCCACCAGACCCGAGCGTTCGGTGCGGGTGATCTCGTTGCCGACCACCACCCCGGCGCCCTGCCACAGTCCCCAGCGGATCGCCACGCAGTCGCGGCCTTCGGCACGCAACTGGGCGGCCAACACATCGAGCATCCGGTTGGACGCCGCGTATGCCGCGTGGCTGTAGCCGCCCCAGGTCCCGAACACCGACGAGCAGGCGATGATTCGGCAGTCCGGCCGCAGCGGCCACCCGTCGGCCATCAACGCCAACCCTCGGACCTTGGCGGCGCACACCGCCGCCACGTCCGCACCGGTGAGCTCGGAGCGCGAGCGCGCCCGTGCGATGCCCGCGGTGTGGATCAGCAACGACGCCCCCGAACCCGCGTACGCGGCGGCCACGGCGGCCAGCGCGGCGGGGTCGGTGATATCGCATTGCGGGGCACGCACTTCGGCGTCGTGCTTGTCGGTGAGCTCGCGCAGCGCGGCGGGGTCCACGCCGTGGCGGCTCAGCAGGGTGACGGTCCGCGCCCCGCGTTCGAGGCAGTACCGCGCATACTGCAAGCCGATGGCTCCGCTGCCTCCGGTGATCACCACGTCGTCCAGAGCCCCGGCCTCGAGCGGCCGGCTCGTCGCCGATTCGCGGCACGCGCGGAATGTTCGGACATGGCTTCGGACAGGGCTTATCGGTGACTCGCCGCCCCGCAACGCGACCTCGCCCGCCTCGCCCGACAGCACGTCGACGACGGCCCGCGCGGTCGCGGCGTCCACATCTCGGTGCGCGAGGTCGAGATGCCCGAACGCCTGATCCGGGAATTCGAACCCGACGCTGCGATGCATCGCGGCCAGGGCCGCCTGCGCCGCTGAGACGTTGGAGTCGTCCCGATCGGTCTGTTCGGCACCCGCGGTGAGCAGCCAGACGGCCCGGCATCGCGGGCCGATGAGCGCAGGGTAATCGGGTAGGCCGGCATCGGGCAGACCGGCGATCTGCTCGATTGCGGCCGTGGCGTCGAGCCGGTCGAGACCCGGCGCCACTATCGCGAGGATCTCCGCGTCGTTCGGCGACACTACCCGGCAGCCACCTTGCGCCGCAACGGCATCGGCCAGCCGCCGTGCCGGCGCGTCCGCGCCGAAGAACCCGATGTCGGGGCGTGTTGTGCTCGGCGTGATCGGCGACATCGTCTGCTGCCAGTCCTCGACGGCCACCGTCAGCGCCGGCACCGACGCCGGTTCGGTCACGCGTTCCGGCGCCGCCCAGAGGTGCACCGCGCGCATCGGCGCGTTCGGGAAGCCTCGCAGCGGAGCCTGGTTACCCGCCGGGACCGCGTCGGCCCACCTGCAGCCGGGGTCGGCGGTCGCGACGGCGGCGATGCTCGCCGACAGCGTTTCGGTGATGGGCCGGTCGCGGTGCCCCGAGCCAACGATGACGGTCGACTCATCGTCGACGATGTCGCCCAGCGGATAGAGCAGTGACGGGTGCGCCGAGAGCTCCACGAACGTGTCAGCGCCACAGGCGCGGGCGTGCTGCACCGCAAGATCGAAGAGCACTGTGCCGCAGAGGTTCTCATACCAATATCCAGAGAAATCGGTCGCTTCGCCCACCTCGGCGCCGAAGGTGGAGCCGATGAACCTCACCGGCCCGTCCCGGAACGCCGACGGCGGTGTCAGCTCGCCCAGGCTGGCACGCAACGGACGTAGTGCACTGGTGTGGCCGGGATAGTCGACGGACAGCTGATGGGTGAAGATGTCGCGCTGCTGCGCCAGCCGCACCGCGGCGGCCACCGCGTCGTGATCGCCGGCGACCACGGTCGACGACGGCCCGTTGACCGCCGAAACCTCCACCCAGCCGGGCGCCTCGGCCAGCAGCGACTCGGCGACGTCGAGGCCGGTGCCGAGCACCGCCATCGCGTAGCGGCCCGTCAACTGGTCGACAACGGTGGCGCGGGCGACCACCAGAGCGACGGCGTCGGGCAGCGAGATCGCTTCGGCCACATATGCCGCCGCCACCTCGCCCAGGCTGTGGCCGATGGTGATATCGGGCAGCACCCCGCAGAATCGCCACGCCTCGGCCAGGCTGACCGCGTGGGTGAACTGCGCTCCCTGGATCTGCGGACGTGACCAGCTGCGCTCTTCCTCGCCCACCAGATACGGGAGCGGAGAGGCAAATCCGGCGAGCAGGAACGCGTGCGCGCACCGGTCGGCCGCCTCGCGGTAGGCCGACAATCGTCGGTAGGCGTCGGCGCCCATCGACTGCCATTGGTTGCCCTGGCCCGGGAACACGAACGCAATGCGCGGTGGCGTCGCCTTCGCGGATTGCGTGAGGAGCTCGTGCTCCTCGCCGCGAGCGATCGCCGACAGCCCGGCGACGAGCTCGGCGCGGTCGGCCGCTCGCAGCAGCGCGCGGTGCCGGCGCGCGCGCCGCAGCCGCAGCAGGGTGGAGGCGATCGCGGCGGTCACGTTCGCCGAGTCGATGCGGCCCAGGTAGTCGAGGATCGCCGCGGCGTCCCGGGGGATGAGCTCCGGGTCGTGGGAACTCAGCAACACCGGGACGCGCCCGTCCGGCAATCGATGGATGAGCATCACGCGACCTCGGGGACGGAGACGATCAGATGCGCGTTGGTGCCGGCGATTCCGAACGCCGAGGCCGCGGCGATGCGCTGCCCGTCGATGGCCGCCCACGGCGTCAGATTCTGTGCCAATCGCAAACCCTGTTTATCCCACTCGATTTCGGGGCTGGCGTTGTCGGCGTGCAGGGTGGGCGGGACGGCGCCGTGTTCGGCGGAGACCAGCACCTTGGCTAGCCCCAGCGCGCCGGCGGCGGCCAACGAATGCCCCACGTTGGACTTCACCGAGCCCAGCAGGGCCCCGCCGCCGGCTTCGGTGTCGCCGTAGGTCTGTGCCAGCGAACGCAATTCGGTGCGGTCACCGAGCCGGGTGCCGGTGCCGTGGCCCTCGATCATCCCCACCTCGGCCGGTTTGATCCCGGCCTGGGCGATGGCGCGCTGGAACAGGCGGACCTGGGCGTCGCCGCTGGGCGCGCTCAGCCCGGCGCTGCGCCCGTCCTGGTTGATGGCGGTGGCGCGCACCTCGGCCACGACCCGCCGGCCGGCACGCAGCGCGGCCGATTTGCGTTGCAGCACAAACATCGCCGCTCCCTCGGCCCACACGGTTCCGCTGGCCTGCGCGCTGTAGGGGCGGCAGTATCCGTCATCGGAGAGGGCGTGTTGTTTGGAGAACTCCACGAAGAAGCCGGGTGAGCCCAGCACGTTGACCCCGCCCGCGATAGCCATGTCGCAGTCGTCGTTTTGCAGGGAACGCACCGCGACGTGGAAGGCCACCAGCGCCGACGCGCACGAGGAATCCAGGGTCAGCGCCGGCCCGGCCAATCCCAGCGTGTAGGCGATGCGGCCCGAGATCACGCTGAGCGCGGTCCCGGCGAGCAGATGGCCGCTGTGCTCGGAGAACCTGGCCATTTCGGGTCCGTAGCCGGTGGCCGATGCGCCGACGAAGCAGCCCACATCGTGCCCGGCGAGGTCGTCGGGATTGATGCCGCTGTTTTCCAGAGCGCGCCAGGCCACTCGCAGCGACACCCGCTGCTGCGGGTCCATCACGACGGCCTCCCGGGGTGAGATGCCGAAGAATTCGGGATCGAATGTGGTTGCCCCACCGAGGAATCCACCGCGATCATGGATCTCCTTGAATCCGCTGCGGCGCGATCCGGCGAGCAGTTCCCGCACCGCCCAACCGCGGTCGGTGGGAAACGGCCCCAGCGCCTCACGGCCGTGCGCCAGCAGATCCCAATATCCCTCGGCGTTTTCGATGCCACCGGGGGCCTCGACACCCATACCCACGATCACGACAGGGTCGACGCTCTCGGCACCATACGCATCGTTCGACATTGGCCTCACCCGGCATTCACCTGCGCGGCGACCGCGTCGACATGGTCATAGACGTAGAAGTGCCCGCCGTCATACAGCGATAGCGCAAAGGATCCTGCGGTGTGCCTTTCCCACCGGCGCAGCACGCCGGTCTTGATCCGGTGGTCGTCATGGCCGCCCAACACGTGGATGTCCGCGCCGATGCGGACATCGGGGCTGGGGTCGTACCCGTTGAAGGCCCGGTAATCGGCGCGCACCGCGGTGGTCAGCAGTTCGGAGAATTCTTCGTCGGCGAGCAGTTCCGGGTCGGTGCCGCCCAAATCGGCGATGTCCGCCAGCAGCCCGTCGTCACTGGTCGGCAGCTCGGGCATGTCGGAGACCACGCATGGCGGTGGGCCCGCCGATACCCAGAGCTTGCGCACCTGGGCGCCGTGTGTCTCGGCGACGCGGGCGAACTCGAAGGCGACGACGGCGCCCATGCTGTGGCCGAACAGCGTCAGCGGTGCGACGCTGGGCCAGGGTGCGGCCTGGAAGAGGCTGGTGGCCAGGTCGTGCACGCTTTCGTGAGCGGGTTCGCTGAGGCGATCGGCCCGCTGTGGGTACTGCACGACGTAGGTGTCGCCGCCGGCGGCCAGCGCCGCGGCCAGCACCCGATAGCCCGCGGCGGCGGCCCCGGCGTGCGGGAATATCACGGTGGCGCCCGCAGGGCGGTCCGCCGGACCATTGTCGCGGCCGGGGGTCCGCTTGATCCAGGACGGGAATGCGGAAGGCATGGTGATCATGTTATTCAATGTCATTGCGCCGTTTACGATTTCGCGGGTTGCTGAGAGGCCGCCAGAACCGATTCGGCATCCATGCCGATAACCTCCAGATATAGCTCGGCGACCTGGTCGAGCCGGCCGGGGTCGTGCTCGCCGGCGCCGAGCACCGCGGCCAGCGCCGACACGGTTCGGTTGGCGAAGATGTCGGCGACCATGATGTCCGGTACGTCCAGCCAGGCCCGAATTCGCGCGACCGCCTGCGTGGCCAGCACCGAATCGCCACCGAGCGCGAAGAAGTCGTCGTCGACGCCGACGTTTTGCCGGCCGAGCAGATCACCGACGATCATTGCCAGCGCGGATTCCAGCGGCGTCGAAGGCGCACGGTGGCCCGGCCGCTGCGACTGCGACACGGCGGCTTCCAATTCGCGCGCCACGGCGCGCCGGTCGAGCTTTCCGGCATCGGTGAAGCCGATCCGCTCCGCCACCGTGATGTGGCGCGGAATCATGTGCGCGGGAACGAGATCGGCAAGAGCCTGTCGGATTTTCTCCGCGGTCACGGCGGTGTCGTCGGTGCATACCTGCGCGGCCAGCACGTCGGATTCGCCGGATACGGCGATCAAGGCGGCCACCGCCGTCCGCACCCCGGGCACGCGACGCAACGCGGTCTCGATCTCCCCCAGCTCGACGCGGTACCCGCTGATCTTGACGCGGTGGTCGGCGCGGCCGACGAATTCGAGGGTGCCGTCTGGCCAGTAGCGAACCAAATCGCCGGTGCGGTACCAGATTCGGCCGTCGTGCTCGACGAAGCGTTCCGCGGTGAGATCGGGCCTTCCGCGGTAGCCGCGTGCGATGCCGCGTCCGGAGACCCAATACTCGCCGGGAACCCAGTCGGGACAGTCGGCGCCCGTGTCGTCGACGACGCGGCAGGCGTTGTTGGGAAGCGGGACGCCGAAGGGCAGGGCGGTCCAGTCTTCGGGTATCTCGTCGGTCACCTCGAAAATGCTGTTGTGCACCGGGGTTTCGGTCGCGCCCCCGAGGCCGGCGAACCGCAGGTTGGGCGCTTCGGCCCGCAGCCGGCGCACCACCTCCGGCCGCACCCAGTCGCCCCCGGTGGGCACCACCCGGACCGAGGACAGCCGCCCGCGGCCGACCTCGATCAACATCTCCAGCCAGCCGGGCATGAAATGCAGCACCGTGACCTTGTGAGCGTCGATGAGCCGGGCCCAGGCGTCGGGATCACGCCGCTGCGCCTCGTCGACGACGACGATGGCGCCGCCGGTGCGCAAGGTGACGAAGATGTCCATCACCGAGATGTCACCCTCGAGGGTCGACAGGGAAAGGCATCGATCCGCCGGGCCGATCTCGAAGTGGCGGGCGATGAATTCCACGGTGTTCATCGCCGCGTCGTGGGTGACCTCGACGCCCTTGGGCTCCCCGGTGGAGCCGGAAGTGAACAGCACGTAGGCGAGCTCGTCGGGATCGATTCTCGCGGAGTGGATTTCGGTGCACAAGGTGGCATCACGAAGGATGTCGGCGATCACCACCTCGGGCACCGGCAGGGACAGTCGTTGTCCGCCGCACACCAGGGCCAGGCTCCCGCGGGCGGACGCGAGGATGCGCTCGGCGCGGTCGCGGGGCTGGTCGGCACCGATCGGCAGGTAGACCGCACCGACGGACAAGATGCCCAGCAACGCCGAAACCTGCTCGGCGGTTTTCGGACCCACCACCGCGATGGTGTCGCCGGGGGCGACGCCGGCCGCACGCAGCGCGGCCGCCACCGCCAGCGCCTGGTCGCGCAGTTGCGCGTAGCTGAGGTCACCGGAGCTCGCGAACACCGCCGGCGCGTCGGGCCGCTGCTCGGCTTGCCGGAAGAACCCGTCGTGCAAGGCTTCTCCGCTGGGTTCGGCCGTGCGGCCGTTGGCCGCCTCGCGTACCGCGCGCTGCGCCTCCGGCAGCGCCGAGGGGCCCGGCGCGTCCCACGCGCCGTCGCCGGAGGCCAGCCGGAGCAGCTCGCCGACGTGGTGGGCGAACATCGCGTCGATCACCCCTGACGGGAAGATCCCTTCGCGCACATCCCAATTCACCAGGACGCCGCCGTCGAACTCGGTGACCTGCGCGTCGAGCAGCACCTGCGGCCCCTGGGAGATGATCCAGCCCGGTGCTCCGAACTGGTCGGTCACTTCGGAGCTGAACAGTTCGCCGAGTCCGAGCGCGCTGGTGAAGACGACGGGCGCGAGCACCTGGGTGCCGCGATGACGGCTGAGGTCGCGCAGCACCGACAGCCCCGGATAGGCGGAGTGGGCGGCCGCCGTGCGCATCGCGTCCTGCACGACCCGCGCCCGGGCCGCCGGCGTGTCCGCGCCGATGAGATCGACATCGAGCAGCAGCGAGGAGGTGAAGTCACCGACCAGCGAATCGACGTCCGGGTGCAGAGCCTGGCGCCCGAACAACGGAACGTTCAGCAGAAAGCGCGAGGTGGTCGACCAGCGCGCCAGGGTGTTGGCGAACCCCGCGGCCAGCGCCATCGCCGGGGTGAATCCGCGCGCCTGGGCGCGGGCGAACAGCGCATCGCGGGTCTGCGGGTCCAGCCAGTGCCAGCGCCGGGTGCTCTGGTTCACGGGACGGCCACCGGTGGTCGGCAAGGCGGGTGGGTCCGGCAGCTCGGGAAGCCGCTGCGCCCACCAGGCCCGGTCCGCGTCGCGGGCCGGTTGCGGCCGCGCGTCGTCGGCCTCGATGGCTTGGCGGTACTGGCGGTAGGTGTAGCTCAGCTCGGGCAGGTCGCGGCCGAGGTAGAGGGCCGCCAGGTCGGCCATCAGGGTGCGATAGCTCATCGCGTCGGCGGCCTGCATGTCCAGGTCGACGTGGAGCCGGGACCGTCGGTCCGGCAGCAGCGTCACCTCCAACTCGAACACCGCGCCGTCGAGCTGCTGGTGCGATTTGGCGTCGCGGATGGCGGCGAGCCGCTGATCGACCTCGTCGGTCCTCAGGTCCCGCAGATCCTCGACGCTGACCGGGAAGGCGCCGCACTCGTCGGCCGACGTGATGCGCTGCGTCCCGTCGGGCAGGAACCGCACCCGCAGCATCGGATGGCGACGTGCGAGCGCGGTGGCCGCCGTGCGCAGCCGTTCCGGATCGATCGGGCCACCGTCGAATTCGACGTAGAGGTGCCCGGCGACGCCGCCCAGCTGCTGGTTTTCTTGGCGGCCGACCCACATCGCGTGCTGCATCGGGGCCAGCGAAAAAGGCTCGTCATCCCCGGATCGCTCGGCGTCCGCGGGGGTGTCGACCGGCAGGGCCCGCTGATCAGCGCCCTCGCCGCCGGCGGCGACCAACTGCGCCCAGGCCTCGATCGTCGGCGTTTCGGCGAGGGCGGCGAAATCGACGGCAACGCCCTGGCGGCGCCAGCGGCCGGCCAACGTCATGATCCGGATCGAGTCCAGACCCTGGCCGATGAGGTTGCTACCCGGCTGAACTGCATCGACGTCAACGCCGAGCAGTTCAGCCACCTCCGCCCGGATGTCCTCCGAGCGCGCCGGGGCGTGCACCACAAACCCTCCCTGGATTAGCACAGGCTGCCCTAATTTTTTGGTTACCCTATCCTTACTCCCTGCGTCCCCGCTACTAGCCCCGCCTGACCCCGCCTAAGGAGCCATGAGCCCGCACACACCGCAGCCGCCGGCCGGAGTCCTCGACGGGTTCGTGCCATTCCCCGCGGATCGCGCCGCCGCCTACCGGGCGGAGGGCTACTGGACGGGCCGAACCCTGGACTCGATCCTGACCGACGCGGCGCGGCAGTGGCCCGGCCGAATTGCCGTGCTCGACGCCGTGGGCGGTACCGGCTTCAGTTATGCGGACCTCGACGCCCAGGCTAACCGCGCCGCCGGTGGACTAAGGGCGGCGGGCATCGCGGCGGGCGACCGGGTGCTGCTGCAGCTGCCGAACCGCTGCCAGTTCGCGGTGGCGCTGTTCGGCCTGCTGCGGGCCGGCGCGATTCCGGTGATGTGCCTGCCGGGCCATCGGGCCGCCGAACTCGGGCATTTCGCCGCGGTCAGCCAGGCCACCGGGCTGCTGATCGCCGATACGGCAGCGGGTTTCGACTACCGGACGATGGCGCACCGGCTCGTCGAGGAACACGGGGCGCTCGAGCACGTCATCGTCGACGGCGACCCGGGGCCGTTCACCTCATGGGCGCACCTGTGCGAGCAGGCGCCCGCAGACCCGCCGCCGGCGCCCGGCGACCCGGGATCGCCTGCGCTGCTTCTGGTTTCCGGCGGCACCACCGGCACGCCCAAGCTCATCCCCCGCACCCACGCCGATTACGTATTCAACGCAACCGCCAGCGCCGAACTCTGCCGGCTCACCTCCGACGACGTCTACCTGGCGGTGCTGTCGGCGGGCCACAATTTTCCACTCGCCTGCCCCGGCCTGCTCGGCGCGATGACGGTCGGCGCCACCACCGTGTTCGGCACCGATCCCAGCCCCGAGGCGGCCTTTGCCGCCATCGCACGCCACGGCGTCACGGTCACCGCCCTGGTGCCGGCCCTGGCCAAACTGTGGGCGCAGGCCTGCGAATGGGAACCGGTGACCCCAAAGACCTTGCGGCTCCTGCAAGTCGGCGGAGCCAAGCTGGAGCCCGAGGACGCCCGGTTGGTGCGCACCGCCTTGACGCCGGGCCTGCAGCAAGTGTTCGGGATGGCCGAGGGGCTGCTGAACTACACCAGGCTCGATGATCCACCGCACCTCACCGAGCACACGCAGGGGCGGCCGTTGTCCGCCGCCGATGAACTGCGCGTGGTCGATACGACCGGTGAGCCGGTGCCGCCCGGCGACGAGGGCGAATTGCTGGTCCGCGGACCGTACACGTTCAACGGCTACTTCCGCGCCGAGCGCGACAATGAGCGCTGCTTTGACCCCGACGGCTTCTTTCGCAGCGGTGACCTGGTCCGGATCGGGGACGACGGCTACGTCGTGGTCACCGGCCGCGTCAAAGACGTGATCTGCCGTGGCGGCGAAACCATTTCCGCGGCAGACCTCGAGGAGCAGATGCACAGCCACCCGGCGATCTTCTCGGCCGCCGCGGTAGCACTGCCCGACCCATATCTTGGTGAGAAGATCTGTGCGGCAGTTGTTTTCAAAGACAAGGGGCTGTCGCTTGCGGAATTGAACGTCTATCTCGACGAGCGCGGCGTGGCCGCGCACGCCCGGCCCGATGTCCTGGTGACGATGACATCGCTACCCACCACGCCGATCGGCAAGATCGACAAAAAGGCGATCGCCGGCCAGGTTTCGGCGCGATAGCCGCGACCCGGTGCGCGGGCTGCCCGGATCAGCCCATCGCCGCATGGAGCTCCGCCAGCAAGCCGGCGGTGGTTCCGAAGTCCATGCATTCATCGGTGACGGATTGGCCGTATGTCAGCTCGCCGCTCAGCGATTGGGCGCCGGCCACCAGGAAGCTTTCCAGCATCAGGCCGGCGATACCGCGCTCGCCCGCCGCGATGCGTGCGGCCACCTCGGCCGCGACCTCGGCCTGTCGCCCGTGGTCTTTGCCGGAGTTGGCGTGTGAGCAGTCGATCATGACTCGTTCGGAAAGCCCTGCCCTGCCTAACCACTCGATGGCCGTGACCACCGAGGCGGCATCGTAATTCGGGCCGGCGGTACCGCCCCGGAGGATCACGTGGCAGTCGGGATTGCCCATGGTCTCGACGACGGCCGCGCGGCCCACGTTGTCGGTTCCGAAGAAATGGTGAGGCGCCGCTGAGGCTTTGACACCGTCGATGGCGACTTGGATGTTGCCGTCGGTCCCGTTCTTGAATCCGATCGGCATCGACAGCCCGGATGCCAACTGGCGGTGCACCTGTGATTCGGTGGTCCGGGCGCCGATGGCGCCCCAGGCAACCGCGTCGGCGATGTACTGCGGGCTGGTGGGCTCCAAGAATTCGCACCCCACGGGCAGGCCGACGTCGATGATGTCGAGCAGTAACGCGCGCGCGGTGCGGATGCCACGTTCGACGTCGAAGCTGCCATCCATGGCGGGGTCGTTGATGAGACCCTTCCACCCGATGGTGGTGCGCGGCTTTTCGAAGTAGACCCGCATCACGACCTTCAGCCGTTCCGCGTACTCGGCGGCAAGCGCGGCGAGCCGGCGGCCGTAATCGAGTGCGGCGACGGGATCGTGTACCGAGCAGGGGCCGACCACGAGGAGCAGCCGGTCGTCGTGGCCGGCCAGGATTGCCGAAACCTCATCGCGGTCGCGCTGGACGGCCTGGGCGCGTCGAGGCGTCAGCGGCAGTTCGGTTCGAATCACGGCGGGAGCCGAGAGCTCTCGGAACGAGACGATCCGATGATCGGACGTGTCGACAGTTGTGGGGAAGTCGGTGAGGGACATGTGGGTGTGTCTTTCTGTGTTAGCTGCCAGGGCACGCCCGCTGGTTCCCGATGCCCTGAAAAGCGAAAAGCAGCGACCTTGCGGTCACTGCTGGGCTCCGGGTCTCAGTCGTGCGGGTGCGTCAACCAGACGCCCCATCGCCGGCTCCGCCCGGAGCCACGATAAAGCGCCAATACGCGCGCACGCCGATGTTCACGTCGGCGAACATACCACGCGGGGCAGGGGTCCGAACTTCTGGATCAGTGACGGGCGGGACGCCCTGTCTTGTCAGCGCCTGCGCGTGGCCGGCACTCTTCCCCGGTCAGCGGCATAGGTCCGCGTGCGCGACGTCTCCTGGCGGCCGGTGTTCACTGGCTCGCTGGGGCGGCGTATTTCGGAAGCCAACGCACCCCGGCGATGCGCTCGGCGAGTTCCGCGCCGCTGCGCGTCGGGGCGACGCCGTCCGCAACCGCCTGCACGGCGACGGCGTGCGCAATGCGGACCGCGACATCGGGCACGTCTGACCACGCGGGCAGCAACGGCTGGTCGGGGTCGGCGAGGGCGGGCGACGCCTCACCCAAGGTCTCCGCGGCGATCCGCATCATCTCGTCGGTGACCCGGGTCGCCTGGGCCGCGGTCACGGCCAGTCCCATCGCGGGAAAGATATAGACGTTATTACATTGGGCGACAGGGTGTTCCACGCCGTTTCGGTGCAGCGGGGCGAACGGCGATCCGGTGGCGATCAGGGCGCGTCCGTCGGTCCACCGATCCAACTCGGCGGGGTGCGCCTCGGCGCGACTGGTCGGGTTGGAGAGCGGGAAGATGATCGGTCGGTCGGCCTTGCCGGCGAGTTCACGCACGACGGGTTCGGTGAAGGCGCCCGCGGCGGTGGACAGGCCCAGCAGCACGCCGACGTCGACATGGTGGATGACGTCGGCGAGCCGGGCCGGACCGGACAGACCCCAGCCCGCAACACGGCCGGCGGGCTGGGCGAATCCCCGCTGCGCGTCGGATAGGTCGGTGCGGTCCTCCGTGAGAAGCCCTTCCACGTCGAGAACCCAGATCCGCTCCGAGGCAGCCTGTTCGGATAACCCCTCGTTCACCATTTGGCGACGGATCATGTCGAGCACTCCGATGCCGGCCGAGCCGGCGCCGAGCATGACGACCTGCTGCTGGGACAACGGGCGGCCCGCAACCTTGGCGGCACCGTGCAGCGCGCCGACGGCGACGGCGGCGGTGCCCTGGATGTCGTCGTTGAAGGTAAGGAGTTTGTCGCGGTAGCGGGCGAGGATCGGCAACGCATGTGTGCTGGCGAAGTCCTCCCACTGCAGCAACACGGTGGGTAGGTGCTTGCGCACCGTGGCGACGAACTTGTCGATGAACGCGTAGTAATCGTCGTCGTCGATACGTCGGTGCCGCCAGCCCAGATAGCGAGGGTCATCGAGCAGTTCGCTGTTGTCGGTTCCCACATCGAGCACGATCGGAAGAGTCCGAGCGGGGTCGATGCCACCGATCAGGGTGTAGAGGGACAGCTTTCCGATCGGGATGCCCATGCCCCCGATGCCCTGATCGCCCAGGCCGAGGATCCGCTGCCCATCGGTCACCACGATCACGTCGACCTCGCGTTGGGACCGATTGTTCAGCACCTCGTCCAGGCAGTCCCGCTCGGCGTAGGACACGAACAGTCCCCGCGGCCGACGGTAGATCTCGCTGAAACGCTGGCAGGCTTCTCCCACGGTGGGCGTGTAGACGATCGGCAGAGTCTCGGCGATGTGGTCGAGTAACACGCGGTAGAACAAGGTTTCGTTGCGGTCCTGCAACGCCCGCAGATAGATGTGCTTGTCGAGATCGCTGCGGCGAGTGGAGAATTCGTGCCAGCAATGCTCGGCTTGCTGTTCGAGGGTCTTCACCGTGGTCGGCAGCAGACCGGTCAGACCCAACCGCCGGCGTTCGTCCTCGGTGAAGGCGGTGCCTTTGGTGGTCAAGGCATCGAACAGCCTGGCCGGCCCCCGGAGTTCATCAGGCATCGTCGACGTCCCTTCTGTACGAGGCCCGCGGTGTGGGGAACGATGTGATGTCCAGATCGTCGTCGGCCATCGCGGGCGCTGTGTCTGCGTAACCCGGTGTCAATGCGCTGTCAATGGCGAGCCCGATTCACGGTTGGTCGCAGTTTGCTGCCAGCGCCGGGGATCCGACCGAATTCGGTGCGCAGCTTCGTATTGTTAGGAGCGTGTGACGCAGTGCCGCCCCGCTTTTGGTGATGGTTTGGAAGTTTGCCCGAATCATCGGTGCAAGAAAGGTTCGGCTGACACTATTCCAATACGGGCGGAGATCACGATATGGTAACCGAGGCGCCGTTTCGGCAGGCCCGGCATGTCATGGCTGGCCTCGCCGAGACAGCGCCACTCTGTGGGTGGGAATCGACAGATTGGGTCATCGCGTCGAGATAAGTGCTTGTTCCAACTGTAGTTCTGTGTTGATCGCGCGCGATTTGACTGACTCCCCGTCGTCGACTACCTCACACAGGCACACGATGTGTTGTCAGAAGTTCCTGGGGATTGCTCAGCGCGAGAGGGGAATTCTATGATTCCGCCGCGCGCGCGCCGGCGAGTCATCTCCTTGCCCCCCGGGACAACATGCGGGCCGCCCATTCGAACCACGGTGAACTCAACCTCGCACGCGCATTCGCCGACACGTCCGGCGATAACACGCTCGCCAGGCCCGCGCGGCGGGACTCCGCGGGCACTCAACTCGGCCAGCAACTTATGCGCGGTGCCGTTAAGGTCATCCGGACTGGCGTCACGAGCTGACTGACGAAAGGTAGCGCATGTTCTTGGGCACGGTTGAGGACTGGACGGCCGAGGGCACCGTCGTATCCTGGTACCCCACCGCGACCACCTATCGGCGCGTAGCCGAAGCGCAATACCACCCGGCCCCGGTGAGTTATCAGCAGTCGCAGCATCTTCGGTATTACCAGCGCCAGGTCAGCCGTGGCCGCGACATCCCGCGGTTGTGCATCGGGGCCTGGGAAATCAGCGGCATCTGCGATATCGATGCGATGACGCACGCCGTGAATAGGCACCTGCGGCGACACGACACCTACCACGACCGGTTTGGCTTCGGCGACGACGACGAAATCCTTCGCTACGTCATTGCCGATCCGGAGGGCATCACGTTGGCGCCAACGGATCTCGGAAGGATGGCCCCGCCCCAGATTCGCAAACTCCTTCTCGACACGCCCGATCCGCTGCAATGGGACTGCTTCACCTTCGGAGTGATCCAGGCCGATGACCGGTTCACCGTCTACATCGCTGTTGACCACTTGCGCGCCGATGGTATGTCGGCCGGGGTGATCTTCCTCGACATCCAGACGATGTATTTCGCCGCGCTGCAGCGCGAACAGAGCCCGTTGACACCCGCTGCCAGCCATCGCGAATACAGCGCGAATCAGCATGCGTACACCAGGAGTCTGAGCGAAGAATCGCCCGAGATCCGTTCGTGGCGGGACTTTCTCGCAGCGAACAACGGCGTGCTGCCGAAATTTCCGCTGGAGCTGGGCGAGGCAGCCGCGGATACCCCGGGGGCCATCGACGTGTTCGACCTGATCGATGACGACCAGGGCCGACGGTTCGAAGCGGCTTGCCGCGCTGCGGGGGCACGTTTCAGCGGTGGTGTGTTCGCCTGTGCCGCCCTGGCCGAACATCGACTGACCGGCGCCCCAACATATTTCGGGCTTACACCGTTCGACAACCGTCGCGACCCCGCCCACGCGACCGCGGTCGGATGGTTGGCCAGTTTCGTCCCGTTGGCGATTCCTACGGCCGGCGCGTCGTTCGACGAGGTGGTCAGTGCCGCCCAGGCATCGTTTGACGCGAACACCGCCCTCGGCGCCGTGCCGTACTACCACCTGCTCGAGTCGCCCGACCGTTGGTCGGGCCTCATCGAGGTTCCCGACCGTCCGGTCCCGATGCTGTCCTACATCGACATTCGCAAGCTGCCCTTCGGTGGCTATTTCGACGGTCTGCGCGCAGGTGTCTGGGGTGACAACCGGCTGTCGGAGACGGTGTGCATGTGGGTCAATCGCATGCACGACAAAACGCAGCTGGTGGTCGCCTACCCGGGCACCGACATCGCCCGCGGGTCCGTCCTGCGCTACGTCGAGACGATGCGCGCCGAGTTCACCCGGGTGTCCGACGCCGGGCCGCTCCTGGATGCCTGACGAAGTTCCCGCCCCGCCGGGGGGCCGGAGATGAGTGCCCTGGTGGCACTCACCCTTCGCACGATGTCAGGCTCCCGGCGCGATGCCGACCTCCTGTTCGCGGCGTTGGCGCCGGTGGGCTGCTTCCTGGGATTCACCGTGGTGTTGGGCAGCCTGATCCACACCGGCCCGATGACCTACCCGCAATATGTCCTTCCGGTGGTGATCGTGCAGGCGATGCTGTTCGGGGCGATGACCACCGCCGACCGCGCCGCACGAGACCGACTGTCCGGCTTCGGGTCTCGGCTCCGGACTCTGCCGGTTCCTGCGGCGGTACCGCTGGCCTCGCGGATGCTCTATTGCTTGATACGCTCGGTCATCGCGCTGGTCGCCGCTCTCGCCGTCGGGTGGTCCTTTGGCTTCCGGATGGCCGGCGGCCCGGCCGACACGGGCCTGTTCGTGATCATCGTCGTGGCGTTCGCGATGGCGGTGTGCCTTGGCGCCGACGCGTTGGGCTCCCGGGTCGGCTCCGTCGAATCGTCGAGCCAATTGCTGCTCCTCCCGCAGCTGGTCCTGGTCCTGGTGTCCACGGGCATCGCTCCAGCGGAATCATTTCCGGCATGGCTCGGCCCGTTCGTCCGCCACCAGCCGGTCTCACGGGTCACCGACACGTTGCGTGGACTCGCCGCCGGTCACGCCACCGGTAGGGAGCTGGTGGCGGCATCGGCGTGGTGCCTTGGACTGTTGGCACTTTTCGGCGCTCTGGCGGTGCGGATGCAGCGACGCGTGGGCGGCGGAAGCTTCCGCGCACCTGGGATCGTCCGCAGTCCGCCTCACGACGGCCGGCAAGCTCGCGACGCGCCTGCGGAACAGCCCCGAGGGGCGGTGACTGCCCATGCAACACAGGGGATTCCGTATGATCCGTCGCTGACGGCGTTCGTCAGCCAGAGCGCTTCGGAAGCGGGGCGGCTGCTGCGCCGCTGGCGGCGCGACCCGATCGTCGCCGTGCAAGCGCTGTTGTTCCCGACGTTTCTGCTCGTCGTCTACAAATTGCTGATCGGCAAAGCCGTTCTGGCCGTCACGGGCCACGACAGCCTATACGGGCTGGTCCCGATGTGTGCGGTGGTCGGCGCCGTGTTCGGAACCCTCGGCGCCGGTTTGGCGTTGCCGGCGGAGCGGGAGTCGGGTGTGCTGACGAGGTTGTGGGTGCAGCCGGTTCATCGAGCCAGCACCGTGGCGGGCCGACTGGTCGCCGAGGCCGCCCGGACCACCACGTCCGCCATCGTGCTCACCATCTTCGGGATCGCATTGGGCCTGCGATTCAGCTACGGCTGGATCGCGGTGCCTGCCTTCGTGCTGGTGCCCGTGGCGATTTCGGCGGGAATGGCGTCGTTGGTCATCGCGATCGCCGCCCGCGCGGACGGCAAGGCGATGGTGACCTGGCTGGGCGCGGGATGCGTCCTGCTGCTGTTCCTCAACACCGGCGTCGCACCCGCCGAGGTGTTCCCGGGCTGGCTGCAACCGGTGGTGCGTTTTTCGCCCATATCGCCGACGATCGAGGCGATGCGCGGCCTCGCGGAGGGCGGCCCGGTGCTGTCGCCGCTGTGGCAGGCGGGCGTGTGGGCCGGCGTTCTCGTCGCGGTGTTCGCACCGGCGGCGGTGCGCGGGTATCGCGCCGCGGCCGAGGCGGGATGCTAGTGACGAGGCTGGCGCTTCTGGACCACGCCGCCTTCCTGCGGCTGCGCGCCACCGGTCAAGGCAGCACGGTGCAATGCACGTGGGTCTACGACCGCGACGTGAACAGCGACGAATTGCGGGCCTTCAAAGACAATCTCGGGGCAGGTCTCCTCGGACGCAGGATCGAGCGCTCGCCGCTGCCGTTCGGGCGTCATCGCTGGGTGGTCGACAGCCGCTCGCCGGACATCACCTGCGAACCGCGGCAACCGCGGCGGGAGATCGGCGCGTGGATCGAGAGACGCGCGCGGGTGCGTGTCGACCCCGAGCACGGCCCGACGTTTCATCTCGGCGTGCTGCCCTTGGACGACGGCGGGGCGGCGGTCACCTTGGTGGCGTCACACTGCGTTGTCGATGGACTTGCGATGGCAACGGCCCTAGCCGAGGCGGTCAAGGGAGAACGACGCAACCTTGGCTATCCGCAGGCGAATTCGCGTGGCCGGTGGCGCACGGTAGGTGAGGACTTGGCCGACGCCGGTCGCGCCCTGCCGGCGGCGATCCGGGCGTTGCTCGCGACTCTGGCGATAGTGCTCACGGTCTCGTCGGATCGACAGCCACAGCCGCGCGGGCGGCCCCGGGCACCCGACCCAATGGACGATGGCCAGAACGCATCGGAGTCCGTGACGTTACAAACCGACGCTGCGGCATGGGACGCGCGTGCGCGCAGCCTCAACGGGAGCAGCAACGCGCTATTCGTGGCGTTCGCGGCTCGCCTCGCGCACCGGATAGGCAGGGTGCTCCCCGACGGAAACTCCGTGACGGTGGTGCTTCCGGTCAGCGACCGCACCGCCGACGACGACCGCGCCAACGCGCTGACCTCGATCACACTCACCGTCGACGGCCACGCGGTGGTTGATCACTTGGGCGGCGTGCGTGCGGAGGTCAAAAGACTGCTGACGTCCCTGGAGGAACAACCCAACGAGATGCTCGCCGGACTGCCCCTCATCCCGTTCACGCCGCGATGGCTGGTCCGGCGCGCCGAAGGCATCGCCATGTCGTCCGGCCGACTGCCGGTGGGTTGCTCCAACCTCGGTAGCCTCGACACCGCCGTCGGCCGCATCGATGGTGCGGATGCGACGGAGGTCTCGATGCGGCTGGCCGAGCAGGGCATCACCCAGTCGCGCATCGAGCGAGCTCACGGCCAATTGTTCTGCGGCACAGGAACGGTAAACGGCAGCCGCTTTCTCACCATCGTCTCCTACCAGAGCGGCGCCGGCAACGCCACCGCAGCCACCGGTGAGCTCGCGTGTCGGGCGCTGGCCGACTTGCAGCTGTCCGCGACCACCGTCCACGAGGGCCGGATCTGATGGTGGATCTGGGCCTCGAGGCCAATCAACGCGCACGCCACCGCCACGTCGGAATCGCGGTCGCGATCGCGGCCTGGGCGACGGCCGTGCTGTGGTTCGCGATCAAGGTCGTTCCGCTCGACGTGTACTGGATGTCGTATTACACCGCCGACTACACCCACGGCTTCGTCCGCCGCGGGCTCGCCGGCGAGCTGGTTCGGTTGGCCCCGGGCCACTACTTCGCGGCCACGCTCGGTCTCCGGTGGCTGTCCACGGCGGTCTATTTGTGCGGTCTGGCAACGGTTGCCGGCGTGGTGGTCTTCACCGGCCGTCCGTCTGAACGCAGGCTGATGGTCGCGATGGTGATGCCGTTATTGCCGTTCGGTGTCCCGTTTGCGGCATTCTCGGCTCGGCCGGACCTGTTCGGCGGGGCGGCCCTGGCGGTGTTCAGCTCGGCGTTGGCGCTCACACGTTCCCGGGCCGTCGCGATCCGATGGTGCGCGGCCTTCGGCGCCGCGATCGCGGCGTTGACGCTGGTGCACGAGGCGATAGGGCTGCAGTTCGCATTGGGGGCGCTGCTGGCCATCATCGTCCTCGGGCGTGCGCTGGAAACCACCCGGCGCCGTGGCATGCTGCTGGCCGTGTCGCCGGGGGCCCTCGCCACGGCTGCCGTGGCGGCATACGGCCGCCACGACGTCGCCTCCCAATTGTGTGCGGCGGTGCCGCATCACCTGGTGCCCAACCCATTTGCCACGGTCACATCACCAGCGACGCTGATGCACTATGTGATCGAGGGACAACCCCGTCAAACCGATTATCACGACTGGGTGTGCCGCAACGTGATGCCGAACTTCGACAACGGAATCGCGGACGCCATCCGAACCGTCGGCCACATCGGCATACTCGGCCTCACCGTGTCCTTGATCTTCGGGGCCGGTGCGGCCGTGGCGACGGTGTGGGGTCTCAGCGCGCTTTCGGGCGTACCGGTGCGCGCGTTCGTCGAGACGCTGCGCGGCGCAGTGGCCTGGGTCACCGCCGGGCTGCTGTTGGTCATTCCGGTCTTCCTGACCGGCTTCGACTGGACCCGGTGGCTGACGATCGTGACGTTCGATGTTGCCATCGTTTTCCTCCTATTCGCGGCGCGCCGGCAAGAGATCGAACAGGAACCCACACCAAAAACGTTGCGGTTGTTCATTATTCTGGTCATCGTGCTCGCGCTGATCCCGGTAGGCGCCGTGCCGGGCTTCGGCGGACCGCGAATGCTCTGACGGCGCCGCCGGTTTTCCAGGTGGCAGATCATCCCGCCATCACCCATTGCGAACCTGGTTTTGCTGGACGTGACGGGTTGGCTGGTGGCGTATCGCGGCTGGTAGAGTGCGTGGCACTGTGAATTTCGGAGTGGGAACGCTTTCCCGGTGGTCACGACGACAATCCGTGTTGGCCATCGTTGCTGCGCTGGCCCTTGTCGCAGCTGTACTCGGCTGCGGGGCTTTGCGAGCTGAAATGGCCGCCAACGCCTTGCAACCCGAGCTAGTGGTCTCATCGGCCAGCCCGCTTTCCAACCCGATGCACCCGGACCACGAGTCGGTTCCGGTACGCCGCCTCAGCGTCGGCTCCACTGTGAACGATGACAAGGCGTTCAAGAGCGCCGGGTTAAAGCGTGATCGTGGAAGCACTTTGGCTCTTTCCACGCCGCGACAGTCCGACTCGTCGGTCCCGCCCACGGTCGGGATCATTTGGTCGCAGCGACGAATCGACACACCGGCTCGCGCGCCGGCGTCCAGCCCTGTCGGGCACAATATTCTGATTCACTTCTGCGTCGCCCGTTGCTGATCAGGCACATCATCTCGTCGGCGCAACACCATCGCGCGGCGGATTAGACGCTAGCCGCTATTAGCTTCGGGGCCCTCGGCATCTGCTGATCGGCTGGTCTCGCTGATTCGGGATGCGTTTTGGCGATCGAACCCGGCTGTGCCGGGAAGCCGGTGTGCCAGTTTCCGCGCAATTGCGAGGTCAAGCCAGAGGCCGCCGGGTGTGCAGGTTCACCAGGCACCTCGCGTGATGCGTTGGGGACTTGGATGTTTCATCACGTACTTCCACTGCTGACCAGATGTCGCGGGCGACCCGCCACGACATCGGCAAGCTCCGCCACAAGAGTCAACAAAGGACAGGGATAAGCATGGATTTTGGCGCGTTACCACCAGAGATCAACTCTGGTCGAATGTATTTGGGGCCCGGCCCCGCGACTTTGCTGGCCGCCGCCGCGGGGTGGGAGGCGCTGGCCACCGAGCTGACTGATGCCGCCGGCAGCTACCAAACAGTGATCGCCGGCCTCACCGACGAATCCTGGTCGGGGCCGGCGTCGATGTCGATGGCGGCCGCGGTCATGCCCTATATCGCCTGGATGACGGCGGCCGCCGAGCAGTGTCAGCAGGCTGCGGCGCAGGCCACGGCCGCCGCGGCAGCCTTCGAAACAGCGTATGCAATGACGGTCCCACCTCCGCTGGTGGCGGCCAACCGCGCTCGACTTCTGGCGTTGATCCAGTCCAACATCTTTGGGCAGAACACGCCGGCGATCATGGCCACCGAGGCCGAGTACAGCGAAATGTGGGCACAAGACGCGACCGCGATGTACAGCTACGCCGCGAGTTCAGCGTCAGCCTCGGCGCTTTCGCCCGTGCCGTCGCCGCCGCCACAATCGGCCAATCCGACCGCCGCCGCCGGCCACATCGGGGCCGTCACCCACGCGGTAGCCCAGTCCGGCAGCACCGCACACGCGACGGCGACGCAGTGGGCCTCCTCAGTGCCGCAAACCCTGCAGGGGCTGTCGACGCCCGGCTCGCCCCCGAGCACCGGTCTGTCGCAGGCGGCGATGGGCACGGGGGCCTCGCTGGGATCTTCAGGGGCTACCGCCCCGCTCAGCGCGCTGTCGGGTGTGACCAACGCCTCCGGCAAGGGTGCGACAAAGAGCGCGAGCACCGGTGCGGGCGCCGCGACGGGACTGGCCTCGACGCTCGCCGCCGCACCCGGTCTGGACACAGGTACAGGCGCCCTGGCCGGTGAGGCGGCCGGGTTCGGAGCCGACGGCGCCGGCCTGGTCGCCGACACCGGTGGAATCGGCATAGACCTTTACGGCCTGGATTTGGACTATCAGGGACTCGGTTTGGATTACCAGGGATTGGCGCTGGACTACGCGGGCGCCGGTTCCATTTTGGGCGCCGAGGGCGCGAGCGGTGTCCAAGGCATCAGCGGCCTCGGCGCCGCGGCGGGTTTAGAGAACCTCTCGCCGCTAGCAGGGCTGGGCCACGGTGCCGCGGCGGGCATCGGCCAAGCCAGCTCGCTCAGTACCCTGTCGGTGCCCCCGAGTTGGGCGGCCACCGTTTCGTCGGTCACACCGCTGCATGCTCTCCACTCCGCCGCCATGCCGGGCGGATGGGCGGCAGCGCCGACCCCCGGCCCCACCGTGTCCAAGCTGCCGCTGGGCGGCATGGTCGGGCGCGAGTCCGAAGGCGCGGTTCAGCGCGTCGGCTTGCGCGTCTCGCTCATTCCGCATTCGCCGGTAGCCGGATGACCCCGCCTGAGCCGCGTCGGTCCAGGCGCAGGCAGCTGGGTCGAAAGCCGCTGGCTTTCCTCGCGAAAACCGTGATATGCGCTGCCTTCATCGCGGTGGTCTGGGCTCCACCGCCGGCGCCGGCCGGCGCCGAGCCGAATCCGGGTGGCGGCGATCCTAATCCCTTCGGCGGCCTCAGCTGCAGCTGCGTACAGACCGCTCCCGGCAGCCCGGGCCAGAGGCAACAGATCAGCAAGGGAATACAGCGGGGGCTTTCCGTGGGGCGACGGGAACCGAACCTCGCCACGTCGCCCGCAAAGCCACCGCCCTGACCTACTCGACAGGCGCCGCCGACCGTGTGCAGAGGTCGGTGTGAAGGCCGAAGCCAGCGAGACCGAACCTATCCCATCTGCAGACTTCGTAGAGGAGAACGTGATGCCCGACCGGGTGTTATCCGCCGAACTGATGCGGCAACACCGCGAAATAGGCACTGCGATCGAATGTTTCATCGAGGCACTCGGTGGCGGCGAGCGGCAACCGGAGCTATTGAGGGCGACGATGGATGCGCTACGTCGGCACATCTACCTGGAGGAGACCTTCCTGTTCCCGCCGATTCGGAAGGCCGGAATAATGATGCCTGTCTTCGTGATGATGCGTGAACACGGTGAGCTGTGGCGGACGATGGAAACGTTGACGCGGCTGCTTGCCGATGGAACAGGCGGCCCACGGCTCGAGGGCACGTGCGATCAGCTGCTGGACCAGCTTCACGAGCACAACTTCAAAGAGGAGCCGGTCGTATATCTGCACGCCGACTACGATTTGCCGGCACCGACCAGCGCGCAGCTGACCCGGTTCGTCGTCACTGGCCGCATACCCGATGGATGGGTGTGTCAGCGGGCGGGAACGAAACACGCACGGTAATCAGTCATTTGAGGCTGGTCTATCGATTCCTCACGGCCCCAACATGTCTCGCGGCCATACCCTGGCAGCCGAGCTCGATCCTGCACCCGGCGAGCACGTCGTCCCTCCGTCAGGCGAGTTCGTTCAAAAGTAGACCACGGTATTTGTTAAGTAACTGAATGCCATTCATGGCGCACAATGTCCATGGGGTAAGTACCGTCGGCCAGGAAGTGGTCTTTCATTCCACCCGTGAGGTCGTCGTCACGTTCATCGCTGTGATATACGCAACCGGGCAGGACACCCACGCGCCGACGTCGCGGGCCGGATCGCGATGGATGAATCCCCTGATGGCCGAGCATGATTGGCCATCCAGCCCTCCGCAGGAGCCTCGCGCGAGGAGTAATAACGCCAGCTCCCAGCCGGGTCATCAAGCGCCCCACCCCCACGGCGTGATGGAGTTCATAGTGAATTTCTACAATCGACATTGTGTAATTACCCGGACACGTATCCCGCCTTCATCCAGCCCCGAGGAGCGCACCGGCACATGGCAATCCGATCAGCACCGTCACGACCCGCAACGCCGGGCACCTCCACGTCGCTGGTCGGCAAGGGTTGGGCTCAGGGCGTGGCCCTGGTGATGGTCTTTGGGTTCTTGGTGATGGGCATCCTTGCGTACCGGACCTACACCGCCTCAATGCCGTTGCCGGCCACGGTGGTTAGCGAGTCGGGTCAGGTGCTGTTCACCGGTGCTCAGATCACCCGCGGTCAAGAGCTTTATCAGTCACGTGGCCTGATGCAGTACGGGTCTGTGCTCGGGCACGGCGCCTACCTCGGACCCGATTACACCGCGGAATATCTGCGCATGTCCACCGATGACGTGGCCGCACAGTGGCGGGCCCAGGGGGTGGCCGATTCAAAAGAACGGGTGGTGACCGAATTTCGCGCCAACCGCTACAGCGCCGAAACCAAGACGTTGGTCTTCACCGATAAGCAAGCGGCCGCGTTCGACCACATCCGGCAGCATTACGCGGTTTACTTCGGCGAGAACTCCACCAAGTACGGACTATTGCCGCGCATGATCACCAGCAACGCCGATATCCATGACCTCACTGCGTTTTTCGCTTGGACGGCGTGGGCGTCGGCAGCCGAGCGGCCAGGGCACAACTACAGCTACACCAACAACTGGCCCGCCGAGCCACGGGTCGACAATGGGCCGACGGCATCGATCGTGGTGTGGTCGGTGTTGTCGCTGGTCACGTTGCTGGGCGGGACCGGAATCATGTTCGCCGTTTATGGGCGGTGGAGCCAAAAAATCGGCTGGCAGAGCGCCGAGGCGTCCACATTGTCATTCCGCCAGCCCGGCGAGGTGGGACTGACCGCATCGCAGCGCGCCGCGATCTGGATCTTCGCGACCGTATCGGTGCTGTTCCTGGCGCAAACCATGATGGGTGGTGCCGTCGAGCACTACCGTGCAGACCTCTCGGCGTTTTACGGGCTGGATCTGGCCAAGCTCTTGCCTTTTAACCTTGCCCGCACCTGGCATGTGCAGCTGTCGCTGTTTTGGACGGCGGCCGCGTTTCTCGCGGGGGGGATCTTCCTGGTGCCCTTCATCAGCCGCCGGGAACCACGACGGCAGAGTTGGCTGGTGTACGGCCTGCTCGGCGCACTTGTCCTGGTGGTCGGCGGCTCACTGATCTGTGAGGCGCTCTCGATCTACGGGGTGATCCCCGCGGGTGGCTTGTTCTCCCAGCAGTGGGAATTTCTCGACCTGCCGCGGTTGTGGCAGATCCTGTTGACCGTCGGCCTGTTCTTGTGGATCGCGATCATCTGGCGCGGCCTCCGCGGGAAGCTCAAAGGCACGTCGAAGATGAACCTGCCGTGGCTGTTTTTCTTCACCGGTCTGGCGATCCCCGCCTTCTACGCCGTCGGCCTGCTGGCCGGTCACGACACCCACTTCTCGGTCGCAGACTTCTGGCGGTTCTGGGTGGTCCACCTATGGGTGGAAGACTTCCTCGAGCTGTTCACCACCGTGATGGTGGCCTACATCTTCGTCCTGCTCGGGGTGGTGCGCGAACGGATCGCGCTCGGTGTGATTTTCCTCGACATCATCTTGTACTCCGCGGGCGGTGTGATCGGCACGATGCACCACCTGTATTTCTCCGGAACCCCGGTGGAGCACATGGCACTGGGCGCGTTCTTCTCTGCCGCCGAAGTCATCCCGCTGACCTTCCTGACGGTCGAGGCGTGGGCCTTCCTTCAGCTGGGGTCTCGTCAACAAAGCCACGAAACACCGTTCCCGCACCGCTGGGCGGTCATGTTCCTGGTGGCAGTCGGGTTCTGGAACTTCTTGGGGGCAGGCATCTTTGGATTTCTGATCAACCTTCCCATCGTCTCCTACTACGAGATCGGCACCGCGCTGACGGCCAACCATGCCCACGGGGCGATGATGGGTGTTTACGGCATGCTCGCCGTCGGGCTGGCGATGTTCGCGTTCCGTTACGCGATCCCCACCGCCAAGTGGCCGGAGAAGTGGGCCCGGGTGTCCTTCTGGTGCATGAACATCGGGCTGGCGTGGATGGTGTTCGCCACCCTTCTGCCGCTCGGGGTTTTGCAGCTGTATCACTCGGTGAGCACGGGGTATTTCGAGGCGCGTTCGCTGGGCTACATCACCCGCCCCGGGAACTCGCTGATCGAATGGCTGCGACTGCCCGGCGATTTCGTCTTCATCCTCGGCGGCGTCTTGCCATTCGTCTGGATCGCGTGGACGGCGATACGCAACGTCCGCCACGCACCGGTCAGCGACGAACTGCGCGAACACCCGCTCTACACCGAACTCGACCCCATGCCCGCGGCATCGCAGAAAGGCTGACGGTGACATCCCCGACCGCCGCGGCATGGCTGGTTGCCGGCTATGCACTGGCACTGGTGGCCACCGCCTGGGGCGTCGACGTGATGGCGCGGCGCGTATCGCAGCGCGCCGCGCAGTGGCGTAGCGGCCAATTCCGTTACCACGCCGACCATGACGCGTGGGTGTGTCCCCAGGACCAATGGCTCTGGCCGAGTTCTTTCGATCCGAAGCACCGCGTGATGCGGTATCGGGCAAAGCCCAGCGTGTGCAACAGCTGCCCGGTCAAATCGACCTGTACGACCTCGGAGCACGGGCGCGAGATCAGCCGTGAGATCGACCCGTGGCCGCATTCTGAAGCCGGACGCTTTCACCGCGGTATCGCCTGCTGCGTGGCCGCTTTGGGGGTGGTGATGCCGCTGGTGATGCTCGCCAGGCTGCACTCCCCCGCCGACCTGTTGGTATTGATCGGCGTCATCACCGTCGTGCTGGCGGCGTCGCTGCCGCTGGCCGGTCATTTGTGGCGTACCCCGTCCAACGCTCCCGAGCACCTGCCGCACCGCACGGGTATGGAAGACCAGGTGGCCCTAGCGGTCGATCGCTATTCGACCCGTTGGGGCGCAAGCCGACCGGGGAAGGACGCAGCATCGTGAGCGCGATGCTGGTTGTCGTCGGGGTGACGATAGCGGTGCTGCTGGTAGTGCTGGCACTAGCTTCGCTGGCCGTGGTGCGCGAGTACGAGCGTGGTGTGGTGTTCCGGATGGGGCGTGCCCGCCCGTTGTACCAGCCCGGGCTGCGGTGGTTGGTTCCGCTGGCAGACAAGATGATCCGGGTTGATCAGCGGGTGGTGACGTTGACCATCCCGCCCCAAGAGGTGATCACACGTGACAACGTGCCCGCCCGGGTCAACGCCGTGGTGATGTTCCAGGTGGTCGAGCCCCTCAAAGCGATTCTCGCCGTGGAAAACTACGCGGTGGCCACCTCACAGATCGCACAGACCACATTGCGCTCGCTGCTGGGCCGCGCCGACCTGGATACCCTGCTGGCCCAACGCGAGGACCTCAACAGCGACCTTCGGACCATCATCGAGGAGCAGACCCGGCCCTGGGGCATCGAAGTCCGAGTCGTGGAAATCAAGGACGTCGAGATCCCCGAATCCATGCAGCGGGCGATGGCCCGCGAAGCCGAGGCCGAACGCGAACGTCGTGCCAAAGTCATCAACGCCCGCGGCGAATTACAGGCATCGGACGAGCTACGCCAGGCCGCCGAGACGCTGTCGAAGAATCCGGCATCGCTTCAACTACGCTACCTGCAAACACTTTTGGAGCTGGGCGCCGACCAAAACTCGACCGTGGTGTTCCCGCTGCCCGTCGACATACTCACACCGTTCCTGGAGCGCGCGCTCACGACCCGAACGTCACGGCGAACTCGACCTGTGTCCGAGCCACCGTCGTGACCGGCGCCTTGACACACTTTTAACGGTCGGGCATCGTCCGGCGGTGAGGTGTTGTCACAACTCGACTCGGATCGCCCGTTCCGGGCAGCTCGCCGCACCCTCGAGGGCCTTCTCCAACAGGCTGGCGTCGACGTGGGGCTTGATGACGACGCAGTAGCCCTCGGCATCGGGTTGGTATATCTCCGGCGCATGCGAGTAGCAGACGCCCCATCCCATACAGCGATTCCGGTTGACGACAACCCTTACCATCTCGCTTTCGTCCGCAACGGCCGCGGCGAAGCGGGCGCGCACGTCATCCTGGGTGGCGGGGGCGAGCTCCCGCTTGGTGATGAGGTTGACCGCGCGATCCACCGCTTGGGCGTTGGTGGCAGTCCGGAACAGCATTGGGCAATCGCCGATACCCACCCGGATACCGAGCCCACGATTCAGCGCGTGCTCCCAAAGCTCTTGACGCCGTTCGGCGGAGCTCATCGCATACGGCACGACGACGATCTCGTGGTCGATCCACTTCGGGATGCGCGAGACAAGGAAGTCGAGGACCTCGGGGTCGGGATCGTTATAAGACACGCAACGATCGGAAAAGTACAACTTGATGTTCAATGGTTGCCGCAAGATCCCGATGCGGGCGGCCAGAATCACCCAGCGCAAGTCGACGGCATTGAACACAGCGATGCTTGGGACCAGGCCCAGCTCGGGGAACCGATCGAGTTCGGGTGGGTAAGACGGATGTGAGCCGTTCGAATCGTCCAAATCGACTGCCTTGAACTGGTTCTCGTCCTCCAGCCACAGCACGCGTTTGACGTGTTGAGCCGGGTCGAACGGTGCGAACAGCAGCCCGGTGCCGGCCGGCGGACGCTCGGCCAGCGCCCAGATGTGTTCGAGGCTATCGGCGTAGCCGGGATAGGCCAGCGGGTCGACCTCACGGGCCGCAGCCGCCAAGATGGTGCGAGAGACCTCGTCATCGGCCCAGGCTTGCCGGCCGTCGTCGTAGCGGGCACGGAATTGGACGGCGGTGGCTCCGTGCTGAATGCACTCCACCACGTCGCGGGCCGTCTCTTCGGCGCCGTAGGGCACATTCGGGTTTTCGTCCTTACTGACGTCCTCGTTGACCCCGACTTCGAGGTACACCTTGCCGTCGTCGCGAAAACTCATTGCGCCGCTGCCCTTTCTTCGCACATGTCCGCGGCCGGCCGTTGGCCGAACGCGGCTTGCGTGGTCCATGCCCGCACTATGTTTTTACAATCGATATTGTGAAAAGTCTAGACGCCGTCGCGCGCGTTGACCAGAACAGGTGCAAAGGCGATCCCTGACGCGCACGTAATGGCTTGCGCCCGTGTGGCTGACCACTAGCGCGGCCGGACCGAAAACCTCGGTCGGCGACACCGGCCGCAGGTCGGGCTTGATTGGCGGCGCGTGGCGGATTCCCACTCCGCAGCCAAATCACGTCGTTGCTGGTGATCTGGGGGCAGGATACAAAGACATCAACCTCTCGTTTCTGAGCATCGTTGGAGCCGACGCATGATCACATTGGACCGCCTGATGAACGTCCTGGGCGGGTATGGCGTCCGATTGCGTTGGTCGTCGGTGCCGCGGTCGACCGAGCTGCGCAGCGTGGTCGTCCACGAGCCGCCCACCGAACGCGCGGTGGTGGGCGATGTATTGCTGGCCATCGGCGCCGGCTCGCTCGACGAAGCGGTGCGCTGGGCCGCGTCGGCGCGCGCGGTCGTGGTGGTGCTGCGCGGCGATGAGACGCCGGTGACGTTTGACAGCAACACCGACGTCGGCGCGGTGATGGTCATCGATGAGACCGTGTCGTGGAGCGCGGTGGCAGCGGTGGTCTACGGCCTGGTGCTGGAGGGCCGCGAGACTGAATCCGGGCGCGGCCCAACCGATCTGTTCGCGCTCGCCGATAGTTTGGCGGACGGGATCGGCAGCGCAGTCATCATCCACGATCGGCTGCTGCGGGTGCTGGCGTACTCGAGACTGCAGGAGCACGCAGACGCGGCGCGGGTCGAGACGATCCTTGGACGGCAGACACCGGAACCGCTACGCGCGTTGTTTGATGCGCGGGGAGTACTCGCACACCTGGCGGTCTCCGATGAGCCACTGTTTGTCGCCGAGGCCCCCGAACAGGGCCTGAGCGGGCGGATGGTGGTCGCGGTGCGATCCGGCGCGGAACTGATCGGGTCGGTGTGGGTGGCCTGCCCGGCGCCACTGAACGAGGCGGCGCGCAGCGCCTTGGCCGATGGCGCGCACACGGTGGCCCTGCATCTGCTGCGGTCGCGCGCCAGCGCGGACCTGGAGCGCCAGGTCGAATCCGAACTGGTGATCCGATTGCTGGAGGGCGCCCCCGACGCGTCCACGGTGGCGAGCAGGCTGGGCCTGGCGCACAACGGTTTGCGCGTGATCGCGGTGCAGGCGTTCGTCGGAGACGACCGCGATGCCGCGTTGTTGTTGGCATTCGAACGCGCCACCACGGGATTCGGCTGGTCACGGCCGGGGCGCAGCGCATTGGCGGGCAACATCGTGTATACCGTGCTTCCGGGCGAGGACGCGCTGACGGCGCGGCGCTGGGTGGCCGCTTTGCGGGCGGCCCTGCCCGAACGGGTGACGGTGATCGCCGGAGTCAGTGGTGTGGCCGAGGTGGCAGATCTCGCCGCCGCACGCCAGGAGGCCGACGAATGCCTGGCGCTGCACGAGATGTCACCCACCGCCGCGCCTCCGGCCTACGACGAGTCGTGGGACGACATCCTGCTGCAGCGGCTGCGTGCCGCGGCGCGGTCGGGGCGCGCGCCGACCCGCGGGCCGGTGGCCGAACTGCGCCGCCACGACCACGCCAACGGCACCGACTACGTGCCCACGCTACGGGCATGGCTGGAGGCCCAGGGCGACCCGGCCGAGGCCGGCGAACGTCTGGGAGTGCACGAAAACACCGTGCGTTACCGGCTGCGCAAAATGGCCGAGATCACCAACCTGTCATTGGACGACGCCGCAAAGCGACTGGCCATGATGATCGAGCTCGCGGCCACCGACACCGATTGACCGACGACGCTGTCGAAATCCGACAACGCGACGCGGCACCATTGTCTTGCCTCGGCAAACCTTGCGGCGACCATCGGCGACATCATGAGGTTGTCCATCTATGGCCAGGTTCGAGTGGCGGCCGGGCTTCCGGCCGCCATGTGCGACTGCAAACCCCGTGTCGACCCGTCGATAGGAAACATCCGATGAGCACCAGACGTCCCGATCATCTGCAGCCCGCCGACGATCCGGACGATGACGCCACCATGGAAAACATGGAAAGCTTCACCGTGCCACTGCCGCGGAGAGTGTCCCCGCGGCTTTTCGGCCGCAACCCGCTGATCCGCGCCAGCGACCGGGTGGAGGCGCTGGTTTTGGTGTTGGCCATCGCGATCTCGCTGGTCGCGGTGCCTATCGGTGCCGCCGTGGGCACCGCCGTCCACGAATCCCGAACTCGGGTTCACGCCGAGCAAGCGCAGGTTCGCCGGCAGGTGACCGCGACGTCCATCGGGGACAGCAACCGCAGGGATGTCGAGGGCCCAACGGTGACGGTGCCTGCCCGGTGGCTCGTCGACGGGACCGAACACACCGGCGACGTCGCCGCGCCGCCGAACGTGAAGACCGGTGACGAGATCGAGATCTGGGTCGACGCCTTGGGTTCCCCGGTGCGCCCTCCGGTATGGACCGCCGCCGAGGAAGGGGTGGCGTTCGCCGTGGCGACGTGGTCCACCATGAGTTTGTTGGCAGCAGGCCTATTCGGCGTCGCCCGTGTCGCCCTTGACCGATCCCGCTATGCCAGGTGGCAACGGGACTTCGACAGCCTTGTGGGGCATCGGTGACATCACCGCAGCCGCAGTCAAATTGCCGACCGATCCCCGCAGTCGACGCCTGCGGGGATTTGTCTTTCCCGGCGCGGATGCTCTCCCCCGTCCCGAGCTGACGTCCGGTCAGACAACCGCGGCAACGGCGTTGTCGGTTCGGCACAACGCCCTACGCCCCGGTTGTCGGTTTCCGGCAAACACCGCGGCACCCGCGCACACCACCATGGAGATCACCAATCAGAGGTTCAGCTGCGGAGGTGCGCGATGGATGGCGACGAACGTCTTGACGGCGGCCCCAGGTCGGTGATCGTCGTCGGCGCCGGCATCGTGGGACTGTCCACGGCCTGGTTCCTCCAGGAGCGGGGAGTCGACGTCACGGTGGTCGATCGCACGGGCGTTGCCGCGGGCGCGTCATGGGGCAACGCGGGATGGATCGCTCCGGGATTGACCCTTCCGCACCACTACTCCGGGGTGCTGCGCGATGAACCGCAGGCCCTTCGCGATCCGGTCACGCCGACGCACCTACCCTCGACCGTAGGCGCGCACCTGGGCGCCTTTTTCATGCAACTGTCACCCTCTCATCGGCGTTCGTCGTCGCAGCGGACCCTGCGGGCCAGCGTGGCGCTCAACGAGGACTGCATCGAAGCCTTCGATGTGCTCATCGCCAACGGGGTCGATGCCCCGGTAACCGACGCGCCGATCACCGCGCTGTTTCGCGGCACCAGGGAAGCGGAACGCATGCTGGAAATGCTGCGCCAGCTCGAAAATGCAGGCCAGCCAATGTATGTCACCGCGCTATCCGGCGAGGCGTTGCGCGAGCAGGTGCCCCTGGCCTCGCCGGCAGTCACCGCCGCACTGAACATCAACGGCCAGCGCTTCGTCGATCCCCGGCGTTTCGTAGAAGCCCTGGGCCGCTCGGTGATGGCCCGCGGGGCCGCGATGCACAGACTTGAAATCGACGACGTTCACAGCTCCGGCGGCGGCGCCGCGGTGCAGCCGCGCCGCGGCGACCCCCTGACCGCCGACGCCGCGGTCATCGCCACCGGTGACCGGTTGTCACGGCTCGCCGGCCGCTGGCTGCGGGTCCCCGTCCAGGCCCAGAGCGGCTACTCGTTCACCGTGCCGGTTGACCGCCCGATACTGGCGCCCATCTACCTGCCGGACGTTCGGGTGGCGTGCACGCCCTACAAGGGCGCGCTGCGTGTTTCAGGCACCCTGGAAGTCCGCCACCGCCACCAACCGCACCCACGCGAACGGATGGAGTCCATCGCCGCCGCAGCCAGTTCCCTGCTGGACGGGGTGGATTGGACCGCACGCAACAATCTGTGGGCCGGTGCGTGCACGGTCACGCCCGACGGCCGCGCCCTGATCGGTGAGCTGGCACGGGGCGTCTACGTGGCCGGCGGGCACGGCATGTGGGGCTTGGCACACGGCCCGGTAACCGGTCGGCTGTTGGCCGAACAGATCACTACCGGCAAGCAGCCGCAGGCTCTGGCCGAGTTCGATCCGCAGCACAGAACCCTGCGCAACGCCGCCCGATAACTCCGAAACCAGACCGCGGCGGGGGCTGGCCCCTCACGGGCTCCCGTCGTCGAAAACGGTCACCCAGTAATAGCCCTGTGAAACCGCACTTCTCGCGTGTACTCGAACGCTGTCAAACGAAAGGGAACAGATATGACTAGCACACAACCTGCGTGGATTTCGCCGCAAGGCTACGAGCGGCTGCAGCGGGAACTGGCCACGCTGCGGGAGTTGTGTGACACCAACGGTGTTGGCAGCGCCACTGACGAAAACTCGGTCGCCGTCCAGCGCGCTTGGCAGGTCCGCATTCGACGGATCCATGAGTTGTTGGTGGATGCCGTCGTCGGCGAGGACCCGCCCGATGACGGGATCGCCGAACCGGGCATGGTTTTGACCATCCGCTACGACGACACCGGCGAAGTCGAAACATTCCTGTTCGGCGTGCGCGGTGCCGAATACGGTGGCATGGAGGTCTATTCGATGCGATCGCCGCTGGGTGCCGCCATCGCCGGTGCACATCCCGGCGAGCAGCGCACCTACACCCTGCCCAGCGGTATTGCGCTCACCGTCACACTCGTGAAGGCCGTACCCTACGGTGTGCATCTGGCCAGCCTCAGCTGATGGTGATCTCATGATGTTCGACCTGATCGACCCGTTGGCGACGATGCTTCTTTTGATCGCCGCGATTTTCCTGCTGATGGCCGTCGCGTACGGGCGAATGTGATCTCCGCTGCCACCCGCGCGTGTGAGGCCGTCACAACCGCACGCCGAGAATAGGATTCGAGGTTGTCGCCGAGGCACCTTGTAGCTTCAGGTGGGCCAGGCATAGATCGGGTTGAACGAACGCCTCCAGCCGGTCGACGGCGACGGGCACGGCTTCGTTGTCGAGAACTCCCTGCATCAGGCCCAGATGAATCGGGCACACGATCTTGGGATGGCTCTCGGCTAGTTCCAGGAATGGGCAATGCCGCAAGCCGATTTGCTGCTCTCCCCCGGATTTGCGACGCTCGGGTGCAAACCCGAACTCATCGAGCACGCCCTCGAGGTGGTCGATCGAGTCCTTCGCGGTGGTCTTCTTGCGCGGTGGCGCAGTCCTTCTGAACTGTCGTCCCCACGCACGACCCGCGGCCTGTGCCTCGGCGCTCGGATCACGACCGGAGGCAATCGTCGCCGCCAGGATCTCGGCGAGCAGCCGGTAATGACGCGGTCCGCTCCGGTCCATCCGCGGGACCGCGCGAAACATCAGCGGTGGCCGCCCCGGTCGTTTGCGGCCCGGCCCGACCTGCTCGACCCGGCCGTCGTTGACCAACGTGTCCAGGTGGAAGCGGACCGTATTAGGGTGCACATCAAGCGCTTTGGCGATCGCGGCAATGCTCATCGGGGCGGACCCCGCCTGCAACACCCGCAGCACATCACGACGGCGGCCGGACGACTCCTCGCGTGACATGGCGATCGCGCTACGCGTGCTGAGGGTCCTGCTTGGGCAGGTTGGCCACCAACGGTGTGTCGACGCCGAGGGGACCGAGCTTGGCGGCCCCACCCGGTGACCCCAGGGGCTCATCACGGCCCGGCAGGGTTTCGGAAAAGAACGCCGCGTTGTCCGCTTGGTAGGGCTGCAACTCGTCGGGCAGGTCATCCTCGTAGTAGATCGCCTCGACGGGGCAAACGGGCTCGCATGCGCCGCAATCCACGCACTCGTCGGGATGAATGTAGAGCGCCCTGCCACCCTCGTAGATGCAGTCGACGGGACACTCCTCGACGCAGGCCCGGTCCATCACATCAACGCATGGCTTTCCGATCACATATGCCATGCCGTAGAGTTTACACAAGCCAGGTTGTATAAACCAGATGGAGCGGCCAACCATGACCGACGAAATGACTTCTGCTCGGCGCTCGCAGGGTGCTGACAAAGCCGGCAGGAGGCTGGAGCCGTCGGGGAGCATCCCCGCGGCCACCGGGCGCAACGGTCGCAGGCTCGCCCGCCACGACGACGCCGGTCACGAGAACCCGGGCGTGGGCTACCGCACGGAGTTGCTGGCGCCCGGGGACGTCGTCGACCCGGAGACCTGGGCCGGCGGGCTGGAAGACAAGCGGGCGATCGCGCCACGGCTACGCATCGGTCGCGACCGATGGCTAAATCTCTTGTGGCTCATTCCTATTGGATTTGTCGTTCTGCTCGCGGCGGTGGCAGTGGGCAAGGGCCTGTACAACATGCCGGCGGTGCAGACATTCATCCAGCGGCATCCGGGCACCCAAGTGCCTTCCGGGACCGGCCCGGGAATCCCCGCCTGGGTGGGCTGGACGCACTTCTTCAACCTGTTCATGATGACGTTCATCATCCGGTCCGGAATTCAGATCCTGTGCGACCATCCACGGCTTTACTTCAACCGCAACTCCACCCCGGGCAAGGACGAGTGGCTGCGGGTGGCAAAGCCGGTACCCGCTGACCCCCTGTGGACGGCCAAGGACGATTCGGTCGCGCTGCCAGACCAGCTGGGGTTACCGGGAATTCGTCACTCGATCGGACTGGCACGATGGTGGCACCTTGGCATCGACGTCTTGTGGCTACTCAACGGCGCGGTCTTCTACGTGCTGCTATTCGCCACCGGCCAATGGCGACGTATCGTCCCGACCAGCTGGGACGTGTTCCCCAACGCGGCATCGGTTGCGATCCAATACCTTTCGCTGAGCTGGCCGCACGACAACACCTGGGTGGCCTATAACGCGTTACAACTGTTGGCGTACTTCACCACCGTGTTCATCGCCGCACCACTGGCCGTCATCACCGGCCTTGGGATGTCGCCGGCCCTGTCGATGCGTTTCACCGTGATCAGCAAGCGGTTGAGCATCCAGACCGCCCGCTCGCTGCATTTCCTGGTGCTGATGTATTTCGTGTTGTTCATCGTCGTCCACGTCACGTTCGTCTTCACCACCGAGGCGTTGCGCAACCTCAACCACATGTTCGCCGCCCGCGACGACGACGGCTGGATCGGGTGCGCGGTCTTCGCCGTCGCCATGACGGTCGTCGCCGTCGGCTGGGTGGCCGCCACGCCGTTCACCTATCGCCACCCCCGCGTGGTGCAGCGGGTCGGCTACGCGCTCGTCGGGCCGCTGCAGCGGCTGTTCGAGCGCACCAACCCCAGGCCCGGCGCGTTCACCGACGAGGACATCTCGCCGTACCTGTGGCACAACGGCACCTACCCGGAAACCGTTGAATACAAGGAGTTGGAGAAAAACGACTTCGTGGATTGGCGGCTGCGCGTCTACGGCCTCGTTGAGCATCCGGTCGAGTTGTCGCTGGCCGCCGTGCATGACCTGCCGTACCACGAACAGATCACCCAACACTTCTGCATCCAGGGCTGGTCGGGTGTCGCCAAGTGGGGTGGCGTGTCGATGCAGACGATCATGGACATCGTCAAACCCCTGCCCGAGGCCAAATGGGTGGTGTTCTACTCGCTGGGACCCGGCGCCGATGGCGGTGTCTACTACGTCGCACACCCGATCGACCAGATGAGCCACCACCTCACCATGCTGGCCTACGACATGAACGGCGAGGCCCTGACCTACGGCCACGGGGCGCCGCTGCGGTTGCGCAACGAACTACAACACGGCTTCCGCCATGTCAAGTGGCTCAAGGGCATTGAGTTCGTCGAACACTACTCCGAGCTGGGCGGCGGGTACGGCGGATACAACGAAGATCACGAGTACTTCGGGCGTCACCAAACCATTTGATCGGTATTTGACGAGAGGACGCCCGGCAGGCTTCCCTATCGCACGCCCATGTCGTAGTGTTTATACAATCGCACTTGTACAAATTCCGGAAGGGGGTGGAACCCCATGGCCGACAACCAACTCGGCGTGCGGCGGCTGCCCACACCCGACAACCGACCGACCGCCTGGGCCGCCCCCGCCAAGCTGCCGGTAGCGGGATTGTCGGATAGCGCCCGGGTGGCCAGGAAGTCCGGCGTCCGGGAAAAACGCGACCTGGACTGGAATGTCATCACGTTGCCGCCCGACGGCGAAGTCGACACCGCCACCGGAGCCGACGTCGACGTCTTGATCCATGTGTTGTTCGGGAGCGGTCGGATCACCACCGAAGAGGGCACGATCAAGCTGGCCCCCGGCGTGTTGTTATGGCTGCCAAGCAGGTCGCGGCCGCAACTCACCGCGGGCCCGGCCGGACTTCGCTACCTGACCGTAAACCAAAAGTGGGGGATGCTGCCCCCGTAGTAGAGGACGCGATGACAACTGAAGTCGTACCGCGAAAATTCTTGGCTCACCGACCCTTTCCCGCGCGGCAGGGGCCGACCGGCAACCTGGTCTACAGACTGATCACCACGACCGATCACAAAGTGATCGGCATCATGTACTGCGTCGCCTGCTTCGTCTTTTTCTTTATCGGCGGCCTGTTGGCGCTGTTGATGCGGGCTGAATTGTCGGCGCCGGGTCTGCAATTCCTGTCGAATGAGCAGTACAACCAGTTGTTCACCATGCACGGCACGATCATGCTGCTGTTCTACGCCACGCCGGTCGTGTTCGGGTTCGCCAATCTGGTTCTGCCGCTGCAGATCGGCGCGCCCGACGTGGCGTTCCCGCGGCTCAACGCCCTGTCCTTTTGGCTGTTCGTGTTCGGTGCGCTGATCGCGCTGGCGGGGTTCATCACCCCGGGCGGGGCCGCCGACTTCGGCTGGACCGCCTACACGCCGCTGTCGGACGCCGTGCACAGTCCGGGCGCGGGCGCCGATTTGTGGATCGTGGGCTTGGCGGTCGGTGGTTTGGGCACCATCTTGGGCGCGGTCAACATGATCACCACGGTGGTGTGCCTGCGCGCGCCGGGGATGACGATGTTTCGGCTGCCGATCTTCACCTGGAACATCCTGGTGACCTCGATCATGGTGCTGATCATCTTTCCGCTCCTGACCGCGGCGCTGTTGGGGCTGGCTGCCGACCGACACCTGGGTGCTCACATCTACGACGCGGCGAACGGAGGGGTAATGCTGTGGCAGCACCTCTTCTGGTTCTTCGGCCACCCCGAGGTCTACGTCATCGCACTGCCCTTCTTCGGCATCATCAGCGAGGTGGTGCCGGTATTCGCACGCAAACCGATCTTTGGTTACAGCACGCTGATCTACGCGACGATGAGTATCGCCGGACTATCGACGGCGGTGTGGGCGCATCACATGTTCGCCACCGGAGCGGTGCTGCTGCCGTTCTTCTCGTTCATGAGCTATCTCATCGCGGTGCCTACCGGGATCAAGTTCGTCAATTGGATCGGCACCATCTGGAAGGGGCAACTGACATTCGAAACTCCGATGTTGTTCGCCGTGGGCTTCATGGTGACATTTCTGCTGGGCGGGTTGTCCGGGGTGATGCTGGCCAGCCCTCCGATCGACTTCCACGTCACCGACTCCTATTTCGTGGTTGCGCATTTCCACTACGTGCTGTTCGGCACCATCGTGTTCTCCACCTTCGCCGGCATCTACTTCTGGTTCCCGAAGATGATCGGCCGGCTGCTCGACGAGCGGTTGGGCAAGCTGCACTTCTGGTTGACCCTGATCGGCTTTCACACCACATTTTTGGTGCAGCACTGGCTGGGCAACATGGGCATGCCCCGCCGCTACGCGGACTACTTGCCCACCGACGGTTTCACCGGGTTGAATGTCATCTCCACCATCGGGGCGTTGATCCTGGGCGCGTCGATGCTGCCGTTCGTCTGGAATGTGTTCAGGAGCTGGCGCTACGGAGAACCGGTCACCGTGGATGACCCTTGGGGACATGGCAATTCGCTGGAGTGGGCCACCAGTTGCCCGCCGCCGCGGCACAACTTCACGGAGTTGCCCCGCATCCGCTCCGAACGACCCGCCTTCGAGCTGCACTACCCGCACATGACCGAACGGATGCGCAGCGAGCGGCACGTCGGGCGCATAACCCACATCGACGCCGGTGTCGAGCGCGAAAGGGTCTGACGAGAGGTAGGGATTCGATGACCTACGACGGGATCATCCGCGTCAAGCTCTTCCGCAGGTAGTACGCTCCGTCAGCCTTCAGCGCGCGACCAGGTTGTCGAGTTCCGGTGTGTCCGAGCCCGTCAGCCGTCGGTGCATGGCCCACGCGATCCGGGCGCCCTGAATCTTCGCGCGCTCGGCGATGGGTCCCCGGAACATCTGATCGACGGTGTCGTTCCACGTGGTCAGCCAGCGGACAAAGTGTCGGCCGTTCAAGGGGATTCGTTGATGGACGTGCCGGTGGGCCTGCAAGGCGCTGCCCCGGTAGAGGCCGGCCCGGAACAGCGCGGTCTCCCAGAAGTCGGCCATCACCGGGATGTGCGACTCCAGGCCCTTGGTCCGCAGCTCCGCGAAAGGTTCGGCGAGGACGTCGTCGGCCATCACCCGGCCGTAAAACCGGCGCAGGAGCGCCTCGACGTCCGCGCGGGCGGCGAGATCCGCGAGCCCTTGGTCAACCGGGGCACACAACTCAGTCATGCGCGCACCCTGGCAAGACACAACTCGGGTTCGACGAACGGCTCCAGCTCGGCCTGCATCCCCGGCGCGGAACCAACCGACTTCTCCGGCCCCGCCAGGCCCCGCAGCAGCCCCCGGTGCAAGGCGCACGCCACCTCCGGGTGATCACGGGCCAGGTCGCGGACCGGGCAGCTGTGCAGGCGAATGGTCCACCGGTTGCCGCGGGTCGATTTTGCGGCCGGCACCAGCTCGGGGCCGAATCCCATCCGGTCGAACACCGCCGTGATCATCGCCGATCTCTGTTCAGCGGCCTTCCTCGGTGCAGCACCGCCCGGAACGGGTTGCCCCGCAACATCTTCGTGTGAGTCCGCATTGGTGATCCGCTCAGCCCATCGCCGACCCGCGGCTTCGGCACGGCGGCGCCGCTTGTCGGCGGTCTCGCCGAGTTCCAGTGCCAATATCTCGGCGAGGATTCGATAGTCCATCCGGTCGCGCACCGCGCGATAGCCGGTACGGGGACGACCCACACCGGTTCGTGTGATCCGGGTGCGCTCGACGAGCCCCTCGCCGCACAACGCGTCAAGGTGGAAGCGCACCGTCGTCGTGTGCAGCCCAAGGCGAGCGGCGAGTTCGTCCGCGTCGACCGGTTCGTCGCGTTCACGCACCAGTTCCAGAACTCGTTGGCGCTGCCGGTTGTGGCCCGCGCGGTGCGGTCGTCCGGCCTCGTCCTCGTCTTGCTCGCCCACCCGATCCGTCCTCTCGTCCGGTTGCCTTTCAGCTATTTAGAGGATATTATTCATTAATAATAGCACTGCACGCCCGAATCGTCTCCGGTAACGAATGACGTTGGGGCAGCAGGGAAGCGGGAGGTGCGCCGTGTTGGACACCATCGTGGAAGCCAAGCCGGAAAACAAGGTCATCGAGAATGCGGTCCGGTTGGCCTGCCGCGCCCCGTCGCTGTACAACACCCAGCCGTGGCTGTGGGTGGCCGACGGCGCCGGGCTGGACCTGTTTCTCGACGCGAGCCGTGTCATGCACACGGATCGATCGATGCGGGAGGCCCACATCAGCTGTGGCGGAGCGCTCGAGCATCTCCGGGTTGCGATGGCGGCCGCGGGCTGGATCGCCGATGTCGAGCGATTTCCCGAGTCGGGCAATCCTGCGCACCTGGCGAGGGTGAAATTCGTCCCCGCAGACGGCGTGGCCGACCACCAGCGTCGCCGCGCCGACGCGATCCTCAAACGTCGAACCGATCGGCTCCCGTTCCTGGCGCCGATCGATTGGGAATCGGTTGAGACCGTGCTGCGCGGCACAATCGGCACCGACGCGGTGCGATTGGACGTATTGCCGGAAACGATGCGTCCGCGCCTTGCCGAAGCCGCCGAATTCACCGAGTCGCTGCGCCTGTACGACTCCTCGTATCATCTCGAACTCGATTGGTGGACAGCACCGTTCGAAATGTCGGAGGGCATCCCCTATAGCTCCTTGATTTCGGCGACCGAGTCGGGTCGGGTGGGAGTCAATCGCCACTTTCCCTTCACCCACAATCCAGACAGGCGCACCGGCGTCACGCGGGATTTCTCGAAGATCTTGATGCTGTCCACCGAAGATGACAGTCACGCCAACGCGTTTGCGTGCGGCGAGGTGCTGTCGAGTGTCTTGCTGGAATGCACGATGGCAGGCTTGGCCACCTGCCCGGTGTCGCAACTGACGGAACTGTCGGTCAGCCGTGAACTGCTCGCGGCACTCACGGATCACACCGACCTACCCCAGGTCCTCATCCGGGTGGGTGTCGCACCCGCACTCGGCGCAGCACCACCGCCCACGCCCCGGCGTGCGCTGGCCGATGTGTTGCGACCGGCGAGTTGAGCCTCGGCCGTTGCAGCGGCCCCTGCCCTTCATCCGCCGCTTTGACTACGGTGGTGAGAGTAAGCCAACAACCGGTTAGGTGAATGCGATGGCATCGAACAGCTTTGGAACCCTGGACCGGCTCACGGTCGACGAGCAGACGTACCTCATCCACCGCCTTGATCGAATCGACGGTTCGGCCCGGCTGCCGTACAGCCTGAAGGTTCTGCTGGAAGATCTGCTGCGCAACGAAGACGGCCACCTGGTGACCGCCGAGCAGGTCCAGGCGCTGGCGGACTGGGACCCGGCCGCCGAACACGGCCGGGAGATCGCCTACACCCCCGCCCGTGTCTTGATGCAGGACTTCACCGGGGTGCCGTGTGTGGTCGACCTGGTCGCGATGCGCGACGCCATCACCGCGCTGGGCGGTGACACCAAGAGGATCAACCCGCTGTGCCCGACCGAGTTGGTGATCGACCACTCGGTGATCGCCGATGTCTTCGGGCGCGCGGACGCCTTCAAGATCAACGCGGAGCTGGAGTTCGAGCGCAACGCCGAGCGCTACCAGTTGCTGCGCTGGGCGCAGCAGGCGTTCGACGACTTCTCCGTGGTGCCCCCGGACACCGGCATCTGTCACCAGGTCAACCTGGAATATCTCGCCCGCGTGGTGTTCACCCGCGACGACGGGGCTGGGACCCCAATGGCCTACCCCGACACCCTGGTCGGCACCGACTCGCACACGCCGATGGTCAACGGGCTGGGTGTATTGGGCTGGGGTGTGGGCGGCATCGAGGCCGAGGCGGCGATGCTCGGCCAGCCGATGAGCATGCTGGTCCCGCCGGTCGTCGGCCTGAAGCTCAGCGGCGAACTGCCGGCCGGCACCACGGCCACCGACCTGGTGTTGACCGTGGCCGAGCTGCTGCGCCGCACCGGTGTGGTGGGCAAGTTCGTCGAGTTCTTCGGTCCCGGAGTGGCCAACGTGCCGCTGGCCAACCGGGCGACGATCGGCAACATGAGCCCGGAGTACGGTGCGACCTGCGCGATCTTCCCCGTCGACGACGTCACCCTGGACTACCTGCGGCTCACCGGCCGCTCCGAACATCAGATCAAGCTGGTGGAGGCCTACACCAAAGAGCAGGGCATGTGGCACGACCCCGATCACGAGCCGACGTACTCGCAGACCCTCGAGTTGGACCTGGGCAACGTCGAGCCGTCGATCGCGGGGCCGAAACGCCCGCAGGACCGCATCCCGCTGCGGCTGGCGCCGCACGCCGTCTGTGCGCTGCTCGGGGGCGCGGAGACGACCGAAGAGGCGCTGTCGGCTCTCGATGAGGCGTCCGCGGACTCGTTCCCGGCCAGTGACCCGATCGCTTTCGGCAGCACCAGCAGCCCTGAAGGCAAACCGCGCACGCCGAACGACGACTGCGTCGTAGGCGAATGGCCGTCGACACATGTGGACGTCGAGCTCGCGGACGGTACCCGCACCGAAGTCGACAACGGGCACGTGGTGATCGCGGCGATCACGTCGTGCACCAACACCTCCAACCCCTCGGTGATGGTGGGCGCGGCGCTGCTGGCCAAGAAGGCGGTGGAAAAGGGGCTCACCCGCAAACCGTGGGTGAAGACCTCGCTGGCGCCGGGCTCGCGGGTGGTCACCGACTACTACGACCGGGCCGGCCTGACACCGTATCTGGACAAGCTCGGTTTCAACCTGGTCGGCTACGGCTGCACCACCTGCATCGGCAACTCCGGGCCGCTGATCCCCGAAGTGAGCACGGCCGTCGTCGACAACGACCTGACGGTCTGCTCGGTGCTGTCGGGCAACCGCAACTTCGAGGGCCGCATCCACCCGGAAACCCGGATGAATTTCCTGGCCTCCCCGCCCCTGGTGGTGGCCTACGCACTGGCCGGCACCCTGCACACCAACCTGCTGCTCGATCCGATCGGCACCGGCAGCGACGGCGAACCGGTGTATCTGCGTGACCTCTGGCCCTCGGCCGAAGAGGTCGACGCCGTCGTCAACGACAACCTGCAGGCCGAGATGTTCGCGGAGAGCTACGCGGATGTGTTCACCGGCGACGAGAACTGGCGATCCCTGCCGGTCCCCGACAGCGACACCTTCCAATGGGACACCGAGTCCACCTACGTGCGTCAGCCACCTTACTTCGACGGTATGACCCCAGACCCCCAGCCGGTTGGCGACATCACCGGCGCGCGGGTACTGGCCAAGTTGGGCGATTCGGTCACGACCGACCACATCAGTCCAGCCGGATCGATCCGGTTCGACTCGCCGGCGGGAAAATACCTGTCCGAGCACGGGATCCAGCGTAAGGACTTCAACTCCTACGGATCACGGCGCGGCAATCACGAGGTGATGATCCGGGGCACTTTCGCCAACATCAGGTTGCGCAACGAGCTTGCACCCGGCACCGAAGGCGGTTTCACCCGCGACTTCACCCAATCCGACGGCCCGGTGGCCACCATCTACGACGCCTCGGTGAACTACATCGCCGCCGGCACTCCCCTGGTCATCCTGGCCGGCAAGGAATACGGCTCGGGCTCCTCGCGGGACTGGGCGGCCAAGGGCACCCTGCTGCTGGGGGTGCACGCGGTGCTGGCGGTGTCCTATGAGCGCATCCACCGCTCCAACCTGATCGGCATGGGCGTGTTGCCGCTGCAGTTCCCGGACGGACAAGATGCCGACTCATTGGGCCTCACCGGCGAGGAAGCCTTCGACATCACCGGGGTGAGCGCATTCAACGACGCACTGCCCGACAGCGTTCACGTCAAGGCCGGCGACATCGAGTTCGACGCCAAGGTACGCATCGACACCCCCGGCGAAGCCGACTACTACCGGCACGGCGGCATCATGCAGTACGTGCTGCGAAAACTGCTCGGCAAAACGTAACCCAAACCGCGCGCCGGACAACATAATACGAGAAGGAGCTGCTCATGGCAGACGGCATGTACCCGCAGGCCACCCAGGAGATCTACAACCGTCGCAAGGAACTCGCGCCGCACACCCACGAGGCGTTCGAGGCGTTTTCCCGCGCGGTGTTCGCCGAGGGCGCGCTGCCGGAGAAGACCAAGCAGCTCATTGCCGTCGCGGTGGCACACACCACCCAGTGCCCCTACTGCATTCAGGGCCACACCAAGCTCGCCCACCGCAAAGGCGCCACCGACGAGGAGATCATGGAGGCCATCTGGGTGGCCGCCGAAATGCGCGCCGGCGGCGCCTACGCCCACTCCACCCTGGCCCTCGAGGCACTCGCCAAATAGCCCTATGCCTGACCGCCCCGCAGTCGTCGCCACGATCGAGACGATTCCACTGCGTATCCCGCTCAAGGTGGACAGCACGCCCGGGGCCTCCCTGTGGGGCGACCCGCTGACCGCGGCAGACTCGCTGCTCGTCAAGGTGACGACCCGCGACGGAGTGGAGGGTTGGGGGGAAGCCTTCGGTTTTCGCGCCGTCGATTCGGCCAAACTTGCTGTCGACCAACTGATCACCCCGCTGTGCATCGGCCAGGACGCCACCCGGATCGGTCCGCTGATGCTGGAGGTCCAAAAGAAGCTGCACGTTTTCGGGCGCGGCGGTGCGTTGACCTACGGGCTCTCGGCGGTGGACATCGCCTTGTGGGACATCGCCGGCAAGCTCGCCGACGCTCCCGTCTATCAGCTCCTCGGCGGCGGAGTGGCCAGCATGCCCTGCTACGCGAGCCTGGCCTGCTATTCCGATCCAACGCTGGTCCGCGTCGCGGTGCGCAACGCAATCGACGCCGGCTTTCACGTGATCAAGCTGCACGAGGCGGGCATGCCGGCAATGCGCGCGGCCCGCGAGGAAGCCGGCCCCGACGTCGAGCTCATCGTGGACGCCGGCTGTCCCTGGACCTTGACCGAAGCCGGCGCCGTCGCTGAAGAACTCGGGGCGCTTCGGCTCAAATTTCTCGAGGAGCCCCTGTGGCCGCCGGAGAATTTCGACGGTCTGGCCGAACTGCGACGAACCACCGGAATTCCGGTCTCGTCCGGCGAAAACGCTTCCACCCTACTGGAATTCGAGCGAATGCTCGCCGCGGGGGCGGTGGACTTCGTTCAGCCGAGCCCGGCCAAGATGGGGGGCATCAGCGAGTTGTGCAAGGTTTTTCCTCTTGCGGCCGTCCACAACATCCCGGTGATGACACATTCCTTCTACGACGGTCCCGGGTTGCTCGCGGCGCTTCATGCGACGGCCGCGCTGGGCAGCGCCGACTCCATGATCGAATGGCGCCGGTTCGACCTGGAGGCGTCCGTCTACGGCGATGCCCTCACTCCGAAGGCAGGCCGGATCTGCGTCCCGCAGGGGCCGGGCCTGGGTATCGACCCCGATCCCGACGTTGTCCGCGCTTACCGCCGGCAACCGACACCATGACGATGGTCGATCACGAGGGATCGCTCTGGCCAACGGGCGCGATGACGGTCTAGAGTTTACACAACTAGCACTTGTATAAATGCCACGCAGCCAGAGAGAGGGATCGACCAATATGAGCATCGCGGAACGGGCAACGCAGACCACATGGGAAGGCCCGCTGGCGTCGGGCGAAGGCACGTTGTCGCAGGGCAGCAGCGGAGCACTGGACGGCCTGCCGCTGACCTGGGCCTCCCGCACCGAGCAACCTGGCGGCAAAACCAGTCCGGAAGAACTGGCCGCGGCGGCGCACTCGTCGTGCTTCTCAATGGCGCTGGCCCTGAAATTGGGCGAGAACCAGACCCCGCCACAGCGACTCGAGGTCACCGCCACCGTGACCCTGGATGCGGTCGATGGAGTTCCGACGATCACCACGTCGCGATTGAAGGTGAGCGCCAGCGTTGCCGGGCTGGATGCCGAATCCTTTGCCGCCGTGGTCGATCAGGCCGCCGCCCTGTGCCCGGTATCGCGATTGTTCGCCGGCGCGACGATCAGCGTCGACGCCGAGCTCAATGAAACGGAACCTGCCTGACGTAGAGGAGGCACAAATGGCCAGCCTGTCGCTATCTTCCGAGCTGACGCGAGAACACCACGAAATCGATGATGCGATAGAGACTTTCATCGAAAAGCTGGACTGTGGCAGCCTGCAGCGCGAACTATTGACCGACACGCTGGAGGCGCTGCGCCGGCACATCTACCTTGAGGAGGTCTTTCTGTTCCCGCCGCTTCGGGAGGGCGGGATCGTGATGCCGATCTTCGTGATGATGCGCGAGCACGGTGAACTGTGGCACACCATGGGCGCGCTGGCGGATCTACTCGCCGACGGGACCGACAGCCAGCGGCTGAGGGATACGTGCACGCAGCTGCTCGCTCAACTTCACCAGCACAACTCCAAAGAGGAGCCGGTCATCTATCCGAGCGCCGACACAGGCCTACCGCCGCAAACGAGCGCGGAACTGAGCCGGTTCATCGAGACTGGGCGTATGCCCGACGGATGGGTGTGCCAGCAGGCGAACGCGTGAGGCTTTCGCTCTGCTGGCGTACAGGACGACCTGCTGAACTACCGAAGGAGGATTCTCGATGCGCGTGGTAGTGGACCGTGATCGCTGTGAGGGCAATGCGTTCTGTGTGAACATCGCGCCCGAGGTGTTCGAGCTCGATGACGACGAGTACTCCGTGGTCCTCACCGACCCCGTCCCCGCCGACCAGGAAGCGCTTGCCGAGCAGGCCATCGCCGCGTGCCCGCGCGCGGCGATATCCCGCGTCGATTAAAAGACCAAACGCGCGGCGCGACTCGTCAAGCCTCGGGTTGAGAATTCGAATGGAGCCGCGGGCTAGCGCGGCTCCATTCGAATTCCCCTGGTGACAAACCTATTTCGGGCTGGCCCGTAAGCACAGCGGTGCTCACCGCCTGATCAGTCGCAGCCGCCACGCATCGGGGCCGCGCTGCTCGTATTCGACCTCGAGCCGACCCGAGGCGCGGTCGTTGAGTTGGTGCAGCAGCGGGACCGGGTCGTGGGGAGCCACCAGCACCAGGGCTCCACCGGGCGGAACGGCATCGAACGCACCGAACACGGTGGCGTGCCGGATCGAGTGGGGCACCTCGCGCACGTCGAGCACGGGATCGTCGACATCGGTCTCGCCGCAACCGCAGTTGTGTGAATGCTCGTCGCCGTCGGCGGAGGGGGCATAGCCGAGGAGTTCGTTTATGCCCTCGGCCACCTCCATCAGGGAGATGTCCGGGTCGGCGGCGACGATCGGCAGGATCCGCTCGTTCTCGTCAACCAAATGCGCGTCGAACAGCACCCGCAGGGCGTGGGCGGAACCGGCCGCGCGCACCGGCGGTTCCGTACGGATGCCGTCGACGAGGGAGCCGATGATGCGGTGCGCCGCGATCATCGATTCGATCAGGGGCCGCGCACGTTGGGTGTGGGTGGCGGCCGAGTACAGCCGGTCCTCTTTGGCGGCGGCGATGGGCAGCAGCTGACCGGCCAGGAATGCCAGGGCCGTGGATCGTGCCGACTCGAAGTCCGCACCGCGCTCGAGCGCCGACACCATCGCATCGGTCAGCACCGCGAGCTGCCCCGCGAGCTGAGCGTTGTGGTTGGTGATGGCTTCGACCGCCGCGGCGTCGGCAGCTGTGGACGCCACGATCACATCGTTGGCTGGCATGTTTTGGTTCCTTTCCGCTGAGCCCGGTCGCTCCGCTGAGCGAATGTGACTCATTGCCCTATGTGCATCGTCCAATAATTTACTACAGTAAATTCCGTGAAAAAAGAGCCTATCGTCCTGGGCCCCCGACCCACGCCGGTGCTGGAGGCGCCGGTGGCGCTGTCCGGGCAGCGGCTACGGGTGCTCGAGTACGTGCGCGCCCACTCCCCCGTCCGGGTCGCGGAGGCAGCCGCGGCGCTTGACCTGCACGCCAACACCGTTCGCGAACATCTCGACGCGGTCGTCGAACTCGGGCTCGTCGAACGCTCCACCGCCAGGACTTCCGGGCGCGGGCGTCCGGCCACGTTGTATCGGGCGTCGGCCGCCGACCCCGCGGTGGCGATACGTGACTACGCGGGCTTGGCGACCGCGCTGGCCGGACAGCTGGCTCGCACCAGCGCCCACCCGGAGCGCGACGCGCGCGCCGCCGGCGTCGAGTGGGGCCGCGAACTCATCGACGAGTACAGCCAGACCGGCGGCGATGCGCGGCAGTCCGTGCTCGAGGCGCTGGCACGCCTCGGCTTCGCGCCGGATGACGACCCAGACGCGCTGGGTGCGCACCGAGGCGTCGCGCTGCGCCGCTGTCCTCTGCTGAACGCGGCCCGTCGCTACCCGACGATCGTCTGTCAGGTCCACCTCGGCATCGTCGAGGGAATGCTGGAGCGACTCGGCGCCACCGACACACCGGGGCTTGCTCTCATTCCGTTCGCCGAACCCGGCGCCTGCCGGCTATTCTTACCCGACCCCGTTGTGCGGCATGATGACTGACCGAGCCCTCCCGCCCCGCGCGCTGCTGCTGGTGCCCGGCGGGTTCGCGCTGTTGGCAGGGCTTGACGCGGCGCTGATGCTGCTCGGCCTCCCCGCACCGGTCGAAACCACCCGGCTGACCGAGGTGCACGGCATCCTGCTGGTGCTCGGGTTCGTCGGCACGGTGATTGCGCTGGAGCGCGCCGTGGCCGCGCAGCACTGGTGGGCCTACCTGAGCCCGCTGTTCCTCGGCGCCGGCGCGGTGTTGCTGGTCACCCGGGCACCCCGAAACCTCGGGGGCGTCCTGTTGCTCGCCGGATCCGCGATGTTGGTCGCGGTGTACGTGCCGCTGTGGCGACGGGCCGCCGACGTGTCGGTTCTGGTCCAGGTCGGCGGTGCCGTTTTGGCGACCGGAGCGGCACTGCTGTGGCTGGGCGGCGTGCCGATCCCCGATCTGTTGCCCTGGCTGTCGGGATTTTTGATCCTCACGATCGTCGGGGAGCGCCTCGAACTCGCCCGTGTCGCCATGCTCGGCACCCGGGCCGACGCGCTGCTCACGGCGATCGTCGTGGCGATGGTCGCGGCCACCGTCGCCGCGCTGTTGTGGCCGATGTTCGGCTATCCGCTGCTCGGGGCGACGCTGTTGGCGACGGTGGCGTGGCTGGGTCGGTTCGATGTCGCCCGCCGCACCGTGCGCGCGACGGGGCTGCCCCGCTACATGGCGGTGTGCCTGCTCGCCGGCTACGGATGGCTGCTGGTACCGGCGTCGACGTGGCTGCTGATCGGCCAAACACCCGCCGGCGCAAGCTATGACGCGGTGGTGCACGCGGTGATGCTGGGCTTTGTGCTGTCGATGATCATGGCGCACGCACCCGTGATCCTGCCGGCCGTGCTGCGCCGCCCACTGCCCTACACCCCCCTGATGTACGGCCCGGCCGTGGTGTTGCATGTGTCGCTGCTGCTGCGACTGGCGGTCGGCGACGCACGCGGCGTCCACTGGGCGCTGCAGGCGGGCGGCGTGCTGAACATCGTCGCCGTCCTCGCATTCGTTGCCGTCGCCCTCAATTCGGCCCTGCGCGCGGCCCGTCGGGTGCCGGCATGAATCGTTCCGGATGGCACCTGCGTGCCGGTGCGGTCGTGTTCGCCTGGCTCGCCGCGCTCGTCGTGGTGGCGGCCGCGCATCGGTTCATTCCGCTGTCCGGCTGGCTGTTGGTCCATCTGCTGGCCCTGGGCGCCGCCGGCAACGCGATCCTGATCTGGAGCCGCCATTTCGCCGATGCGCTGCTGCGCCGGCCGCCGGATCCGGCGCGGACGGCGGAAGTGTTGCGTATCACGGCCTTTAACGCCGGTGCCGTCACGGTGGTCGCAGGCATGCTGGGACGGTGGTGGCCGGTGGTGCTGGCGGGCGGTGTAGTGGTCGCCGTCGCCGCCCTGGCGCACGGCGCGACACTGCTGCAGCAGATGCGCACCGCGCTACCCGCCCGCTTCGGCGTCACCGTGCGCTACTACGTCGCCGCGACGGTGTGTCTGGCCCTCGGCGCGGGCCTTGGTGTGGCGATGGCGAATTCGGCGCTCCCCGGCCGCATCCACGAGCGATTCGTCATCGCGCATGCGGCGGTGAATTTGTTCGGCTGGGTGGGGCTCACGGTGCTGGGCACGCTGGTCACGCTGTGGCCGACGATGCTGCGCACCCGGATGGCCACCGGGGTCGAGGTGGCCGCTCGCCACGGCCTGCCGGCCTTGCTGACCGCACTGGCCGTGACCGCCGGCGGTGCGGTGGTGGGATCACCGCCGATCACCGGACTGGGCGCCCTCGGGTATCTCGGTGCCGCCGGGATCGTGCTGCGGCCGCACCTCGACGAGATCCGCCGCAAGCGGCCCAACGACTTTGCCACTCTCTCGGTATTGGCCGGCGTGGCCTGGCTGATCGGGTCGCTGGCCTTCGCCGCCGTCGCACTGGCGATCGCGCCGAGCTGGCCGGCGGCGGTCGCGGCGGCCGGCGAACTCACCGCGCCGGTGCTGGCCGGCTTCCTGGTGCAGGTGCTGCTCGGCTCGCTGACCTACCTGGCGCCGGTCGTGATGGGCGGGCGCGCATCGACGCTGGCCGCCGGCGCAGAGCTCGAGCGGGGGGCCCCGTGGCGGCTCACCGTCGCCAACGCCGGGCTGCTGCTCTGCGTTCTTCCGGCTCCGAGCCTGGTGCGGGTCGCGGCATCGATTCTGGTGCTGGTCTCCTACGCGGCCTTCCTGCCGCTGCTGGTTCGGGCGGCGTGGCGGGCCCACCGGGACCGCGACAAGCCCACGACCCCGGGCCAGCCGGAGGGCGCGCCCCCGCGCCGGCGCCTCGGCGTCGCCGCCGCCGGACTCGGGGTCGTCGTGCTGGCGACCGCGGCCGGCGTGGCGGCCGACCCGGCGTCGTCGCTCGGTATCGGCACCGCACCCCGGGTGGCCGTGGCCGCCACCGGTCACACCACCACAGCGTCGCTCCGAATCGAGGGGATGCGCTTCGTGCCGGACACGGTCGAGGTTCCCGCCGGTGACCGGCTGCAGATCACTCTGGCCAATACCGGCACCGACCAACACGATCTGGTGCTGTCCAACGGCACTCGCACCGGACGGATCGCACCGGGCGAGTCGACCGTCCTGGATGCCGGGGTGATCGGCTCCAACCTCGACGGCTGGTGCGCCGTGGCCGGACACCGACAGATGGGCATGGTCTTTTCGGTCCGGGTGACCGGTGCGCCAATGCCCACAACGCCTTCGGTGCATCCCGGTCACCACGGGCCGGCCCCCGGCGCGACGATCCCTCCCGGCGACCTCGCCCGCAGCCTCGGGGCCGACCGCGGGCCGGGCTTCACCCCGCGTGACGCGACGCTGCCCCCGGCAACGGCCGAGCATCGCCTGACGTTGCCGGTGACCGAGATCCAACGGGAGGTGTCACCCGGGATCACCCAGCGGCTCTGGACATTCGGTGGCACCGCCCCCGGACCCACGTTGCGCGGCAAGATCGGTGACGTCTTCGAAATCACCCTCGTCAACGACGGCAGCACCGGGCATTCGATCGACTTCCACGCCGGGGCGCTCGCCCCCGACCGACCGATGCGCACCATCCAACCCGGCCAGCGCCTGGTGTATCGGTTCACCGCCACGCGGGCGGGAATCTGGCTGTATCACTGCTCGACGATGCCGATGTCACTGCACATCGCCAACGGCATGTTCGGGGCGGTGATCATCGACCCGCCGGACCTGCCGCGGGTGGATCGCGAATACCTGATCGAGCAATCGGAGATGTACCTCGGCCCGCCCGGAGGCGAGGCCGACGCCGACAAGGTCGCCAAGGACACGCCCGACCTGGTGGTGTTCAACGGCTACGCCCGCCAATACGACCACGCGCCGCTGACTGCTCGGGTAGGCGAGCGCGTTCGCATCTGGGTGCTCGCCGCGGGACCGAACCGGGGCACGTCGTTCCACGTCGTCGGGGGGCAGTTCGACACCGTGTGGTCCGAGGGCGACTACCGGCTGGGCGGTAAGGGAGGCCCGGGCGCGGGCGGTGCCCAGACACTCGGATTGTTCGCGGCTCAAGGCGGATTCGTCGAATTGACCTTCGGCGAACCGGGTCGGTACCCGTTCGTGTCACACGCGATGGTCGACGCCGAACGTGGCGCCCACGGCATCATCGAGGTGGCCGGACCGTAGTCCCAGCCCGGACCAACTCCGGCTTGGCTAAACGCTTTTGGAAACGGTCAACAAGACGACGCAGTCTTCGACGGCCTGCAGGCCATGGCGGGTCGGCGGAATCACCAGGTGGTCACCCGGGGCGCCGTCCCAACTGGTCTCGGGCGACGTCAGCCGGACACGCCCGTGCAAGACCTGCAACGTGGCCTCACCGGGGCTGTCATGGTCGGCGAGCGCCGATCCGGCCGTCAGCGCGACCATGGTTTGCCGGAGTGAGTGTTGATGACCGCCGTACACCGTATGTGCGCTACGGCCGCTGGCGGCCCGGTGCGCGGCCGCCAACTGCTCGCGCGCCAGAGCTGTGAGCGAGATCTTGTCCATTGGGCAGGCTCCTTTTCTCGTCACACAGCATAGGCGCACGGTGCGGGTGCGCACCGATGTGGTTAGACGTTGGCGACCAGTGATAGCCCCCGACGGCCATGTATTCGTTTGCGTTGCTTGCTGATCGATACGAGGCGCGCCACCGCCAGCTCGATTCCACGGGCCAACGCGTCGATGTCGGCCACGGCTTCGTAGTCGGCGAGAACGCCGAAGAACAGGTCGTCGGCATAGCTCAGCATTGCCACCCCGGTTCGCAATTGCATCGCGATCGGCGGGACGGGGAACACGCTGAGCACTCGTTGGCCCATGAGTCGTAGTGGCTGACGCGGGCCGGGAACGTTGGTGGCGAGGGTGGTCACGCCGCGCTGCGGTAGCTGGGTCAACAACCGGACCGCCCATGCGGTCAGGGGAAAGGGAATGCGGTTGGCCATCGACACGAATGCGTGACCCGCCTGGCGCTGGCCGTGGGACTTCGTGCGGTCCAAGCGGGCGTGGACGGTCCGCAGCCGCTCAATCGGGTGCTCCTCGTCGACCGGTAGGTACGGCAGCATCACCGACACGCGGTTATCCGTCTTGTTCAACGCGTCGACAGACCGCATCGACACCGGCACCAGCGCGCGAAGCGCATCCGGCAGCGGCGTTTCGCCCCGCTGAACCAGGGTGTTGCGGTAGCTCTCCGTGATTGCGGCCAGCGCAACGTCATTGATGGTGACGTCGAAGGTTTGGCACACCTGCGCGATGTCGGCGAGGGGCACCCGCGCGACGCCGTAGCGGCGCAACGTGGTTATCGGCCCGTTCAGAGATGTCGTTGTGGGGCGCAGCAAACCGGCGGCGATTTCCGCGGCACCCAGGGCCGTGCGGGCGGCGGCGGACGTGATGGCCGCCGACGTATTCCACAATCCGCCCAGGATGTGCACCGGATTCAAACTCTGTATGCCCCGTGAGATCCGTTGCGCTTCAGGTTCTTCGGTGGCACGGATATGGCTGGCGAAGCTCTCGAAGGTGCCGCTGGCATCGGGGTCGCAGAGGCCGGCGAGCATGTGGGTGGCGGCAATTCCGTCGGCCATGCAGTGGTGGATCTTGGTGAGCATCGCCCACCGGTTGTCACTGAGGCCTTCGATGATCCAGATTTCCCACAGCGGACGATCCCGGTCCAGGCGCCGGGAAATCACGTCGGCGGCCAGCTGGAGCAGCTCTCGGTCGCCTCCGGGCTGCGGTAGCGCGATGTGCCGAAGGTGACGACCGAGATCAAACCCTGGATCGTCCACCCACTCGGGTGCTCCGAGGTCGAACCGGCGCGTTCGCAGGCGTTGCCCGAATCGGGGGCAGTGGCTGATCCGCTGAGCAAAAGTCGCCATCAGCGCGTCGCGGTCCGGGATCGGTCCCTCGATGACCGCCAGACCGCCGATCGCCAAACTCACGTGCCGGTCGGCGTCTTCCGCCTTCAGGAAGCCGGCGTCCAAGGTTGTCAGTTGATCCACGATCGTCACCTCCCAACTTTATATGCAACTAGTGGTAACACCATTTTCCGTCGCGCACGGCCCTGGCGGCAGGGCCAAAAGTCCCCGAGTCGAGCCGGTCGTGCACCCGAATGGGCAGTGGCAACGGCATGCTCCGGCGACGCGCGGGCGACCGATTGACGTTGGGCGCCGCGCCCTTTGACCGCGCGGAAGCCATGGTGGCCATCCGCCCCCAAGCACCCTCTCGCCAGTTGCCCGTCGCCTATTTAGAGGATATTATTCAGTTATAATAGCTTTGACGCAAGCGCGACAGGAGGCGGTCGTGTGGATATGGCGAAAAGGCAACCCGTTGCTGTAAATGGCCGGCATTTCCCGGACGACGAGGTCGTCGATGCGGTTCTCACGCTGGCGACCCGAGCCCCTTCCATCGACAACACCCAGCCGTGGCGGTGGCGGGTGGATCGCACGAGTCTGCACCTCTACGGCGATACAGGCATGCGGTTGCCCAACACCGACCCGGGCGGCCGGGACCTGATCTTGAGTTGCGGTGCAGCGCTTCACCATTGCGTCGTCGCTCTGGCGGCGATGGGTTGGCGCGCCGACGTGCATCGCCTACCTGATCCGGCCGACCCCAGCCACCTCGCCGCCATCGAGGTGTCCCCATACAGCCCCGACCGCACCGACATCCTCTGGGCCGAGGCGATCCCGCAGCGCCGATCCGATCGGCGGACGTACAGCGCTCGCCCGGTGACGGCGAGTGAAATCGCCTCGATGGCTGCCGTGGCCGCTCGGATGGGAGTGACGCTGCGCGTGGTTGATGCCCGGGAAAGGCTGCATGAGATCGTCAAGCGAGCCGCACAGGCGCATGCGACCAACCGCGACTACCTTGTCGAGCTCGCCAGGTGGAGCGGTCGATACGGTTCGCGGGCCGGCGTGCCGGCCCGCAACATCCCCAAACACGATTGTGGCGCACCGATACCCGGTCGCATCTTCGCCGGGCCAGGCCTGGCGCAGCCGCCGGGTACCTCACCCGCCGACGACAATGCCGTCATCCTGGTGCTCGGCAGCGAAGCCGACGACCGTCTGGCTCAGCTGCGAGTCGGCGAGGCGACCAGCGCACTGCTGCTGACGGCGACGGCGATGGGACTGGCGACCTGCCCGATCACCGAACCCCTGGAAATCCCCGAAACGCGCGACGCCCTCCGCGACGAGGTGTGGGGCGCGCAAGGGTATCCCCAGATGCTGCTACGGGTGGGCTGGGCCGCGGACAGCGCGGCGCCCTTGCCGCCCACGCCGCGGCGGGATCTCTCCGACGTCGTGCAACGGTCAAGCCCGTAGCCGACGTTCGGTGTGCGCGGTGACGTCAGGAACGGGACACCAACGTCGGCATCGCAGCCCAGCCCCGCACCGCGGCGGTCTCCGACGGTACCGCGTTGGACCAGTCGACCTCCCAGGACGGGAAGCGCTTGAGGATCTCCTCCAGCGCGATCCGGCCCTCCAGGCGGGCCAGCGCGTTGCCCATGCAGAAATGCGTGCCCGCGCCAAAGGTCATGTGCGAGCGCTGTTCCCGGTGGATGTCAAAGACGTCACCGTCCGGTGCGAACCTGCGATGATCGCGGTTGGCCGCGCCGACGAGCATGAGCATCGCCGAACCCTCCGGCACGGTCTGGCCGTAGTACTCCACATCGCGGGTGACGTAGCGGGCCATCTGCAGCGCCGGCGGCTCCCAGCGCAGGATCTCCTCGATCGCCTGGGGTATCAGTCCCGGGTTCTCCACCAGATCACGGCGCTGATCCGGGTAGTCGGCCAGCGTCTTACCGGCCCAGCCGATCAGGCGGGTGGTGGTTTCGGAGCCGGCGGTGGCGATGACGGTCAGGTACAGCAACAGCTCGTCGCGGCGCAACTTGCGTACGGTGCCGGTCTCGTCCTCGAACTCCGCGTTGAGGAGGTCGGTCATGATGTCGTCGGACGGGTGTTCGGCGCGCCAGTCGACGAACTCCGCGAATACCTCACCGGTGGCCAGCGCGTCGACCGTCTTCCCTTGCAGGGTCTCCTCGCCGTGGTCGGTGATCTGCCGCTGCCGGTCTTCGGGGAGACCGAGCAGCATGCCGATGACGCGCATCGGCATCTGCTCGCCGAGGTCGTTGACGAAGTCGAACCGATCCGACCCGATCAGCGGATCCAGGCACCGCGCGGTGAACTCGCGGATCTGCGGCTCGAGGGCAAGCACTTTGCGCGGTGTGAACACCCGCGACAGCAGGTTGCGGTGAATGTTGTGGATCGGTGGATCCTCGAAAATCAGTGTGCCGGGCGGTATTTCCATGCCGGACTTGATGATCTCGAGCAGCGCTCCGCGCCCGGAGATGAACGTCTCGTGGTCGATGACACCCTTGTTGACGTCGTCGTAGCGGCTCAGCGCGTAGAAGTCGTGCTGCTCGTTGTAGTACAGCGGGGCTTCTTCGCGAATCCTGGCGAACACCGGATAGGGGTTCATGTTGAGGTCGACGCTGTACGGGTCGTAGTACAGATCAGATGCGGCGGGGGCGGTCGGAACGGTCATCAGAACTCCATCGGGGCTGCGGGGCTGTTCAACTGGACGGGAAGCACGAAAGCGTCCTTGGGGGCGCGAGGCATCTAGGTCTCATTGGGCGGGTAGAAGTATTCGCGCCAGGCTTTGATCTTTTCGCCGTGCACCTGATACGCGCCCATGACCGGCCAGCTCATCTGCTTTCCCTCGATGAGCCAATGATCGCGGCGCTCCATCAGCACCACATCGCCGTCGACGGCGAGATGCAGGATTTCGAGGTCGACGCACGTCCCGCGGGCGAAGAAGGCCTTCATCATCTCGTGGATCGCGTCGCGACCTGATAGCCGTGGCCAGGAAGGGCCGATGTCGAATGTGGCGTCCTTGGCGAAGTGGCTCATGACTTCATCGACATCGTTGCGGCTCCATGCGGCGATCTCCGCACGCACGACTTCCTCAGCGGTCATCACTTTCCCGTCGGCCCGTTGCGACAACGCAGTTACACTAGCACACAGAAATGTAACGCCAGCTTGCTTGCTCACCCGGCGCGAGTGATAGGTGACGCCACGGCGCGCATCGATCTCGACGGTCGGCCGCGGTGTCGCCCCGGAGACGGATAATGCTCCCTCCCAAGAGCTTTCGACGGCGGGCAATGAATCGAGTGTCTAACTGGGAGTTTGTCGAGCGAAAGCGCGACAGGAGCTGCTCAACTCGGGTCACTATTTGACATCCGTATGGACGAGCGGCCGGCGCCGTTAGACACGAGGTCTGCGCGTTAGGGTGCTCTGGTCGGCCTCAGTCGAACAAGCCGATAGGAGAGTTGGGCACATTCATGACCACAGCGGCAGAAGTCTCGACAACCGAATCGCGGGTCGGCCACTACTACCAGATGGACGACACCTACCGGGTCGGCCGCGAGAAGGTACGCGAGTTCGCGCGTGCGGTGCAGGACTATCAGCCCGCGCACTGGGATGTCGCAGCAGCCGCGGAGCTCGGATACTCGGGCCTGGTGGCGCCGCTGACCTTCACATCGGCCCCGGCGATGGCGGCCAATCGGCACCTGTTCGAATCGGTGGTCATCGGTTATGACATGTACCTGCAGACCGAAGAGGTCTTCGAGCAGCACCGACCGATCGTGGCCGGCGACGAGCTGCAGACTGATGTCGAACTGTCGTCGGTGCGCCGGATCGCCGGCAGAGACCTGATCACCGTGACCAACACCTTCACCGACACTGCAGGCGAGCGGGTGCACACCCTGCACACCACGGTCGTCGGCATCACCGCCGAGGATGTCGATCCGGCCATCAGGGCGGCCGTGCAAAAGGTGGTGATGCACGACGTGAACCTCCTCGGAACCGACGAACCCGATGTGGCATACCAGAAGACCGTGCGCCCCGTGGGCGAGGTCCGGATCGCCCAAGGAGGTACGACCCGCACCCCGGGAACGCAGTCCTTCGATGACGTGAACGTCGGCGACGAGCTACCGGTGCGGCACGTCCGACTGTCCCGCGGCGACCTGGTGAACTACGCCGGCGTGGCCGGCGACGCCAACCCGTTGCACTGGGACGAGAACATCGCCAAGCTGGCGCGACAGCCCGATGTGATCGCCCACGGGATGCTGACCATGGGTTTGGGTGCCGCATACGCCTCAGCATGGACGGGCGACCCCGGCGCGATCACCCGCTACGCTGTGCGGCTGTCCCAGCCCGTCATCGTGTCTGCTGCCGAGGGCGCAGACATCGAGTTCAGCGGCCGGATCAAGGCGCTGGACCCGGCGACCCGCACCGGCGTCGTGATTGTCGGCGCGAAGTCCAACGGCCGAAAGATCTTTGGGCTGGCGACGTTGACCGTCCGCTTCTGCTGACTCGGTGCCCCTGGTGACGGCGGCAGTCGACGAGCCGAGCGGCTTCGGTCCGCACTGTTGCCGTCGAACTCCTCATCACGAGCTGAACGACCCACTGCGGATGCCGATTGCCCGTTCGAGTATCAGCGCAAGTGAAGCCCGGCAGCGCCTCTTTCCCGCTGCTCGAACAGGTCACACCGACCATGAGCCCGTGCGCATTACCTCGAGGGCCGGAGACGCGGTGCTCATGTCGGCCGCCGACTACGGCTCGTGGCAAGAACGGTCTACCTACTGCGTTCACCTGAAAATGCGCGGCGACTCATGGGTGCCGTCGCGCGGGACAAGGCCAGCCGCCCCCGCCCGACCACTTAGACCAACTCGATCGACGAACTTCAGGAGATGGCCGGCCGGCAGGAGTGAGGAGTATCAGCTTCGATGCTGACGTCTGGGCGGACTTCCTGTTTTGGTTACCCTCCGACCGCAAGATGGCCCGTCGGATCACCCGACTCATCGGTAAATCCAACGCGACCCATTCGGAGGGATCGGAAAACCAGAACCACTCACAGGGGAACTGTCCGGGTATTGGTCCCGGCGGATCGACGACGAACATCGGCTCGTGTACCGAGCACACGACAGCGAAGTCAAGATCCTGAAAGCCCGGTACCAATACTGATAAGCGCCGCCACCCGCCGGCCGTGGTTGGCCCAGATTCGTTGAGAACGAACACCAATCCTGCAGGCGCTCTTCAAAGCCCGGATACCCGACTCGGGCGGATTGTTCACGGAAAGGCCCAGAGTCGCAGGATCGGCAGCCTCTCTGAAAAGAGAACAATTGTTTTCGGCGAGGCATAATCGTAGTTGTCAGGTCAAATAGCAGCAGCCCGCGACTTCCACGGCCCCCGCCGATGCGAGCGTGGCGCAATCATGTTGCGGCCGTCCATCGGTAAAGATCCGCAGGTACAACGAGATCCGGGTTGCGCACTGTCACTCCCTTGTCGCACTCCAAGGCCGGTCCCAACTATCGATCGCCGCCACCTCATTAAGCGGTTTGCGGCGCACCGGGTGGTGCCCGCCCTTGGGCCAGCCCACCGTAAGCAGCGTCGCGGTGAGCCAGTCGTCCGGAATTCCGACCATGGACCGCAACTGATCCTCGCAAGAACCCTGCCACAGGGTGATCGCCGCCCCAAGGCCTTGCGCCCGGGCAGCCAACAGGAAGTTCTGGACGGCGGGAAAGATCGACCCCCCCTGCTGTAGTTCGGTGGTTCCTCGCTGCGGCTGGACGCAGAACAGCACCAGCACAGGGGCCGCGCCACCAACGCTCATGTGCTCAGCCATCGTTCGCAAAACACGTGATTTGGGGTCGTCAGCCTCGTTTCCGGGCATCGAAAGCCGATAGAACTCAGTCATGACGTCCCATGTCTTGTGGGCCGCGGCTGTGACCACATCGCGCACGCTACTCGATCTCAGAACGACGAACTTCCACGGCTGCTGATTGCCTCCGGACGGAGCCCAACTCGCCGCGCGCAGACACGCATCGATGGCCTCGTCCGAGACCGGTTCGTCGCGATAGCGTCGCACCGTCGACGCTGTGCGCATGACCTCCCACAGGTCCGTCGACGTCAGCGGGACCGCTGGCTCGCTCACGACTTTGCCATCGCGGGCAACACGCCTTGCCATGTTCCGCCGCGCACTGGACCGGTCACCAGAGGCAGATCGAGGGTGGAGAGCAAACCAGGTGGCGCGGCCATTACGGCGGGGATGGCATTGAGTTCGCGCATGACAGTCGCGTAGGTCAGGCCGCGCATGTTGTTCCCGCGCCCATGCATCTCGATGTCGACGGTATAGGTGGGCAGGCCGTCGACGATGACCCGGTAGCCACCGTGTGGTGATGGATGCCGCGGCCAATCCGGTGCGGAACCGGTGCCCATGCGAGTGACGTGTTCGAGCACAACACGCTCCTCGCCGCCCACCATGCCGGCGAGCTTGAAGCGCATACCTCCCATGGTCCCCGGCTCGATCCAGCCCGACGCAACCTCGTATCGCTCTGTGGCCAACCATTTTTCGATGGATACCTCGACGCGGTCGAGCGGGAGTCCGACGCCGTCGGCGACCAGGTGGACGGTGGGTGCCCACAACGCGGCAAGACGCTCGGGATCGAATAGCGGCGCCGGATGTTCCGGGGTGTGGCCGAATCCCATGAAGTCGAACATGATGTCGGGTTGATTGATGGGGCCGTAGTCGAGGATCTCGAGCATGGTGATGCCCTCGACTCGACTGCTGAAGCCTGTCATCGTCAGCGCGATCACATCGTTCGCCCAGCCGGGGTCGACGCCACTGTTGAAGAAGCTGGTGCCACCCTCCGCGCACGCCGCCTCCAGCAGTTCCACGGTTTCCTTGTCGGCTGCGGGCGGATAGCACATGGGAACCAGTGAGGTGGAGACGACGTGCTTACCCGCGCGCAGGCAGCGCGCGATGTCCTGCGCCGCCTCGTAGTAGCGATAGTCGCCCGATGCGAAGTAGGCCACCACGTCGGCGTCCACCGACAGTGCGGCACCGATGTTCCGCGTGGCGATGACGCCGGTCTCGGGCATTCCGCACAGGTCGCCGGCGTCCTTGCCGTCCTTGGCTTCCGCATGTACCACCACGCCGGCTAGCTCTAGGCCTGGGTGCGCGATGAGGGCACGCAATGCACCGATGCCGACCTGACCCGGACCCCACAGAATTACTCGCGGCTTCCGTTGACCGTCCACCATCTGCACCCCTTCCGGTCACGACCCGCCCGATCCGTGAGAACATAACTTCTCATATATTGATAACACCATTACCGGATACGGATGACAGAAGGGGCGAACGGTGAACGATTACGAATTCTTGAAGCGGGAGACCTTCGACGACGGCATGATCGTTCGGATTTCGCTGAACCGCCCTGACCAGCGCAACGCCCAGAATCGGGGCATGCTGGTCGAACTCGACGAGGCGTTCGCCCGCGCCGAGGCCGATGACACCGTCCGCGTCGTCATCCTCGCCGGCGAGGGCCCGATGTTCTCGTCGGGCCACGATATCGGCTCCAAGCAGGCGCGCGCCGAGTTCAGCCCGGGGCCGGGCCAGCACCCCACCGTCACTATCAACGGCGGTACCCGCGACGGCGCCGAGCGGACCATGCTCCAGGAGTGGCACTACTTCTTTCAGAACAACCTGCGATGGCGCAACCTGCGCAAGATCACTATCGCCCAGGTGCATGGCGACGTGTTCTCGGCAGGGCTCATGTTGATCTGGGCGTGTGATCTGATCGTGGGAAGCGACGAGGTGCGCTTCGCCGATGTGGTGGGAACGCGGCTGGGAATGTGCGGCATGGAATACTTCGGCCATCCCTGGGAATTCGGACCGCGACGCACGAAGGAGCTCATGCTCACCGGTGACGCGATCGGTATCGAAGAGGCCTACCGGCTCGGCATGGTCAGCAAGATCTTCAAGCGCGACGAACTCGCCGAGCGCACGCTCGAGATGGCGCGGCGCATCACGAAGGTGCCCACGATGGCGGCCCTGCTCATCAAGGAGTCGGTAAACCAATCGGTCGACAATATGGGCTTCTACAACTCGCTGCAATCGTGTTTCGCGTTGCACCAATTGAATCACTCCCACTGGGCGCAGATCCGCCAGGACAAGCTCCCCACTGCGGGCGAGGAGCAAGGGGTACCGAACTGGCGGAACGCTCGCCCGGTTGTCCTGGCTGTCAAAGATCAGGTCCGGTCCGACGTCTAACGTTGCGCCGATGACCACCAACTCACCCGCGCCGACACGCCCAATGGACGTCACCATTCCGGGGCATCTTTTCGCCAAGCTGCCGTTCTTCGACGTCGTCGATACCGATGACTCAGTCGTCGTTGACCTGCACAACCGACCGGACCTGATGAACCTTCGCGGGGCGTTGCAGGGTGGACTCGTAGCCACGCTCATCGATGTCGCCGCGGGGCGCCTTGCGGTCAAATATGCCGGCGACGGCGGAGGCGCGGGAACCGCGGACATGTCCATCCATTTTCTGGCGCCGATCGTCGATGGCCCCGCGCGTGCGACCGCCACGTTGGTGCGCGCAGGAAAACACATGGTAGTTGTCGGCGTCGACGTCTCCGACGTCGGCCGAAACCGGCTCGCGGCACGAGCGACGCTGAGCTTTGCGATCTTGGCGTCTCGCAATCCTGGTCAGCCCTCGCCGTCCCCGTAGCGCGCATCGGCCACGCGGTCCAACGCGACGGCGGGCTCGCCGAAAACCATTGCCCAGCCCCGCACTCGGCGGTAGTAGAGCTGAATGTCGCCCTCCATGCCGAACCCGTATCCGCCGTGGATGTGCAAGCTGCGTCGCGTGGCGTCGCGCGCCGTCTCGTAGGCGAATGCGAAAGCCATCGCAGCCAGTTCGCGAACGCGATCGGGCTCATCGGTAAATGCGCACGCCGCCTCAAGCCCGAGCAGCCGCGCGCCGTCGGCGGCGGTAGCGCTGTCGGCCAGCGGGTGCGACACCGCTTGGAAGGTGCCGATCGCGGTTCCGAAGGCGTGACGTTGCTTGGCGTAGTCGACGCCGATTTCCACGGCCTTCCTGGCCGCACCCGCCAACGCGGCAGCGGTCAGCGTGAGCCATAAATCGAGAGCGCCATCGAACCGATCGCGCGCCCGTTTTCCGTCGGCGAGCACGATGTACTCATTTTCAATCATGATGTCCGCCAGCGGCATTGATGCAAGGTTTCCCACCGCCTTGCGGTTCTTCCCGATCGGCACCAGCAGCAGGCGTCCCTCAGCCAGGGCAATCACATGGTCTGCCACGGCCCCGCCGGGCACCAACCCCAGCTGCCTACCGCGTCCGACGCGCGGCGCGAAGGTGACCAGTTGGTCACCCGCGAGGGCCGCGCTTAGCAGCCCTGCGCACGCCTCGCCGGACTGGGCCAGCAATCGCGCGGCAACCTGTGCTTCGATGACCGGCGCCGACGCAACTGCGCGGCCGAACTGTTCGGCAATCAGCGCGAGTTCCAGTTCGGAGGCGCCCCATCCGCCGGCCGCCTCACCGACCGCCATCTGCACTGTCCCGGTCTCCTGCAGCGCTTTCCACAGCTTGAGATCGAAGCCCGACGGCTCAGCCGCCCGGACTCGCTCGGAGGTCGACTCGCGGGCAAACAGCGCGGCGAACGAATCCACCAACTGCCGCTGTTCGCCCGTTACGCTCAGATCCACAACAATCGTCCCCATCACATGCGGATATGGTTACTCTCAAAAGCGAGATTAGCATTACCGACCCCGCCGCCCGGGGCCGTGTGTGACGACAGATTGGCGTGCATACATGCATTTTCAGCTCGATGCAGATACTGCGACCTACCGCGACGGGATCCGCGCCCACCTTCAGGACGTGTTGACTCCCGAATTCGAGGAACGCATCTCCCGTAGCGGCGTCGCACACGACGACGAGTTCGCCAAAAGCCTAGTTGACAAGGGCTATTTCGCCCCGGCCTGGCCCGTCGAGTTCGGCGGACAAAACCGTAACGCGTGGCAGGACCAGGTCGTCAAAGAGGAACTGATGCGTTTTGACGCGCCGGTGTACCTCTCCGAGACGACCAGGATGGTGGCGTCGATCATCCGCGACGTCGGCACCCCGGCGTTGAAGGATCGCATTCTGGCCGGTGCGATCAGCGGTGACATCACCATCGCTCTCGGCTTCACCGAACCGGAATGTGGATCGGATGTAGCGGCGGCTGCCACCAAGGCCGTGCGCGACGGCTCGGGGAAAGACGCGCCATGGGTGATCAACGGCTCCAAGATGTTCACCACCAACGGTCACATCGCCGATTTTGTGTTCCTGCTTGCGCGAACGAGCCCGGATAAGCCGAAACACAAGGGGCTGACGATGTTTTTGGTGCCGTGTGACTCCGATGGGTTTGAGGCACAGGCCGTGTGGACCCTTTCCGGAGAACGCACCAACATCACCTTCTACAGCGATGTCCGCATCGGTGACGAGTGGCGCATTGGCGAGGTCGATGGGGGCTGGCAAGTGCTCGGGCTTTCCCTGCAGGACGAGCACGCCTCGGGTTGGGGTCCGCATCTGATTCGGCTGTTGGAGCATGCCGAGCATTGGGCCACCACCAGTCTGTCCGACGATGGCTCACGACCGATCGCGAATAGCGACGTGCGGCGTCGGCTCGCCCGCGTCGCGATGGAGACGGAGGTGTCGATGCTGTTGCAGCGGCGGTGCGTGTGGATGCTGGAACAGGGCGACACACCGGTGGCCGAGGGCCCGATGTCCAAGGTGTTCAGTACCGAGGCGCTCGAACGTGCCAGCCAGGACGTGGTCGAACTCGTCGGTGCCGACGGCTTACGCAGTTACCTCGAGCCGACCGCTCCCGAACGCGGGCGGTTTGACCACTCACTGCGATTTTCGTTGGGCACCACGATCTATGCGGGCACCAGCGAGGTCCAGCGCACCATCATCGCGCAGCGTGGGCTCGGCCTACCCCGTTAGTTTCTTTGGCCGTCCGGCCCGGCTGGCGGACGTCGCACGCGGTGCTGCCTTGCGAGCGGGCCTGGCCTTGACATCGGCGGTAGGCGGTGTGACGGCTTGTTTGCACCACGCCCACAACTGGTCCTCGGTCAGCTTCGAACTCTTGCCGCCCAGATGGAAAACGCCGATTTGGGCGAGTGCGGTGAGCGTGGTGTTCAGCAACGTGGTCAGCTGCGTGGGGGTCAGGTCGGTGCGTACCAGTCCGGCCCGCGCACACGACGTGATGATCTTCGTCAGCAGTTTCAGATGAGGTTCCCACACCTTTGCGAAGTCGTCCGGCCGCTCGATCTCCAGGCTCAAGTTGTAGATCGTCATGACCCGGCCGCCCACGGCTTCCGACGACTCAGCGCGGGACAGCACGCCGCGGCAGAAGGCCTCGAGTTGCTCCATCGGACCGTCGGCCGCAGCGACCTCCTGGCGGATGTTCTCGGTGAACTGACTTGTGACGTTTTCGTAGAGCGCCAACATGAGTTCTTCTTTGCCTGCGAAGTGTTGGTAGAACGCCCGGAGGCTCAGATTCGACCTGTCAATGAGCGTCTGAATCGTGAAGTCGGCCTTACCCGACTCCTCTACCAGTTCGAGCGCGGTAGCCAAAAACCGCGAACTACGCGCGAGGGCACGCGCTCTGGCGGTGCTCAGCCGCCGCTCGATCGTGCGTTGCTGCCACACGCCGGGCAGTTCGACGTCCGTATCGACCAATTCCAAGCCGGGTTCGAACTCGGGACCGGCGCGCTTCTTCGTAGGCATAATGCAGCAAGAATACGCGTTCGGCGCGGAAAATGTGCGATCTACCTACACGCGTATGTTGATTCTCACTGCCGTTAACTGGCCATTGCCAGCCTTGGCCCCCGCTCTCAACGGCCTGCCAGTGGGCCGCTATGGCAACAGTCTCGGGGCGGTGACGGTGTGGAGGTGCCCGGGAGTGCCGTGTCGACGTCATGCGGTACCGTGGAAACGGTCATTCTCATTTCCGAATCAGCGCGCCGCCAATTGAAGCCGCAGACCGTTGTCAAAGGAGTGCAGCCTTGAGCGCAGATATCCTAATCGTCTCGCCGGACGACCATCTGGTGGAACCGGCCGACTTGTGGACCAGCCGGCTGCCCGAGCGCTATCGCGACATCGGCCCGCGGATCGTTCGCACCCGGGGCCGCATGGATCCGACCGTCACCTCCGATGTCGCGTTCATCGAGGACGACGAGGGCCGCGACGCCGACATCTGGCATTACGAGGATGCGGTCATCCCGATTCCGCTCATCAGCGCGGCGGCCGGGTACGAACTCGACGAACTCACCACCGACCCGATCACCTATGACGAGATGCGCCCCGGCTGCTTCCGTCCTGCGGATCGGCTCGCGGACATGGACATTGCCGGCATCGAGGCCTCCGCCTGCTTCCCGAATACGCTCGTCCGCTTTTGCGGTCAACGCTTCCTCTACGGCAAGGACAAGGAACTCGCCAAGCTCTGCGTCGAGGCCTACAACGACTTCCAGATCGACGAGTGGGCCGCCAATTCGAACGGTCGGCTGATCCCGCTTGGCATCATCCCGCTCTGGGACGTCGAGCTCGCTGCGAAAGAGGTCGAAAGGGTCGCCGCCAAGGGAATGCACGCCGTGTGTTTCTCCGAGCTGCCCTCCCGTCTCGACCTGCCGTCCATTCATAGCGATTATTGGGACCCGTTCTTCGCCGCGTGCGAGCGAAACCGGGTGGGGATCATGCTGCACATCGGGTCGAGTTCTTCGCTCACCAAGTCCTCCCCCGACTCTCCGCACGTCGTGACGAGCGCGTTGATGGCGGTCAACTGCACCATCGCCATGGTCGACTGGTTGTTCTCCGGCAAGCTCATGCAGTTCCCCGACCTCAAGCTTGCGTTCGCCGAGGCGCAAGCGGGCTGGATCCCCTACTACCTGCAGCGTGTCGACGAGGTCTGGGAGGACCGACGCGCATGGGGCGGCATTCACCCGCTGCTGACCGAACCACCGAGCAGCCAGGTACCCGGTCGAGTGTGGTTCTCCACCTTCGGTGATCCGGTCGCGTTCCGCATCCTGGATCTGGTCGGGCCGGACCAGCTCATGTTCGAGACCGATTACCCACACAACGACACCAACTGGCCGCGGAGTCTCGAGGTCGCCAACAAGGCGACCGAGGGTCTGGACGAGGAGACCAAGCGAAAGGTGCTGTCCACCAACGCGAAGAACTTCTTCGGGATGGCGTAGCGCGCTGGCCCAGGCGCTACAGTGCCTACAGGCCTTTCCAGTCCGGCTTGCGCTTCTCGAGGAAGGCGCGCGGCCCCTCGATGGCATCCTTCGTCAGCGCCACCTTCATCCGGTAATTCTCGGCGAGCAGCTCCGCCTCGTAGATGGGCATCGTCAGCCCCTTGCGCACGGCCATCCGTGAACCCCGCACCGCCAGCGGCGCATTCGAGTTCACTACGTCGGCGATCCCCCAGGCGCGTGCCATGAGCGCATCGTGCGTGACCACCTCGGTGAAGACACCCAAATCATAAGCGCGCTGTGCGTCAAGCTTTTCGTGTTTACCCATCAAGATCAGCCGCATCGCCACAGGCAACGGGAGAATGCGGGCGAGCCTGACCCCTTCACGCCCGGACGTCACGCCAATGCTGACGTGCGGGTCCATCAACGTCGCGCGCTCGGACGCTATGGTGATGTCCGCCGTGGTCACGAGGTCCATTCCCGCACCACAGGCGATGCCGTTCACCGCGCAGATAATCGGCTTGGTCATCTGAAGCCACGGCGGCGTCGCCTCCTGCGGCGCGTCCCACTGCCGCATCGAGCTGAGGATGGGCTCGCCCTGGTTATCGATCCCCGCCGCGTTCTCCATGTCGTGATCGGCAGCCTTGTTGACATCCGCTCCGACGCACAGGGCACGGCCGGCACCCGTGATGATCACTGTCCAGATATCCTGTGAGCGTTCGATTTCCGCATACGCCACGGCCAATTCGGCGATCATCTCGTCGTTGATCGCGTTGAGCACCTCGGGACGGTTGAGGGTCACACAGGCGGTATGACCCCTGACCTCGACGTCGATCGTGTGGTATTGAGTCACCTATCGTGGGCCCTTCTCTTAAACTCGTTGTGGAGTAGTCGTTTTCACTGGGCGGCCGCGGTGACGCCGGCACTCGGGTGAATACCGAGGACGTCGTGGAATCTTTCGCAGTAGCGAGGCCAGACCTCCGGGTTCAGCAAACGCGGCGGCATGCAGCCTTCGAAGATCGCGCGCCACTGGGTGGCGGTCGCGACCGCGATGTCCCGCGCGGCCTCCACGGTGATGCCGGCGGTGTGCGGCGTTGCAACGACGTTGTCGAGCCCAAGCAGCGGATTGTCCTGCCGGGGCGGCTCCTGGTGGAACACATCGAGGCCCGCCCCGGCGATACCGCCGCTGACCAGCGCGTCGAGCAGCGCTTCCTCGTCATGGACGGGCCCGCGCGCGGTGGTGATGAAGAAGGCGGTCGGTTTCATCGCGGCGAACTGTGTTCTGCCGATGAGCCCGCGCGTCTCGCTGGTCAGAGGGCAGGTCACCTGCACGAAGTCTGAACGCTCAACGAGCTCGCCCAGCGTCACCAGCTGCACCCCGCGGGACCGTGCGGCCGCCTCGTCGAGATACGGATCGAAGACCAGCACCTCCATGCCGAACGGCGCGCACAACTCGACGAGCCTGCCCCCGATGGCACCAAGCCCGACGACGCCGAGGGTCTTGCCAAGCAGCTGACTTCCACGCAAGGCAAGCCGATCGCCGAGGGGACCGCCGCGCAATGCCCGGTCGGAGACGGTGATCTTCTTGGCGAGGTCGAGCATGAATCCGAGGGCGTGCTCGGCCACCGCCTCGGCTCCCGGCCCGGAGTTGTTGCACACCACCACCCCCGCGCGGGTGCACGCATCGACATCGATGACGTCGTATCCGGCTCCAGCCGAACAGACGGCGAGCAGGGACGGGCAGCGCGCGATCAATGCCTCCCCGGCCAGCCACTGCGCGCCGTCGGCGACGGAGGCAACATCGGTTCGCGTTGCGACCTGATACCCATGCGCGGACTCCAGTGCTGCCCAACCTGATTCGGCGGGTGCGGTCAGATCGAGTTTGACGATGTCGATGCCGGAAGGTTCCAGGACCTCCCCCGCGGCGGGGTCGGTCCACCGCTCGACGACCAACCGTGGTCGTGGCGCGTCGGTCATCTCCCTGGTGCGCCTTTCGCACCCGTGGTCACGGCCGCGCCTTGGGTTTGGCCTGCGCCGCCTTGAACATGTCGGCCAGCGCGGTGTCGACGTTGCGGTAGTCGTTGCGCGCGATCGCGCCGTCGCGGCCGGGCACCACGTCGTATCCGAGCCGCAGATCCTTGTTTTCCATGTGGAAGTACTCGCGACCGATCGGCAGCCGACGATCTTCCCGCGGGACCTCCATCCACGCGCGGAGGAAGCAGCGGGCCTTCTTGGGATCGTTGCTGCTGACGAAGTCCGACCGGGAGTGGCACATCGCGAAGTTGTTGGCCACGGCCGCTTCCCCGGATTCCAAACGGAATTCGACCTGCTGCTCGACGAGTATGTTGCGGAGCAGCTCGACGGCCTCTTGTTGCTTCGGGGTGAATTCGCGGCCCAGGGTCTTCATCGCCGGCAAGATGCTGCTATAGGTGAAGTTGATGCAGATTCGCCCGTTGATCTGGGAAAAGACCGGCACGTCGTAGGGGGTGATATCGGGCTGGTCATCGGGCTGTTCGCTGCGTCGGTGGTGCGGAAAGCCTTGATAGAGCACGTCGAGTAGGTCGGGCCGTTCGGCCACGATTCGGTTGTGCGCGGCAGGGCCGCTGGCGAACTGGCTTTCGCCGCCATGCGCCGCCGGGTAGACGCACAGCAGCGACAGGATGTCGGCGGCGTCATTGTGCATCGCCAGTTCAGCGCGAGACTTCGTGCCGCGGGCGGGTTGCACCCCGCCGGGCAGGATCTCTTCCTGGACGCGCACCATGCGGTGCCCAAAGGAGTTGTTCGACACCAGATAGCCGAGATGCGTGCAGAACGCCCAGTAGATGCGTTCGAGGTCTTCGATCGAATGCTGCTCGACCGGAAAGCCGCGCACGCACGCGAGTCCCTTCCCGAACATCAGATCCCGATAGAGCCGTGCCAGGTCGTCGTCGAGGTCTGGGTGGCGAGCGTCCTCGGGCGTGATGTCGTCCCGGTCCTTGTTCGCGGTCTTGGTCAGGATCGATTCCAGCGCAGCCACATTGCGGGCGGACAGATCGAAGGCGAAGTCTTCCTTACTCGCGAAGTCCCCGCCCGTCCACGCCATTGGGTCGGTGACACGTTCGGTGTAGATGGCTGTCGGCATCCGGTCCTCCTGTTGGGTTGGCGTCGCTTCGGCTACTCGGTGTCATTCGTCACGCTGGTCATCGCGGCGGCTCTGCAGTCCGCGAAGCACTTGCGCGCGCGTTGTGGCCGCCTCGGTCATCATCCCGATGTCAGTGCCGGCCGAGATGAATCGCAATCCCAGTCCCACGAATCGATTCAGCAGGTCAACTGACTTTATTCCGGCGATACCGAGCGCCACACCGTGACTACGACAAGCCGCCGCGACCGATTCTACTGCACCGTGGAAATGGCTATTCTCATACTGTCCGTGGATGCCCATTTCGGCGGTCAGATCGCTCGGTCCGATGAGGATCATGTCGATGCCGTCTACCGAGGCGATGGAGTCGGATGCCTCGACCGCCTCCGGGGTCTCGATCATCACGGCCACCACCGTGCGGCGTTCGAGCAGCTCCGCCAATTGCGCCGCCTCTCGGGGCGCGTATCCACTGACCGCATTGGGACCCGAAATGGACCGGTTGCCGATCGGCGGAAAACGCGCGGCTTGGACCACTCGTTCCGCCTCTTCCTTCGAATTAATATGCGGCACAATGATTCCTACTGCGCCACCATCCAGCACCCTCGCGATGACACTGGGATCGTGCGACGGCACCCGCACCAGGCCGGAAATCCCCGCGCCGAGTGCGCTCGTGCATAGCATCTGCGCAGTATCCAGAGACGTCGAGGTGTGCTCGAGATCGACGTACACGGCGTCGTACCCGCATGCGGCCGCGACCGCGGGAATGTCAGGAGTGCGTGAGTTGAGCAGCGCCAGGCACAGCACCAGAGCCTCGCCCCGCAACGCGTCCCGCAGCGCCGTCGTCATAGGCTCACGGTAGCGGACCGAGAATCACGTTTCCATAATATCGTCAATGGCCATTATCAGCCGCGACCTCGATGTGATAACCATAGCTATGCCATCGAACCGCGTCGCCATCGTGGGCGCAGCCCTGTCCGACTGCGGCCGGGTACCCGACAAGACCGCCATGGCGCTGATGGCCCAGTCGTCGCGGCGGGCGGTCGCAGATGCCGGGCTCGCGAAGGAGGACATCGACGGTTTCGGCGGGCACGGAACGCTGCTTCCCCCCGTGGAAGTCAGCGAGTACCTCGGTCTGCGACCTACCTGGGTGGATGCGACCAACGTCGGCGGATCCTCGTGGGAAGTGATGGCCGGGCACGCCGCCGCCGCAATCGCGGCCGGCGAAATCGAGGTCGCTCTGTTGACCTACGCATCGACCGCGCGCTCCGACGTCAAGCGACGGGTGCGCGCGTCGGCTGCCGCGATGGGCACCGGTGGCGCGCTGCAGTACGAGGCGCCCTACGGCGCGACCCTCATTGCCAAGTACGCCATGGCAGCTAGGCGCCACATGATCGAGTTCGGCACAACCGTCGACCAATTGGCAGAAGTCGCCGTCGCGGCCCACGAGTGGGCGGTTATGAACGACAACGCGTTTGAGCGTGACCGCATCACCGTGGCCGACGTCGCGGCCGCGCCGATGTTGGCCGAACCGTTCACCTCCAAGCATGTGTGCCTGCGCACCGACGGCGGCGGCGCCGTCGTGCTTGCCAGCGAGCGCGTGGCCAGAGATTGCGCGAAGGAGCCGGTGTGGATTCTCGGTGCGGCCGATGCGACGTCGCACGTAAGCATGAGCCAATGGCCCGATTTCACGACATCGGCGGCGGCCCGCTCGGGCCCGCCGGCGTTCGCGCGCGCGGGCGTCAGCCCGGCCGACATCGATGTGTGCCAGCTCTACGACTCCTTTACCTCCACCGTCCTGCTGACCGTGGAGGACCTCGGTTTCTGCGCCAAGGGCGAAGGGGGGCCCTTCATCGAGTCCGGAGCGCTTCGCCCGGGCGGGGCGCTCCCGACCAACACCGATGGGGGCGGCCTGGCCTCGTGTCACCCCGGTATGCGCGGAATGTTCCTCATGGTGGAGGCGGTGAGGCAGCTGCGGGGGGAATGCGGACAGCGCCAGGTCAGCGACGCCGGGTTGGCATGCGTCCACGCGATGGGTGGTTTCTTCACCCATAGCGCCACAATGATTCTCGGGAGGCAGTGATGACGGCTCCTGATCGGCCCACGATCGACGCAGACGGCCAAGCGTGGTGGTCGGCCGCGCAGGGCCGCCGGCTGATGGTGAACGCCTGCCGGTCCTGCGGACAGACCTCGTTGTACGCCCGGCCGTTCTGTCCGCACTGTTGGGGTGAGGACGTCGTTCTGACACCGTCCGCCGGGCGCGCGCGGCTCTACACGTGGAGTGTCATCCACCAGAATGCCGCCCCTTTTGACGTACGCACGCCCTACGTGCTGGCGATGGTGGACCTCGAGGAGGGGCCGCGGCTGATGACGGTCGTGGAGAATTGCCGCGTCGAAGATCTGTGTGCTGACATGGAATTGGTGATCGCCTTTCGTGACGACGAGGACGGATTCGTCGTGCCGGTTTTCCATCCCGCCAACGGCTAGGCCCCGCGGCAGACCTCTCACCCGGTGGTGGCGAGACGGTCGGCGAGCATCCGCTGGCGCCCAACGGACAGCGCATCGAGTTTGGTGCGGTCGACCTTGCCGTTGGCGTTGACGGGAAGCGGCTCGTCCCAGAACACAAGCTCTTCGGGCAGCTTGTATTTCGGCAGTCC